>CALFJC010000038.1 GCA_937877655.1 uncultured Selenomonadales bacterium
CGGAAAGTCCTTTTCCGCCCTCCAGATAGCCGCCTTCGTATTGATTAGCCGCAACCGCTCCGCCCCAGAGAAAATTTTTCGGAAATGCCATACAAAATACCTCCCAAGATAAAATTTGGTAATAGAATAACTTGCCTGCTTAATTTTTGCAATATCAAATTTAACGCGGAGTTATTTCACTCAAAATATTTATTCCGAAACTTAATTCAGTGTGATGGCAGAAAAAAATCCCTGTCAACACTGCAGGGAAATTATTTCGTTCAAAATTCAAGCACATTGCCAACGTTCATTGCAATTTATTCATCATTTGAAAGCTGTTTGACTTACCGGCATTTGCGGAAGTATTTGCAATGCGCACTTTGTAGAGAGCCGCGCCTTCGGGCAAATTGAATCCTTCAAGTTTGTCGCCAACAAAATTACCCGCCAGTAAATCCGGAAATACAGACTCTATGTCGTCAAGGATTTTTTTGTATTTCTTTTTTCTGATATAGTATTTGACATCATCATTGATTTTTTTACTCCAAATAATTACCATCTCATCGCAACCTTTTTCTTCGGTACAACGATTTCTTCATCTGCCAATTCGTCTTTTAATTCTTCTCTAAGTCGAGTGATTGCTTCGCGAGCATCGATTTCGGGCAACAAGCCTTTGCGCATCAAGTTAATTTCTTTGCACGATTCGATAATCGATTCTTCGATTGAACAATAACGTTTTTCTCCGTCCATAAAAATTTACCTCCGAAAAATTTTATTGAATCAGCGCGGTTTTCAAAACCTCGTCCATATTTTCCACAGTCACGAACTCCAATTTTTCGCGGACACTTTCGGGAATGTCTTCAAGGTCGGGCGCATTTTCTTTCGGCAAAATAATTGTGTGCATACCTTCGCGATAAGCCGCCAAAACTTTTTCTTTCAGCCCGCCAATCGGCAAAACATTTCCGCGAAGAGTAATTTCCCCCGTCATGGCAACATCACTGCGAACTTTTTTCTTCGTCAAAGCGGAGATCATCGCCGTCGCCATTGTAATTCCCGCGCTCGGTCCGTCTTTGGGAACTGCGCCTTCGGGAACGTGAACATGAATATCATTTTTCTCGTAAAAATCGTCGTCGAGTTGCATCAAATCACTGCGACTGCGAATGTAAGTCAAGCCCGCCTGCGCGGATTCCTGCATGACTTCACCGAGTTTGCCCGTCAAAAGCAATTTGCCGTTGCCTTTCAAAACAATCGCTTCCGTCGGGAGAATATCGCCGCCGACTTCCGTCCAAGCCATACCCGTTGAAACTCCGATTTGCGGCTGTTTTTCGGCGCGAGTCTGTAAAAATTTCGGACGCCCGATAAAATCGCGCAGATTTTTTTTCGTAATGTAGACAACGCCTTCATGCCCTTCAACGATTTTCCGCGCCGCCTTACGACATGCCCGCCCGATTATTCTTTCAAGTTCGCGGACGCCCGACTCCCGCGTATATTCCGCAATAATTTCCTGCAAAACACCCTTCGCAAAAACCACGTCGCCCTTCTGAAGTCCGTTTTCTTCCTTCTGCCGCTTTGTAAGATAACGGCGGGCAATTTCAAATTTCTCATTCTCCGTGTAACTAGACAGCGTAATAATCTCCATTCTGTCGCGCAACGGCTTGGGAATTGTGCCCAAATTGTTCGCCGTGACAATCCAGAGAACTTTCGACAAATCAAAAGGCGTGTCGATATAATGATCGTTGAAAGAATTATTCTGCGCGGGGTCAAGAACTTCCAAAAGTGCCGCCGAAGGATCGCCCGACCAGCCGTCCTTGCCGAGCTTGTCAACTTCGTCAAGCAGAAAGACGGGATTATTTGTTCCCGCTTTTTTTATGCCCTGAATAATTCTTCCCGGCATTGCTCCGACATAAGTTCTCCTGTGCCCGCGAATTTCGGCTTCATCTCTTATGCCGCCCAAACTCGCTCTGATAAATTTTCTGCCCGTCGCCTTCGCCACCGACGACGCCAATGAAGTTTTTCCGACGCCCGGCGGACCGACCAAACATAAAATCGGCGCGGGCTTGTCTCTTGTCAAAACTTTTACGGCGAGAAAATCCAAAATGCGCTCCTTGACTTTTTCCAAACCGTAATGATCTGCATCAAGAATTTTCGCCGCCTCCGTTATGTCCATCGAATCCCGCGAAGATATTTTCCACGGCAAATCTATCAGCCACTCAATGTAAGTGCGAATTACATTTCCCTCCGACGCCATCGAAGGAATTCTTTCCAGCCTTTTCAATTCCTTCTCGATAATTTCTTCAATTTCTTCGGGATAATCGCCCTCCATCAATTTACTGCGATACTCCGAAACTTCTTCCGCAACGTCTTCCTCTTCGCCAAGCTCTTTGTGAATCGCCTTAAGTTGTTCGCGCAGATAATGATCCTTCTGAATTTTTTCAATCTGGTTGCGGACGCGCTTGTTAATCTGAACTTCCATTTGCAAAACTTCAAGTTCGCGAGTCAAAATGCCGTAAAGTTTTTCAAGCCGCTTCTCCACATTAAGGCAACTCAAAATTTCCTGTTTGCTGTCGAGTTTCAAATTTAAATGGCTTGCTATCAAATCCGCAAGCCGTCCGAAGTCTTCAAGGATCGTCACGGCAACAAAAGTTTCCGAAGGAATTCGCTTGCTGAGTTTAACCCACTCCTCGAATTGATGAACGACGCCGCGAACAAGTGCCTCTGTCTCCATTGTATCTTCCCAAACGTCTTCGTGAACTTCGACTTCCGCCTCGACATAATTTTTATTTTCCGATTCAAGATATTCCAACATTACGCCGCGATTCATGCCCTCGACCAAGACGCGGACATTTCCGTCCGGCAATTTGATTATCTGCCGAATTTCGGAGATCGTCCCGACTTCGTAGAGATCTTCTTCTTCTGGCGATTCGTTATCAATATCCGTTTGCGCAACCAAAAAAACTTTCCGATTTCCGACCATTGCCGCCTCAAGCGCATTAACCGAAGTATCGCGCCCGACATCAAGGTGCATTATCATATTCGGAAAGACGACAAGCCCCCTCAGCGGCACAAGCGGCAGAGTAATTTTTTCAGCCATTAAAATTCCCTCCTTTAGGAAAAAAGCAGGGATATTTTCCCCGCTCTCCAAGTTATCCGTTAGCTGTTCTTCTAATTTTTTTTGTATTCGCCCTGAGTCTCGGCTCTTGATTGTACAAAATATCTTCCTTCGTGACATTGCAAATTGTGTTGCCGCCGATTGAAGGTACCTCGAACATTACATTGCGCATGACTCGTTCAAGAATAGATCTTAAGCCTCGCGCTCCCGTCTTGCGTTGAATTGCTTCCCGCGCTATCAGTTGAAGGGCTTCGTCCTCAAAAGTGAGTCTTGAGCCGTCCATTTCCATCAGCTTTTGATATTGTTTGACAAGCGCATTTTTCGGCTTGGTCAAAATTTTTACCAAAGCATTTTCATCCAAAGCGTCAAGCGTTACGATTATCGGCAGGCGTCCGACAAATTCGGGTATCAGCCCGTCTTTTATCAAATCATCGGGCAAAACGTCCTTCAAAATTTCTCCGACATTTCTTTCTCCGTCCGAAAAAACTTTTGCGCCGAAGCCCAGTTGCCCGCCTCGCGTCCGCGCCTCGATAACTTTATCAAGATCGTTGAACGCGCCGCCGCATATGAACAAAATATTTTTCGTGTCCATTGCGACGTATTCGGGCGGCTGTCCCTGTTTGGTGGGAATGGGAACATTGATTTTTGTTCCCTCCAAAATTTTCAAAAGAGATTGTTGAACTCCTTCGCCCGAAATATCGCGGTACATGCCGGGCTTGCGAGCGATTTTGTCAACTTCATCTATGTAAATTATTCCGCGCTCCGCCTTGTAAACGTCGCCTTTGGCAGAATGAATCAGCGAAAGCAAAACATCTTCGGTATCTTCGCCGACATAGCCCGCCTCCGTCAAAGAATTTGCATCGACAATGGCAAGCGGCACATTCAAAATTTTCGCCAGAGTTTGCGCCAAAAGAGTTTTGCCGCTGCCCGTCGGACCGATCATCAAAATATTTGATTTTTGAAGTTCAAGTCCTTCCTTGCCGACGGGGTGATGCCCGATTCTTTTATAGTGATTGTAAACGGCGACCGAAACGGTTTTTTTGGCTTCGGTTTGCCCGATAATGTATTCGTCGAGCTTGGCGCAAATTTCTTTCGGCTTGGGCAATCTGTCGGTGCCGACAATTTCTTCTTCGTCTTCTTCCAAATCCTTCTGCAAAATTTCGTTGCAGAGTTCAACGCAACTGTCGCAAATGTAAACGCCCGTTCCCGCTATCAATTTTCTTACGCTGTGCTCCGATTTTCCGCAGAAAGAACATTTTAACGTATCGCGATCTTTGCCGAATTTCAACACGCTCTCACCCCCAACTTAATTAGGTTTTAGGTTTTAGGTTTTAGGTTTTAGTTCCTGGTTCCTAATTACTTTTCGGCGGTCGGTTGATGACGTCATCAATCAAGCCGTAAGCTTTGGCGTCTTCCGCCGTCATAAAATTATCTCGCTCGGTATCAGCCATAACTTTTTCTCTCGGTTGCCCGGTATGGCGACAGAGAATATCATTTCCCACTTCGCGCAGTCTCAAAATTTCCCGCGCTTGAATTTGAATATCCGTCGATTGCCCGCTTGCGCCGCCCAACGGCTGATGAATCATAATTCTTGCAAGCGGCAAGGCAAATCTTTTTCCGTGTGCTCCCGAAGTCAAAAGCAGACTGCCCATGCTCGCCGCCTGCCCGATACAAATTGTCGAAACATCGGGTTTAATATACTGCATTGTATCATAAATCGCAAGCCCTGCCGTCACAATGCCGCCGGGGCTGTTTATGTAAAGATGAATATCTTTATCAGGGTCTTCGCTCTCCAAGAAAAGAAGTTGCGCAACAACCGAATTGGCAACGTCATCATTTATCGGACCGCCGAGAAAAACAATTCTGTCCTTTAGCAGGCGGGAATAAATATCGTAGGCGCGCTCGCCGTAGCTTGTCTTTTCAATAACCATCGGCACATAGTAAGCCATAATTCTCACCTCAAAAAATTTTTTTAAAAAAGGGCGTTTCAACTGTCACGCCCTTAGGAAATTTTTATTTCTCTTCAGTTTTTTCGGCAGGAGCCGCTTCTTTTAATTTTTCCGCTTCAACGGGAGCGGGTTCCGTAACTTTTTCCGGCTCAACGGGAGCAGGTTCCGCAACTTTTTCCGCGCCCGCCATGTTGTCGACGATAAATCTCATTGCCTTGCGACGACGAATCGAGCTTGCGACGTTGAGAAGTTGTCCGCTCTCTTTGAGATATTTCGCAATTTGTTTCGGCGGTGTGCGATACATTTGCGCCATCATCGCAATTTCAAAATCCAATTCGCCTTGTTCAACGCTGAGATGTTCTTTGTTCGCAACATTTTCAAGTAAAATGTCCGTCAAAACATTTTTCTTGGCGGCTTCGCGATAATCCTCGCGCATTTGATCCATGTCGAGACCCGAAAACGCCATATATTGATCAAGTTTCATGCCTTGCGTCTGAAGTTGCGCGTCGAGCTCGTTAATCATTTGCGTTATCCGATTTTCAATCATGACGGGCGGCAAATCGACAGTCATATTTTCAACGGCTTTATCCAAAACCGCTTGACGTTGTGCCTCAACTGCGCGGCGTTCGGCATTTGCCTCCATGTTTTTGCGAATGTCGGCTTTATATTCGTCGAGAGTTTGAAACGTGCTGACTTTCTTGACAAACTCGTCGTTGAGTTCGGGCAGTTCGCGATGCTTAATGCTGTTGATTTTGCAAGCAAACTCGGCGTCTTTGCCCGCAACGTCTTTTGAATGATAATTTTCGGGGAAAGTGACTTTGACTGTGCGATCCTCGCCGATTTTTGCGCCGATAAGTTGTTCCTCAAAGTCGCCGATAAATTTATGCGAGCCGATTTCCAAAGGAGCGTCTTTGGCTTCGCCGCCCGCAAATTTTTCTCCGTCGACAGTGCCGGTATAATCCAACGTGATAAAATCGCCGTCAACAATCGCATCGCCTTCCGCCGCGTCGATTAAGTTCGCATGATGACTGCGCATTGCCTGAACTTGTTTATCAACTTCTTCGTCCGTGACGGGCTCGACAATTTTTTCTGCGTCAAGATTTTTGTATTCGCCGAGCGTGACTTGCGGAAAGGGAGTAAAAGTCAAAGTGAAAACAAAATCTTTGCCTTCTTCGTTCGTGATAACTTCCGCTTTATTTTCGCTGACGGGCGTCAAACCCAAAATTCTGAGAGCCTCGCGAGTCGATTTTTGGATAAGCATATCGCTTGCTTCGTTTATGAGAGCTTCTTTGCCCAATCTTTGTTCAAGAATCGCTTTGGGAACTTTGCCCTTGCGAAAACCGGGAATGTTCACGCGTTCGGCAAGAATTTTCGCGGCGTTTTTAATTTCTCCGGAAAAATTTTTCGCATCTTCAGTGATCGTCAACTCGATATTGTAATCGTCTATCTTCTTTTGAGTGAGTTTCAAAATTTTTGACCTCCTTGTTTTTTGTGTAATGCGGCGATTATATTAGCACAGGCTTTTAAAAATTACAAGCCGTCCGCGGAGCTTATCCCCCCTTTGTCAAAGCGTGACTGTTTACAACTTTTCTTTTGCTACGCCCAAAAGAAAAGTTGCCAAAAGAAAAGGGCGTTTGCCCCGCAATAGAAACATCCTGTTTCTGTTGCGGGCGGGCGCACGTCCTGTGCGCCCGTGCCCCACTTCGATTCTGTCTTCTTTTCGCATTATGAATTGCGAATTTCTTTACTTTCAATCTTTCAATCTTTCCATCTTTCCATCTTTGACTGTACGCCCGTTCTTTTGCTCCGATTGAATTTTTGTTTATATTTTCATATGGATTAAGTTTGCTCGTAGGTAAAAGCCGCACGCAAAATTGTTTCTTCGTCAAGTGCTTTGCCGATTAATTGAAAACCGAGCGGCAAATTATTTTTGTTGACGCCGCAAGGAATTGAAATGCCCGGCAAGCCCGCCAAATTTACGGGCACGGTGCAAATGTCCTGCAGATACATTTTCAATGGGTCGGAAGTCATTTCGCCGATTTTAAATGCGGCATTCGGAGTCGTCGGCGTAAGAATCAAATCAACTTTTTTGAAGGCGTCGATAAAATCTTTTTGAATCAGCGTCCGAACTTTCAACGCCTTGAGATAATAAGCGTCGTAATAGCCCGCACTCAAAGCGTAGTTGCCAATCATGATGCGCCGCTTGACTTCCTCGCCGAATTTTTCTGTGCGAGTGTTCGTCATCATTTCGACAACGTCCGCGCCGTCAACGCGAGCCCCGTAACTTACTCCGTCATAACGTTCAAGATTCGTTGCGGCTTCGGCGGGCGCAATCAGATAATAAGTCGCAATGGCGTATTCGGTGTGCGGCAAACTCAATTCGACAATTTCCGCGCCGAGACTTTCAAATTTTTTCGCGACGTTGCGAATTGCCGTTTCAACTTCGGCATCAATGCCCTTAACAAAATATTCTTTCGGCAAACCGATTTTCAAACCTTTAACGTCGGAGATCAAACTTTTTGTAAAGTCGGGAACCTGCGCGGCGGTCGAAGTGGAATCCATTTCATCATGTCCGCAAATCGCATTCAAAACCAGTGCGCAATCTGTTACGTCGCGAGTTATCGGACCGATTTGATCCAACGAAGAAGCAAAGGCAACAAGTCCGTAACGAGAAATTCTTCCGTAAGTGGGTTTGAATCCTACGACGCCGCAAAAACTTGCAGGTTGACGAATTGAACCGCCGGTATCGGAGCCCAGAGAAAAAATCGCCTCGCCGCCCGCAACTGCCGCCGCACTGCCGCCCGAAGAACCGCCCGGTACACAATCATAATTATGCGGGTTGTGAGTTGTATGGAAACCGGAATTTTCGGTTGAGCCGCCCATTGCAAATTCATCAAGGTTTGCTTTGCCGATTAAAATCGAATTCTGCGCGGCGAGCTTTTTATAAGCTGTCGCGTCGTAAGGCGGAATAAAATTTTCAAGGATTTTTGACGCGCAAGTTGTCCGAATGCCTTTCGTGCAAATGTTGTCCTTAATCGCGCAGGGAATTCCTTCGAGCGGAAAAATTTTTTCGCCGCAAGAAATTTTTTCGTCAACAAGTTTGGCGTCCGCCGTCGCCTTGTCGCGAGTCAATGTCAAATACGCGCCGATTTTTTCTTCAACCTCGTCAATGCGCGAAAAAATATCGGCAGTCAATTCTGCCGCAGAAATTTTTTTTGTCTGTAAAAGTTCGTGAAGTTCATGAGCCGTTTTGTTATATAAACTCAAATTTTTTTACCTCCCGATGTCGTCCTGTTCAGCCTTGCGAAAATCTTTTTTATGTCGGTTTTGAGATTCGGCGCGTGGAAAATTTTTTCAACGTTGGCTGTCCTGCTCCGCCTTGCGAAAATCTTTTTTATGTCGGTTTTGAAATTCAGCGCATGGAAATTTTTTTCAACGTTGGCTGTCCTGCTCGGCTTTGCGAATATCTTCTTTCATGTCGGTTTTGAAATTCAGCGCGTGGAAATTTTCTTTCATCGGTAAGCCCATTGAAAACTTGTCGGTCTTGTCGAATTGCGCCTCGCCGCTCTTCAAATTCAACTCCAAAACATGCCCGCCGATTTTTTTATCAGCCGAAATGAAATGGAAATGCCAGCCAACCGAATTCAGCGAACTCATGAAATCGGGGCAATACAAGCCGACAATCGTGCCGCCGATATTTTGAGGCGTAATTTCTTTTTGCGTCTTTAAAGCCTCAACCAAAGTCGGGTAAGGCTCCTCCGCAGCGCGCTCGCTCCGAATCAAAATTTCATTGAACTCGCCGGGAATTTTTACCATATAAAAACTGTTGCGCCCGTGCTTGTCGACAAGTTCGTTCAAAATTTTTTCGAGCGCGGCTTTGTCGGCAACGTCGCGGAGTTTGACGGAAAAATCTTTTTCAAAAAATGTCACGTTGGAAAAGGGAACGGTTTCCCTGTCGCCCATAACATTTATTTTGCAATTTCCGTCCGCACGATAAACGACGCCGTCAAGGAAAATCATCTCGCCGTTGAGCCCCTCGAAAGTGCCGATGCCCGTATCGCCGTGCGTCTTCAAATTTTTAACGGAGATTGAGCCGTCGAAGTAGCCCATTGCCAACGATTGGAGCAAAGCGACTTGATAAACCGTTTCTTTGTCCTGCGCGGGAGCCGCCGTCGCATTTGCCGTGTTGAAAAGCAAAGTTCCTGCCAAGAAAGTTGCACCCAAAAATTTTTTCATGATTAACCCTCCAATACTTTCGGTACTTTAAAATAGCCGTCTTCTTTCAACGGCGCATTTGACAACGCAAGTTCTCTTTCAAGCGACGGCTTAACTTTGTCTTCGCGAAAAACATTTTGCATAGGCAAGGCGTAAGTCGTCGGCTCGATATTCGTTGTGTCCAGCGATTGCAAGTTCTCGACGTATGTTAAAATTTTGTTGAGTTGAAAAAGGACGTCTTCCTTTTCCTCTTCGCGAATTTTCAGCCGCGATAAACTTGCTACGGTTTTGATGTCTCGTTCGCTTATCTTCATAAAAAATTTTTCCTCCTAATGGTTGTCGGTAAATTCAAAATCAGAATGTGACGAGGAATTTTTTCAAACGTCACCTGCTAAATTTACCAACAAACTTTAACGTTTTTTCTTCGCGTATTCGTTCAGCTTGACAACAATTTTATGAACGGGGTAGGCAAGCACAACCTGCATTATCGCCATCGGCCAAAAATCTTCGCGAATAAATTTCGCCAAATCAATTTGATAATCAAGCAAAAATAAAAAGCCGATTGTTATTGCGAAATAAATCACCAGCGCAGGGATTGAACTTATCACGGGCAACAGCGATTCATCTCGAAAAAGATTGACGGAAAATTTTCCGAAGATTAATCCTATCGTCATGTAGCTGAAAGTTGCCAAGCCGAAATAACTTCCCGACGTTGCGTCTTGCAAAAGCCCCGCCATAAACCCAAAAAATGCTCCGTATTCGTTTCCGCGCAGAAATGCTATCGAAACCGTCAGCAACAACAATAAATTTGCGCTGAAGCCGTCGAAACTTATGAACGTCAACAGCGAAGTTTGCAGGGCGTAGAGCAAAATCATCAGCATTGCCCAAAGCCCGATAATTCTCATCGCGTCGCCTCCTCAGCAACGTAGCCCGCTTCCTGAAGTTGTTGCTGTTGAGCTTCCTGAACTTGCTGTTGCGCATCTTGAATCTGTTGTTGCGCCGCCTGAAGTTTTTCCGCTGTCTCGTAAGGATCTGTTTCCGTGCCGGGAGTTTGCACAGGCGGTTGAATCGGTTCCGGCGGAGCTTCTCTCGACGCAACGATTATCGCCACGTCTTCCAATTTTTGAAAGTCAACCGAAGTATCAATCACGCCGTATTTCAAAAGCCCGCCTTCTTCGTTGTGAATCTCGATAATTTTTCCGACGACAAGTCCTTTCGGATAAACGCCGCCGAAGCCCGAAGTCACAACCATATCTTCAACCAGAACATCAGAATCCTTCGGGATATTTACCATCTTCGGGAAGTTGGGATTTTTAATGTCGCCTTCGACAATGCCCGCAACTCGCGATTCGGGACGCTGAATCAAAGTTCCGACAGAAGAACGCGGATCAAGAAGAAGTTGAACTTTTGAAGAATTCAAGCCCGCCTCCATAACGTGCCCGACCAAACCCATTTCCGTAACGACCGCCATATTGTTTGCAACGCCGTCCAAAGTTCCGCGATTAATTATGATCACGCTCGACCAAGATGCCGACTCGCGCCCTATGACACTTGCCGCAACCAAATCGAATTGAACGACGGCTTGCTTGTATCCGAGCAAATTTCTCAGCCGCTGATTTTCCGAAGCATATTCGCTTGCCGTCAAATTTTGCGCCCGTAAAAGTTCAACTTCCTCGCGCAGTTGTTTATTCTGTTCGTGCAGATGAGAAATTTCCGCGACGCTGTTTTTCACGAAAGCCAACTTGTTGCCCGCCCAAGAAAATGCTCGTTGAAAAGGAGATACAATCGCCATTGCGACGCCGTCTGTTGCGGTTGCAGAAAATTTTCCTTTCGCCGCGAAGAACACAGAACAAAACACGCTGATAAATACAAAAATCAGCGCGACAATTTTTCTACCGGTTTTTTTTTCCTTGCGAACTTTATTACTCATTGTCTCAGCTTTTTGGATGTCATGACTACCCGTTTAAGCAAGTTCATGTTTTCAAGAGATCTGCCCGTGCCCTCGCCGACACAACTCAGCGCATCGTCGGCTACAATTACGGGCATCCCCGTTTCCTTTGCAATTAATTTGTCCAGATTTGATAAAAGTGCTCCGCCGCCCGTCATCATTATTCCGTGATCCATAATGTCTGCCGCCAATTCCGGAGGAGTTCTTTCGAGCGTGCCCTTGACTGCTTCGACAATTTTAAAAATCGGATCTGCCAGAGCCTCGCGAACTTCACTCGATTTGACTTCAACGGTTTTCGGCAAGCCCGTCAACAAATCGCGCCCGCGAATTTGCATTGACTTTTCACTTTTGGTCGTGATTATCGCCGTGCCGATTTTAATTTTAATTTCTTCAGCCGTGCGCTCGCCAATCATCAAGCTGTAAATTCGGCGAATGTATTGGATAATCGAAGAATCCATTTCGTCTCCGCCGACGCGAATTGATTTGCTGACAACAATTCCGCCAAGAGATATAACGGCGATTTCTGTTGTGCCGCCGCCTATATCGACAACCATATTGCCCGTTGCTTCTTCGACGGGCAACCCCGCGCCGATTGCCGCCGCCATCGGTTCTTCAATCAGATAAGCTTCGCGTGCTCCCGCCTGTGTTGCCGCATCTATGACTGCTCTTTTTTCAACTTCCGTCACGCCCGAAGGAACTCCGACAACCACTCGCGGACGCATGAAAGATTTTGAGTTCATTGCCTTGCGAATAAAATATCTCAGCATTGCCTGCGTTACGTCGAAGTCGGCAATGACTCCGTCTTTCATCGGACGAATTGCAATTATATTTCCGGGCGTGCGTCCGATCATTTGTTTTGCCTCTTCGCCGACAGCCAAAACATCGCCCGTATCACTTTTTATCGCTACGACCGAAGGTTCACGCAGGACAATCCCACGACCTTTGACGTGAACGAGCGTATTTGCCGTCCCAAGGTCAATTCCCATATCGTGCGATAAACCGCCAAAAATGCCCCACATCTGAAAGATTGCTCCCTTCCTTTGGTAAAAAAATTTTGCCTGCGCTAAGCAAAATCATTTTATCATACTTTTTACACTTTGCAATATTGACAACCGCTTTTGCCGTGATAAATTATTGGTTAGGAACGAGGAAGTAGGAACTGGGAACTAGGGAGGTATTTTTTATGGCAGTATTGGTTTGCGGCGGCGCGGGCTATATCGGCTCGCACACAGTCAGACAACTTTTGAAAGCGGGCGAGGAAGTTATTATCGCCGACAATTTGAGTAAAGGACATCGCGCCGCGATTAATCCCGACGTGAAATTTTATGAATGCGACATCCGCGATAAAGGCGCGCTGAAAAAAATTTTTGCCGAAAATAAAATCGAGGCGGTTTTTCATTTTGCGGCTTATATCGAGGCGGGAGAAAGTGTCGAACTTCCTTTGAAATATTTTAACAACAACGTTTACGGGATGCAGATTTTGCTTGAGGCAATGACGGAGTGCGGCATCGATAAAATTATTTTCAGTTCGACGGCGGCGGTTTACGGCGAGCCCGAAAAAATTCCGATTGCCGAAGACGACGCAACTTTTCCCGTCAATCCTTACGGCGACTCGAAATTGATAATGGAAATAATGATGCGGCGTGTCAGCGCGGCGCAGGGCGTTCGCTTTGTGAGTTTGAGATATTTTAATGCTTCGGGCGCGAGCGAAGACGGTTCAATCGGCGAAGATCATCATCCCGAAACTCATTTGATTCCTTTGGTTTTGCAAGTGCCGCTCGGCAAAAGAGATCACATTACGATTTTCGGCAATGATTATCCCACGCCTGACGGAACTTGTATTCGCGATTACATTCATGTTTTGGATTTGGCGGACGCTCACATTTGCGCCTTGAATTATCTGCGCGGAGGCGGCGCGTCGAATTTTTTCAATCTCGGCAGCGGACAAGGTTTTTCCGTCAAAGAAATTATTGACGCGGCTGAAAAAGTCACGGGGCAGAAAATAAAAAAAGAGCTTGGAGCTCGCCGCGCAGGCGACCCGGCTCGATTAATTGCCTCAAGCGACAAGGCGCGAAAAATTTTGAAATGGGCTCCGCAATTTGATGACATTGAAAAAATTATTTCGACGGCTTGGAATTGGCACACGTCACATCCCAACGGCTACGGCGATTAAAAAATCACAGAAAAAAAATCGAGTCGGTTGCTCGCCGCGCAGGCGACCCGGCTCGATTAATTTTTTTCGGAGAAGCGGCGCGAAAAATTTTGCAGCGGGCTCCGCAATTCGACAATCTCAAAAGCTACGGCGATTAAAAAATCACAAAAAAATCGAGCTTGGAACTTGCCGTGCAGGCGACCCGGCTCGATTAATTTTTTTCGGAGAAACGGCGTGAAAAATTTTGTAACGGGCTCCGCAATTCGACACAAGAAATTATTCAAGGCTCTCAATAATTTTATTCAAAAACGCGCTGAACTTCGCCGCGCCCAAAATATTCATATGTCCGTAGTCATAAAAATCTTCGTCCTTGAAAACTCCAATTTTCCAACCGTCAACAAAAATCGCCGCCGAATGTTTTTTGCAAGCTTGATTGACAAGATAACGAAATTCATCCATTCGCCGCTTGCTGTAATTTTTCATGTAACCTGTCGACATCGGCTGAAGAAAAATTATCGGGCGAATGAAATTTTCTTCGCACAAAGTCAAATAATCGTCCAAAATTTTTATATTCTCGTCGCGGGTTTCAGGAAAATCTTTTCCGCCGCCGCCGTCACCTTTCTTTACAATTTCAAATTTCGTTTGCGGCGTCATGAAACAAAGCGGCTTCTTCATGTAGAAAGGATTGTTGAGATCAAAAGATTCAAGCGACACTTTCGACGAAAGAAATTCTTCCCGAAAAAATTTCCGATAAAGCTCGGCGGGCATATAAAAATTGTGCAAGTCATTGAACGCAATAAAATAATGCGGCATCAAAAATTGGAGATTGGACGACTTCGACAAATCGTAATGAAATTTGTACGGCGCAAGTTCAATCAGCGCGTAACGAAGATTTTTTCCGTTCTCAATCGCGAATTTCGCAACCAGAAAATTGTAATACAAATCTTGGCTCGAACGAGCAAAGTTGAAAAGCGGGCGTTTAAATTGCGTAACGTCCAAACTTACTTCGGCATAACTCATGCCCGTCGCAAAAATTTCAAACTCCGCCGCGTGTTCCTTAAAATATCTGAGCGAACGCTCCACCAAAAAATTATCGTTGAGCGGAAAATTCAAAGCAATAATTTTTTCCTTCGGGACGCCGCACTCTTGAGCAAAACTTAAAAATTTCATTTCCCAACCGTTGTCCAAGCAAAGCAGATAATCGAAGTAAAAATTTTTAAGGCAAGCTTTCAGGTCGTAAAAAGGATAAATCAAATTTGGAGACAAGCCGACTTGCTCCAAAATTTTTTTTGCAGACTCGACGTCGTCCGTAACAATCGCGCAGTATTCAAGTTCGGGATTCAAAAACAAAAGTTTGTCCGAAAGTTTCTCCGTCCAAGTCACGAGCAAAATTTTCAAGGCGTAATAACTCCAATCTTTACAAGGTAGGTGTAAATGCCGCCGTCTTCGTTGGAATCTGTGACGGCAAAGGCAAGTTTCTTGACTGCGTCGGGAGCATTCGCCATAACAACGCTTTGCGGAATGTAGCCGAGCATTTCGACATCATTATAATTGTCGCCGAAAGCAATAGCCTCGCTGAGTTTGAAGCCGTAATGATTCAACAAAACTTCAATGCCCGTCGCCTTTGAAATGCTCTTGTCCATGACTTCCAAAAGATGCGGCGCACTCCGAACGACATTCAGCGCGGGAAATTTTTTTCCGAGTTCAATTTCCATTTCGCGGCAAGTCGGCGGCGCGCAGATAACCATGATTTTGTTCGGCAAAATATTTTCGTTCAAAAGTTCGTCGAAAGATTTAAGCTCGGCAACCGCGCCGGTTATGTCCATTTCGTGCTGAACGTTTTTATCAATCGCCTCGACAAACCAACGTCGTCCCGCGTAAAAATTAATCGAAATGTCCTGCCAACCGAGTTTCATTTCCGCCAAAATGTTTTTCGCATCTTCGGCGGCTATTTTTTTGTCGAAAATAATTTCTTCGTCCTCCGTCAAAACGAGCCCGCCGCCGTAACTTATCAAGGGCGTGTGCGCCATGCCGAGCGCGTCGGTTATCGGATAAATCGCTTCGGGCATCCGCGCAGAGACAAATACAAATTTCAAGCCCTTCGCCACAACGGCTTTAATCGCCTTTTCGTGGAGCGCGGGCGTGTGTTTATCGTTTGTGAGAAATGTTCCGTCAATGTCGGAGAGAATTATTTTAATCATTTCAAAAACTCCTTGTAAGGGGAATGGGAAAAGGGAAACGGGAAAAGTTTCAAAATCTAATCCCTTCTCCCTTTTCCCTTATCCCTTCTCCCTTAAAAATTATCGACGCCAAAATTTTTTCTCCGTGCGAATTGTCAACCTGCCAAAAAAGTTTCGCGTCGGGCTGAATAATTTCTCTGATAAAATTTTTCGCCTGTTTATCCTCGCCGCCCGTGTGTCGAACAAAAATTTTCTTGCTGTGATTAAATTCTTCGGGCTCGAACGCGGGAAATTTCACGGCATTTTTAACCGCCTCAAGAACCGTCGCGCCCAAGCCGTAGCCGAACGCCGCCTTGCCCAATTTCAACGGCGAATTTTTATCGGAACTCATATCCAAAAAAATTCTTGCACCCATGCTGAAAATTTCGTTTGCAACTTCAAAAAGCTCGCCGATAGAAATTTCCCTTTGATACAGGCGGAAGAGAAAAAATTTTTCGGCGGGAAGTATGAAAGAAGTATCGACTTCGCGCAGGCAGTTCAAACAATACTCCGCATTTTTTTTCCGCTCCATGTTTTCAAGCACAAAAGGTTTATTCACAAAAGCAACCGTCGCCGCATTGATATTTTTTGAAAAAGAAATAATGCGCGGAAGGGCTTTGACTGCCGCCGAGCCGCCGATACCCGCCACGAGAATAACAATTTTTGCGTCGCGCAGAGCCATAGAAATACTTTTGTAAATCGTCGGCGGGTCTTGGTTGAGAAAAATATTATTCCGCGTCGCACTGGTCAACAAAATATTTTCGTCCTTGCCGACCGAGACGAACTCGACATTTTCTTTTTTGCCGAGACCCATCGCGATCATTTTGACGACGGCACGCGCTCCGCCTTCGCCAATGCCGACGATTTTTATTTTCGTCTTGTCCATAATTTACGCCCGAATTTCTTCGACGCCCATATAAGGCACAAGAGCTTTCGGGATTTTGACGGAGCCGTCCGCCTGCTGACAATTTTCCAAAATCGCGGCGACAGTCCGCCCGACTGCAATTCCCGAACCGTTGAGCGTGTGAACAAATTCGGGCTTGGATTTTTTATCGCGTCGGAATTTTATATTGGCGCGGCGCGCTTGATAATCGGTGCAGTTGGAGCAGGAAGAAATTTCGCGATATTTATTCTGCGCGGGCATCCAAACTTCAATGTCATAAGTTTTTGCGGACGTGAAACTCATATCGCCCGTGCAAAGGAGGACGACGCGATAAGGAATTTCCAAAGTGCGCAGGACATCTTCGGCGGCGTCAACCATGCTTTCCAATTCCTGCCAAGAATCTTCGGGCTTTGTGAATTTAATCAGCTCGACTTTGTTGAATTGGTGTTGACGAATCAAGCCGCGAGTATCTCTGCCTGCCGCGCCCGCCTCCGCTCTGAAACACGCCGTGTAACAAGAATAATATTCCGGAAGAGTTTCAGCCGATAAAATTTCGTCGCGATGAAAATTCGTCATGGGAACTTCCGCCGTCGGCACAAGATACCAATCAAAATTTTCGAGCTTGAACATGTCTTCGGCAAATTTCGGAAGTTGCCCCGTGCCGATCATGCTGTCGCGGTTGACGATATACGGCGCGAGCATTTCGGTGTAGCCGTGCTTGTTGGCGTGCAAATCCATCATAAAATTTATGCAAGCCCTTTCAAGCCGCGCTCCGAGCCCGCGATAAAAAGTGAATCTTGCGCCCGTAACTTTTCCTGCGCGGTCGAAGTCAAAAATATTTAAAGCCGTTCCGATTTCCCAATGCGCTTTCGGCTCAAAATCGAAACTGCGCGGCGTTCCCCATTTGCGAATTTCGGGATTAAAAGTTTCGTCCTTGCCAATCGGAACATCTTCGGCGGGAATGTTGGGAATATGCAAAAGTAAATCGCGCAGATTTTTTTCAACGTCGCGGAGCTCGGCATCAAGCTCGGAAATTTTTTTACCAATCTCGCGAACTTCGGCAGAAATTTCTTCGGTATCTTCGCCCGCCTTTTTCATCGCGCCGATTTTTTTTGAAGTCGCATTGCGCTGACTTTTCAGCTGTTCGGTCTCAACGAGAATTGCGCGGCGTTTCTGCTCCAATTCGCTGAAGTTGTCAAGGTTCAGATTGTTGTTCCGATTTTTTAACATTGTGCGAATCAAATTCAAATTATCGCGTACAAATTTCATATCAAGCAAGAAAATTACCTCCTGAAAAAATTTTTTATGGCATTTGAACGCGGCGACAGATTGAAAATTTTCAAAATGTCCGGACGCGAAAATTGTTCCGCCGCTTTTAAAGCGGCTCGCGTGCAAATTTCATGTCAAGCAAAAAAATTACCTCCTCAAAAAATTTTTTGGAGGTATTTTAACAAAGGGTAAAAACTTTTTCAACGCGGCGTCAAAGGTTTTAATTCTTCGGAGATATTTTTGTAAATGAATTCGCTCGCCAACATGCCGTTGAGTTTCGGGTAGTTGAGATATTTATCAAAAACTTTTTTGCGCTCGGCGGCTTTGAAGTCGTCGCCTTCAATAAAGACGCGCTGAATCATGGCGGCGATACCGTCCAAATCTTGTCCGTCAACAAGATAAGAAGCATTTAAAATTTCTTTTCCGAGTTCATTCTGCACCCCGCCCCCGAGACGAGTCAAATAAATCATCGGCTTATCGACATATTGGTATTCGGCGGTAAAAGAGCCGCTGTCATGAATCATGCCGTCGCTCGTGGCGAAAATATCTTGATAGTAAGTTCCCGTGTAAACCTGCGCATTCGGCAGGTCATCCCATTTTTGGAAATAATCTCTCAAGGCTTCATTGGACGGGAAAATTTTTTCCTGTATTGCCGACCGAAATAAAATCGGATGCGGCTTGACAACCCAAGAAGTTTCGGGATGCGCTTTGGCAAATTCGTACATGAATTGATAATTCCACTGAAAAGTGGCGTAGCGAGCCCCGGCGACTATCGACCAATGCGGAGCCCAAATAATTTTTTTAGCATCGGGGCGAATCATTTTCCAATCGAAATGAAATTTTGAGTCGGGTTTGAAAAAAACATCCTGCTTGGGATAACCGCTGTAAAAACCGCGCGGCATCCCGAATTTATTTGATTTTTTTCTTCTGTTCATCTCGACAATCGAAGAAAAAAACATTTTCCACAAAATGTTTTGCAGAGGATACTTGGTCGAAGAGCCGGATACATTTAACGCGTAAGCAATGTGAACTATCAAAGTTTCTTTTACTTTAATGTTTGCAAGCTTAAAAGCAGCGGGTACCCAATCAGGATACGGTTTCAAGCGAAAGAGAATATCCTGTTTCGGAATATCAAGAGAATCTCGTTTCATCTCAAGCACATTTAAGCCGCGTGCTTTGAATTTCTCGGAATCTTTCAGGAACTCATCGCGTTGAAATTCATTCGGTTTATCTGTCAGCGCAAAAATCGTGGGCTCGAAACGTTTATCCTGCGCGAACAAATTATAAACGTCATCTCCGCACCAATGAGCAGAATAATCGAAATAGAAACCGACTTTGACTTTATCTTTGCGGCGAATATTTTTTACGGTTATGTCGAAAAGGCGATTTGTCAATTCGTTGTAATCGTCTTTCGGAAAAATATCCGCCAAATTTGCAAGATAGCTGTAAGGCAAATCGGAAAAGACACGCGCCATTAAATCCATGCAAATTTCTCTCGATAAAGTTTCGGAAAGTCTGTTGAAATCTTCAAAAGCCAATATACAGAAAATATGATGAATCAACGGCTTGTCGTCATTCGGAAAATTTTTATCTCGCGGAAAGTGTTTGGAAAATAAATTGAAAAAGTCTTCGTTCGCGGCGCAAATATCTTTTGGCGAAATGATACCTTTGAGATAAAGTTGTACGCTTAGTAAAGCCGTGACTGCCGCCGCGCCTTCCGAATTCAAATGCGTTTTGTCTTGAAATAATTTGTCGGAAAGACTGATGTCAAGCAAATCGACAAACGCCGCCTCAAATTTTTTCACAACCCTTTTAATCGCGTCGCGAAAAAGTTTCACGGCGTCGGCTTTGTAAGTTTTTTTAATCGTCGGGTGAACGGGCAAGACAACTGCAACAGGTTTTGCGCCGTTATCGAGGCAGAGCTTGAAATAATCTTCCAAAACTTTTTCTTCAACCGTTTGAACAGACGACAAGCCGACAAGAACGAATTTAATCGTGCCGGGCTTAACCTGCGCGAAAAAATTTTTGGCAATCAGAAAACTCTGCTGAAGATTTTGATTGACGTCGGCAAAAATTATTCTCCCTAAATTATCATCTTTGCATAAATCAGCGCGAGGAAGGAATTTCAAATCCAAATTGTCGCGCATGTACTCGTTGCCCGTCACAAAAAAATCTGCGCGGAACTTTTCCTTTAAATTTTTCATTGAATCACCTCAAAAATTTTTCCAAAGCTTAGCAAAATTGGCTTTGTAAATCAAATTTTTTGTGATAAGGTTTAGAAAAAAATTGGAGGAGTAAATTATGATTGCGGAACGCGGAACTCGCGACAAGTTGGAAAAATATTTTGATTTAAATCGCCCGCTGAAAATCACTTTGCAGATTCAGGGCGCGGCGACTTACGATTTTTGTTGCTTCGGCGTCGATAAGGACGAAAAACTTTCCGATGATCGTTACATGATTTTTTATAATCAGCTGTCTTCGCCGCGCAGGGAAATTATCGGCGCGGAAATTCCTTCGGGCATGGAATTTACAATCAGATTGAACGATTTACCCGAAAAAATTCAAAAGCTGGTGTTCACGGGCTCGATAGACGGCGCGGGCGTCATGCGCGAAATTTCTTCGCATAAAATTTTTATCGGCGATCAAATTTCGGCGGAGTTTGTCGGCGCGGATTTTGAAAAAGAAAAAGCAATCACGTCGCTTGAAATTTATCGCAAGAACGGCTGGCGATTTAATGTTGTGGCTCGCGGATTCAACGGCGGCTTGGATACTTTGCTTGCCTTTTACGGCGGCGAAGAAATAAAAAATGTGGCTCCGCCGCCGCCCGAACCGCCCAAAAAAATTTCTCTGGAGAAAAAAATTCAAGACGGGGCTCCAAAATTAATTTCGCTCGTCAAACCGCTAAAAGTCGAGTTGGAAAAAAGAAATTTGCTGGACGTGACGGCTCGCGTCGCGCTTGTTATGGACATTTCGGGCTCAATGACCGACAGCTACGAAAACGGCACCGTTCAGGAGATTGTAAATAAAATTTTGCCCGTTGCAGTTCAATTCGACGACGACGGCGAACTTGATTTTTGGTATTTCGGCGACCGTTGCGAACGTCGTCCCTCCGTCAACATGAAAAATTATGAACAAGCCGTCCCGCGCAGTTGGCAAAAATTGATGAGCAGTCTCGGCTACGGCACGGATGAAATTGTTGTCATGAAAGAAGTTGTTGCCGAATACGAAAACAGCCGATTGCCCGCGTATGTCGTTTTCATTACCGACGGCGGCTTTTTCAACAAGGACAGGATTAAAAATTTTCTGATTGAGGCTTCGTACCTGCCGATTTTTTGGCAATTTGTCGGCGTGGACGGTTCGGGCTACGGACTTCTTGAGGAGCTCGACAACATGGACGGGCGTTATGTCGACAATGCGAATTTTTTCGCGCTTGATGATTTTAAATCCGTCTCGAATAAGGAACTTTACTCGCGACTTTTGAATGAATTTCCTTCGTGGCTTAAGCTTTGCAAAAATAACGGCGTGCTTGACGGCTCGGCTAAAAAATTTCGTCCGAATAATCCGCCGCCGCCCGAAAAATCTTTCCGTGACAGAGTCAAAAACATTTTCGGCTTCTAAACAAAAAAAATCCTCTCCGATTTTTGAAGAGGATTTTTTAAAATTTATCTGTCGGCGGACGGAAGTTGTTTAAAATTTGCGCCCGGCAATGCTTGTAACGCCGATTGTCCTTGCGGCAAAAGATTTTCGTAGCGTTTCAAATATCCTTCGGCAATTTGTTTCGTGATTTGCCCTGTTTGTTCCAATATTTTTTCCTTTGACGACAAAAAACTTTGCAAAACCAAATTTTGTCGCTCGCTGACTTTTTCAAGTTGCTGTTCGATAAATTTTCCCTGTCGATCCATGTCCCGCATAATCTGCGCGGAATAAATTTTATGTTGCGCCGTGCCTTCTTCGTATTGCTCCAAGATTTTCAACAGTTGGGGCAATTTTTTTGTGTTGTATTCGTCATTGTTCGCCTGAATTCTTTCGCCGACTTCGTTATAAAAATTTTCTATCTCTCGAATTATCGGCAACGAACCTTCTTCGATTATCGCAATTCGTTTTTGCGCAATTTCGAGCATTCTTTCCTGCAAAATTACAATTTGATTCGCCATAGCCGCCATTCCTTCGGCTCGCGCCTTTTCTATCGCAAGTTCGCTCATCGTTTGCGCTTTTATCAGTTCAAGTTGCGCGTCGCGCATGAGTTCAATTCGTTCCGCTTCCTTTTCCGCAAGTCGCAATTTCGTATCGCGTTCAATTTCCGCCGCACGAACTCTGTCCGGCTCGTAATTGTAACTTCGCGTTGAATTGCTTGACGAACTTTTTGATGATCCGAAGAATATTTTCCCGATAACCTTGCCGATTGTTCCCAAAAGCCCCATTTTATTTCCTCCAAAACCCTTTCAACCAAAAAAATCAAAGTTTTAAGCTCCGTCTGGTGGTTTTGATACGTTTCGGTTTGTTTATATCCTTCCGCATTTTGAAGATAAGCGCGTTGAATTCCTTTTCGCGATTCTGAACCGCCTCGCTGTATGCTTTGCTGTCCGCCAGATATTCAGCAAAATTTTTCCGCCGCAACTCCGCAAATTGATTCAAAACTTCTTCCGATATTGCGTCAAGTTCTCTGATGTGAATAAAATTCGTGATTTCGTCTATCGAAATGTTCAAAAGCGGCTCCGCCCAACGCAAAAGAAAAATTCTTTCTTCCGTTTTGTCGCGTGAGAAAATTATTTCCTGCAAATCGCGCTGAAATTTCTCTGCCAATTTGTAAAGTGCGCTCTCCGTCTCCAATTTTTCCTGCAATTCGCCGCCATTTTCAAATGCAAACTTTTGGTAAATGTTTTTCCGCTCTTTTAAATAGAAATTCGCAACCGAATCCCTGTATTCAGCCAAAATTCTCAACACTTCAACCGCTGAATATAAAAAATTCCCTTTCAGCGCGAACTCGACAAGCGGCAAAAACCTTTTCTCTATCAAAAATCTTTTTTTCTGCCAATCGTCATACCATTCCGAAAAAATTACATCTTCAACGCTTTCCTTGCGACAAATCGCCGCAAATTCTTCGCGTAAACCGGTTTTGAACGCTTTGTAATTTTCGCTCCACTCAACTTGTGATTCCGCTATTCTCGAAACATAATATTCATTTTCATCAAAGAAATTTATTCGTTCCATCGCTTTATTTATCATATTCAAAAAATTTTCCGCGACAAACCGAAAATCTGCGCGGTTTTCATAATTTAACGCCGCCAATTCGACAAGTGAACTTTCTCTGCAATTTATTTCGTAAATTCGTTGCTCCAACTTCTCAATTTGCGCCTTCACGCCCAAAATTTTATTTTTTACGTCTTCCATGCTGAGTTGAAACTCTTGCGAAAAAAATTTTTGCCGAGATTCAAGCAATTTGTTTTCGTCTTCCGTCAATTTCGGGCTCCAAACATATTTCTCCGATAATTTCATTGCGATTGCAGAGAATTTTTGTCGAATTTCCTGTTTTGAGGTCTCATAAATTTTCAATCTGTCAATCAGCAAATCCGACAAAGATTTTATCGCGGCAT
This sequence comes from uncultured Selenomonadales bacterium, assembly GCA_937877655.1. GTDB lineage: Bacteria > Bacillota > Negativicutes > Selenomonadales > Selenomonadaceae > Quinella. Next base: position 23,315 of record CALFJC010000038.1, read on the forward strand.
TGTATCGGAAAAGCGAATTGGAAATTTCATCGAGATTGTAGCCCGCCAAAATTTTTTCGCGGTCGAAAGGCAAATAATATTTTTTTAAGCCGAGCCGATCAAACGAAACATTTTCATAAAGCCCGATTTCTTTATCCGAAATTATCACGTTGGAAATAAGAATGCTTTGGTCGCTGTAAATAAAAAAATTATCGAAAGAATCGCCGTGATTTACGTCGCCGCCGTAAAAAGACGATTTTAAGTTGCCGTCTATGTAAAATTCGATTGTTCCGTTTGAATTATCGGAGTTCATGTGCAGAAAAAACGTGTGGAAAGAGTTTTTTGCGAATGTGGATTCGTTTATTTGTCTGTACGAAGTGCTTTCATTGACAAATAACCATCCGTTTTGAGTTATTGAAGTTTGTCCGCTAAAAAAGCCACAAAATGTTCCGTCTGAATTACTGTTTTCAATTCCAATTCTGTCGCCGTCCGAATATGAGCTTGTAAAATAGGCGTCGCACTTCGCCCAAATTTCTTTTGCCGTTGTCGGTATGCCAAAATAAGCCCAACCGATGATTTTATAGGCAAAACCAAATTTGCTGTGCGAAGTCTCGACAGTTTCTGCCGACGAAGTCAATAAATCAGCCGTGCCGTAATTTTCATATCGCCAAGACATTTTAACCACCTCCGCCGCGATTATAGCATACGCGCCGCTGTTTTGACAAAAAAAATTTGCCGAAAATCATTTCGGCGAGAAATGTTGCGGCATTTTTACGATTCATTTTTTATGCAAATCTTTTCTCATGCGGAAAATCAGCGCGTTGAATTCTTTTTCGCGCTTTTGAACGGCGTCGCCGTAACTTTTGCTGTCCGCCAGATATTCAGCAAAATTTTTCCGCTTCAACTCCGCAAATTGCGTCAAAACTTCTTCCGATATTGCGTCCAACTCTTTGTCACGAATAAAATTGCTTATCTCGTCTATCGAAATGTTCAAAATCGGCTCCGCCCAACGCAAAAGGAAAATTCTTTCTTCCGTTTTGTCGCGTGAGAAAATTATTTCCTGCAAATCGCGCTGAAATTTTTCCGCCAATTTGTAAAGTTCGCTTTCAGTTTCAAATTTCTCCTGCAAATCGCCGCCGGCAGTGAATGCAAACTTCTGATAAATATTTTTTCGTTCGTGCAGATAAAATTTGTCGACAGAGTCGCGATAATCGCCCAAAATTTTCAAAATGCGCTCGACAGAATCCAAAAAATTTCCTTTCAACGCGAACTCGACAAGCGGCAAATATCTTTCCTCAATCGCGAAACGTTTTTTCTGCCAATCGGAGTACCACGCCGCAAAAATTTCTTCTTCAATGTTTTCTTCGCGACAAATGACGGTAAGTTCTTCGCGAAGACTCGTTTTGAAAGATTTGTAGCTGTCGCTCCACTCCGTGCAGGAATTTGAAATGACGGCGACAAAATTTTTGTTTTGAACAAAGAAATTCAGCTTGCGTTGAGAATCTCGGACGATTCGCGCCAAATTTTCTGCCAAAAATTCAAATTTTATGCGCGGCTCTGCTTCAAACTCGACAAGTTCGCTGATTGAGTTTCCGCCGCGATTTATTTTGTCCAATCGTTCAAAAAATCTTTCCGCCTGCGCTTTTGCCAAAAGAATTTGCGCTTTGACTTCGTCTGTGCTCATTGCCAGCCGCTGTGACAAAAATTTTTGACGCTCGGCAAGCAACGAATTTTCTTCCGCCGTAAGGTGAGGACTTTCCGTGAACTTTAATTTGAGTTTCATCGCGACTTTCAACAGCTCGGAGAGCGATTTTTCATGTGCGGCTTCGTATTCTTGCAAAATTTCAAGCATTGTATCCGCAAAATTTGCGACCGCGTCGAAATATTTTATCGCAGATTTTTCAATCGCCGCCAAATCGTAGCCCGCAAGGAGCAATTCGTCAAAGAAAATTAATTTGAACAGCTTTTTGTCGACAAAAATTATTTTATAAAGCTCCGTCATCCGATAATCTTTGAAAATCGGAATTAAATTGTTCATCGTGAAGACATCAAGAGTAAATTGCAGTTTTTCAAGCTCGCTGTAGAAATTATTCGTCGGATAGATTTTATTCCAATATTCATTCGGTAAATTAAAAGTAATACCACAGCACGGAATAACATTAACATAGTATTCAAGCGATATATCTGTCTCGGATCCATTGTCGTCCAAATCTTTGCCTGCCAAAACATATTCTTTGCCGTTCCAAAAATTAACGCACCAATAATAAAAGTTTCTTACTTGCCAATTCGGTCCGCTCATAAAAGAAAAAGCTTTGTCTTCAACCATTGTCCAGAGTTCTCCGGTGTAAGGAATACGCCATGATGAATAACCGCCCCAGTTTTGTGAGTTTATTTCAATCATTAAATTACGCACTTCTTCATAAGCGTTTTTCCATTCATAATGATTGCCGTTATCTTTCTGATAAGGAAAGCATTCCAAATTAGCCCAAAGATACATTGTGTTCTTGTCGAGCAAAATTTTTGGGTTGTTTTCGATAAAATACCACCGCTGATCTTTAACTGCCCAAAGAATTTTTTCGACTGCGGCTTTTTTCATCTCTTCAATCATACAAAACACCTCCGCGCAGATTTTAGCAGAAAAAATTTTTGGTGTCTATTACATTGCCCGCCGCCGATTTGATACAATCAGCAAAAAATTTGACGGAGGAATTATTTATGGCAAAGCGTAAGGCAATTCGGGCAGGAATTTTATTCATCGCGCTGTTGATTATCAGCGGCGTAGTCTTGATGTATCGCGGCAACGACGCAGTTTTTCTCGCGACGGAAAAAAAAGACGGAATTTTGACGGCGGAGCAAATAAAATTGTCGTTTGACTCGGTCGGCGGGCGATTGATTAACGAAGCCGTTCGCGAAGGGCAGGAAGTTTCGGCGGGACAGGTTGTAATGCAAATTGATCCGACTGATACAGATTTGGCGATTGAAAAATTGCGGGCTCAAATCGCTCAACTCGACGCGCAGATTAATTCGACGGCGGGAACTTTAAGAACAAATTTATTCCGCGCAGATAATGACGAACAACAATCTTTCCGACAAATCGACAGCCAACGCGGCGCGGTTTCGGCGGCTCAAGCCACTCTTTTAAACGCGGAACTCGATTATCGGCGCAAATCGGAACTTTTTTCGGAAGGAGCTATCGCAAAAGCACAATTAGATGATGCAACAATGACTTTGAACGTCGCAAAAGCCAATGTCGACACCCAACAACAACTTCTCAACCGACTTTTAGCTGGCACAACCGACACGGGCGCGACCGATTCATTAAATTTGCCGACAATCGCGCAGGAAAGAGCTTCGGCTGAAAATATTCGCCACGACATAGCCGCGCTTAACTCTCAGAAAAAAATGTTGGAAGTTCAGTTGAAGGAATTGGAGGTTGCAAAGTCAAGATTAACTTTGCACGCGCCCGAAGACGGAAAAATTTTATCGATTCTTCAAAAGCAAGGAGAAATGATCTCGCCGAATTCGCCCGTGATTTTGCTTGAATCAAGACGAATTTATTACGACATCTATATTTCCGAAGAACAGGCGGTAAATCTGCGCGAAGGTGACGAAATTATTTGCAAAACCGTTGCGGACAATAAAAAAATTCGCGGAACCATCCGACTTCTCACGCAAGCTCCCGGTTTTGCGGATTTAAGACAGTCTCGCGAAAAAGGGCAGGCTGATTTATCGGCTTTTCAAGTGCGAATTTACATTGACGAGCCCGAAAAAGTTTTGGCGGGGCAAACGGTTACGGTTGAGTTTTGATTTTCATAAAAAAAAAACGCCTGATTCGGCGGGCGGCAGTTTTTTTTCAGCGTTGGTGTGTTTTTCGGCATCGACGCTGATTATTTTTTGTTCAAATCCTTTCTCATGCGGAAAATAAGCTTGTTATATTCATTTTCTCGATTTCTAACCGCTTCGCCGTATGCTTTGGCGTCAATCAGCTCTTGCGCGAAATTTTGTCGCCTTAACTCGTCAAAGCTCTTTAAAGTTTCCTGCGAAATGGCGTCAAGCTCTTTTTCTCGAATAAAATCTGTGATTTCATCAATCGGCAATTTCAAAAGCGGCTCAGACCAATGCAATATGAAAATTCTTTCCTCCGATTTATCGCGTGAAAAAATTATTCCCTGCAAATCACGTTGAAATTTCGACTCCAACTTATAAAGCTCACTCTCAGTCTCGAATTTCTCTTGCAAATCGTCGCCCACTTGAAACGCGAACTTGTGATAAATGTTTTTCCGCTCGTGCAGATAAAACTTGTCGACCGCGTCCCGATAATCACGCAAAATCTTCAACACACTGCCGACGACTTCAGAAAAATTGCCTTTGAAACCGCATTCTACAAGCGGCAGAAACCTTTTTTCAATCGCGAAACGTTTCTTCTGCCAATCTTTATTCCTCGCGCAGACTCGTTTTGAACGATTTATAATCGTTGCTCCACTCGCCGTTGGTTTTTACGATTTCGGAAATAAAATCTTTGTACTCGACAAAAAAATCCACTTTGCGTTGAGAATTCAAGACAATTCGCGCCAAATTTTCAACCAGCAATTCAAAATCTGCGCGGGGCTCGGCTTGCAGTTCGGTAAAAGATCGAATTGGATTTTCTTCGCCGTTAATTTTATCCAATCGTGCGAAAAAGTTTTCAGCCTCTTCCTTAGCCAAAAGAATTCTCCGCTTCGGTTCGTCAATGCCAAGTTCGAGACGTTCAGCCAAAAATTTTTGACGCTCGGCAAGCAATTTGTTTTCTTCCTCCGTCAAATTCGGATTGTCTACATGATTTGCGTTGAGATTGTGCGCGATTGTCAGACATTCTGCTATTTTATCGGCGTGAGCGGTCTCATAATCCTGCAAAATGTAAAGCAATATATCTGTCACGCTTAAAACGGCGTCAAAATATTTTATCGGAGACTTTTTCAATTCTTCGGTGTCACATATCAGTAAAATTTTTTCGTACAAATCATTTATCTCTGCGTCACTGAACTTCGGAACCAAATTATTCTCCAAAAAGATATTGAAAACCTCAAACGGCGAGCCAAAATAATTTTTCGGAACAAAAGAATGACTGCAAGGCAAGACATAAACCGCATAGTTGTCAATATAGCTTGTTGCACCGCCGGAATATAAATCTTTACCAGCAAAACCGCCATTATAATCGACACACCAAGCAGAATATCCTTTTATATTCCAATAATTACCTTGTTTAAATGGAAAAGACTTATCCTCAATCATTCTCCAAAGTTCATAAGGATTTGGTATCTTCCAATCGCTGAATCCGCCAAAGTTCTGCGAATTGGTTGTTGTTATCAAATTTTTTACTTCATCATATGAATCTTCAGGAAAATAATAATGTCTTCCATCTCTTAAATAAGGAAAATAATCGAGATTTGCCCAAACAAGCGCGGTATCTCTGTCGAAAATAATCTTGTTATTGTTCTTGAAGAAGAACCAACGCTGATTTTGAATTGCCTGAAGGATTTTTGGTAAAAATTCATTTGAGTCTTCGATTTTACTGATTTTCGCTTGCAAATCCATTAGTTGACGCATTACAGACGCCATAGCGAGCACCTCCGCGCAGATTATATCATGTTGAAAGGACATTTGTAAAAAAATTTGCATCTGAAGTCATTCGCGAGGCAATTTTTAATTTGCGAGCCGAAATCTCAAAAATTTTTGAATGGCTATTGTGATTGACGATGAAAAATAACTTTGCTAAAATTAATTTGGAGGTGATAAAAATGGCAATAATATCATTCGAATTCAGCGACAAGGCGTATGATGTTTTGGAAAAGGTTGCGGAATGGCGCGATGTGAGTATCAATGAATTTGTGCGGCGTGCAGTTCTTGAGAAAATGGAAGATACGGAAGATTTAATGTCAGTGCAAGAGGCTCTGCGCGAAGACGACGGCGAAGAACCAATTTCACATGAGGAACTTTGGCGGAGGCTTGGATCATGAGTTATTCTGTTAAGTACAAGAAGGCGGCAGAGAAAAAGCTTGAAAAGATGGACGCAACCGTTCGCAATAGAATTAAGACGTGGATTGATAAAAATCTTGAAGGTTGCGAAAATCCGCGAGCCAAAGGAAAGGCACTTGAAGGCGAATGGGAAGGTTACTGGCGTTATCGCGTCGGCAATTATCGACTTGTCGCCGACATTCAGGACGATAAAATTATTATTTTGATTGTCAACGTCGACAAACGCAACGACATTTACAAATGAAAAGTTTAACGACTCGCTTCGGCGAGATTTTTTTTTATCAGCTATTACATTGCCCGCCGTCGATTTGATACAATCGGCAAAAAGAATGACGGGGGCGGTCAGATGGGTTTTGTAAATTCTTTGAAGGACGAAGTGAAATTTTTGTTCAGCGGAAAGGGAATGCCATATGAAAAAGTTTGTTTGACTGTTGCGATGATAATCGGCGTCGTTTTGAGCGTTTTACTGGCGGGAAATTTTGCGAAGGACGCGCCGGTCATCGTGATTGATTTGGATAATTCGCGCTACAGCCGCGAACTGATAACGCAAATTGATTCTTCGGAGTACATGAAGGTCAAAGCGATTTTAAATGTGCCCGCCAAGCCCGAAGAACTTTTTTATCGCGACGAGGCGGACGCGGTAATTTTTTTGCCTGAGGGCTTGGAGAAAAATTTTTACGGCGGAAGTTCTTCGCCCGTCGGAATTTTTTACGACAACACCAACTCCGCGCAGACTGCCGACATAAAATCAGCGATGAACGAACTTATTGCGATAAATAATTCTATGGCGGGCAATTCTTCTGGCGGATTGACGCTTAACGACAGAAATTTATTCAATCCTTCGGGCTCAACTTCCAACGCGCAGACGCAAGGCTTTTTATTTTTCTTCGGGTCGATGTTTTTTGTCTTCGCGACAATCGGAATGGTGCCGCGCCTGCGATTGACGAAACAACTCGAAAAAATTTTGCTTGACGGGACGCCGTGGGATTTAATCGGGCGAATTTTGCCCTACTCGGCGTGTATGGTGGTTTCATTTTTTTTCGGGCTTGCGATTTTGAGAATTTGGGGCGATTTGGTATTCAGCGGGCGCGTAATAGATTTTTTGCTGATACAAATCGTTTATGCGGTGATGTTGGGAATGATGAGCGTATTAATCGGCTGGACGGCGTCAAATCCCGGCATTGCGTCGAGCCGAATGATATTATTTATTCCCGGCGGATTTATTCTCGGCGGCGTGACAAGTCCTTTATCGCATTTATCGCCTTGGGTCGTCACAATTTCGCATATTTTTCCGTTGACATGGGAGTACCACTTTACCCGCGACATAATTCAACGCGGCGCGAGTCTTTCACAAATAAGTTCGGAGATCGGAGCGTTTTTAATTTATGTGGCGACAGTCGCTATACTTTTGAGTTTAAAATTCCAAACGAGCCGCAAAGATTTGATAAAATCGATTCAAGGAGAGCTTTTGGAAAAATTTGATGCGCCCGAAGAAATTTCAAAGCCGGACGCGTCGATAAAAAGTATTTTGGTACCGACGGACGGTTCTGGGCAAGCATTTAAAGCGTTGTTACATGCGATAGACATAGCGGAGGCGTGGGGCGCGAAGATAACTTTGCTGATGGTTGTAAAAATCGAAGATGACATTGCGGCATTTGAACAGGTGAGTTTGGGCGGCTATATTCCTTCCGAATTGAACGCCGCCGCCTACGAATTTTTATCGGAGCTCCGACAAGTCATTCCGAATGAGATTGAAACGAAAATTCGTGTTGAAATCGGCGAACCTGCCGAAGAAATTGTCGAAGTCGCCGCGCAGGGCGATTTTGATTTAATTGTAATGGGCAATCGCGGTTTCGGCGGCTTTGAGGAAGAAAATTTAGGCTCCGTTTCAAAATTTGTTCAAGAAAATTGTTCAAAGCCCGTGATTTTGGCTAAGGGGATGCCCGGCGATTGGGACGAAGAAAATAATTTTCTCGGCGGCGAGAACAAATGGAGATAAGGCAGGAAATAAGTTCCCTTGACAGAAATTTATCGGAAATAGGAAATGGGAATTAGGAATCAGATATGAATCGCAGAATTGTATCGGGCTTGCTCGGCTATTTAACATTATCCTGCGGCGCGGCAATGATACCGCCGTTTATTTTGGCGGCGACGGCAGAGGAATTTGACGGGGCGGCGGCGTTTTTGCTGTCAATTTTTTTATGTCTTGCGGCGACATTTGAACTTGAGAGATTCGGCGGCTTGCAGGGAAAAGATAATGTCGGCATTCGCGAAGGCATAGCGATAACGGGCTTGGGCTGGCTTTTAATTTCAATACTCGGACTCGTGCCGTATTTTGCGGGCGGCTATTTAAATTTGCTTGACAGCCTGACGGAATCATTTTCGGGCTTTTCGGGGACGGGCGCGACGGTCATTGACGACGTAGAAATTTTGCCGCGCAGTATTTTGCTTTGGCGGAGCATGTCGAATTGGTTTGGCGGCTTGGGGATTGTGGTAATTTTTATGGCGATAATGCCGCAATTCGGGCGGGGCGGCATGTACATTTTAAAAGCGGAGACAACCGGTCCGACAAAAGATCGTCAAATGCCGAGAATTCGCGACAATGCCAAAGCACTTTTTACGATTTATGTTTTGCTTACGATAATCTGCGCGGCTTGTTATTTTTTATGCGGGCTTGAGCCTTTTGTGGCGATAAATCATGCGATGACGACTATAGCGACGGGCGGCTTCGGAGTTTATAACGGCACCGTCGGCGAATACGGAAATTTTTATCTGGAATATTGCATGGCGTTTTTCATGATTGTATCGAGCGGCAGTTTTGCAATGTATGTTGTGGCTTCTCGAAAGGGAGTCGGGGTTATTTGGAAGAATACGGAGTTCAGAATTTATTTGACGATAATTTTTGTGGCGGCGGCGGTTGTGGCAACCGATTTGATTTTGGAAATGAAAATTGACATTGAGACGGCGATAAGGTCGGCGATATTTCATGTGGCAAGCTTAAGTTCGACGACGGGATTTGTGGCGAATGATTTTGATACTTATCCGCCGCTGAGTAAAGCGTTTTTGATGATGACAATGTTTTTGGGCGGTTGCGCGGGCTCGACGGCGGGCGGCTTGAAAGTTGCGAGGATTATTTTGCTGTTTAAATTTGTCGGGCTGATTGTCCGTCAAAAACTTCATCCGAATTTGATAACGCAAGTGACTTTAAGCGGGCGTCCGATTGAGGAAGATGTTGTTTACGGCGCGGCGAAATTTTTCTTTGCGGTTGTGGTGTTGGACGTTTTATTTGCGGCAGTGATGATGTTTGATGGGATTGATTTTGTGAATTCGATCAGTGTGAGTGTTTCGACGATGGCGAGTGTCGGACCGGGTTTTGGGATTGAGGGCGCGACGAGTACTTATTCTTTGTTGCCTAGTTTCAGCAAATTTTGTGCGTGCGGTTTTATGTTTTTGAGCCGCCTTGAAATTTTTACGGTACTTGCGCTGTTGAGTCCGTCCTTTTGGGATAAGTCCAAGAATTGGTAGTTGCTTCCCCCTTTTTTCAAAAGTGGGTACGCAAAACCATCTCGGCGTATCATTCGGTTGAGTTTAAAAATAATTTTTGTCATTGAACCTACTTTTCTTTTGCCGCCCCAAAAGAAAAGTAGCAAAAGAAAAGGGGCTCCGACCGGCAAGAAAACATCCTGTTTTCGTTGCCGGCGGGCGCACATCCTGTGCGCCCGTGTCTTCTCTCACCGCTGTAAATCTTTTTCATTACGCATTATCAAAAAGGGGATGTTTTCATGAGTTATGATTTCGCGGCAAGCTTGATGAGGATTCTCTCGGAAAAATATCCGACGAAAGAATCCATTTATGAAAAGCTGATTTACCTGCAGTCGCGCTTGTATCTGCCGAAGGGCACCGAACATTTTATGAGCGATTTGCACGGCGAATACGATTTGTTTCTGCACATAATCAACAACTGCTCCGGCGTCATTCGCGAGAAAGTAGATTATGTTTTCGGCGACCTTTTGGGCGAAGAAGAAATTGCGGAGTTTTGCACGCTGATTTATTATCCGAAAGAAAAAATCGCGCAGATTAAATCTCAACAGCGCGATACTCCCGCTTGGTACAGAAAAAATTTGGCACGGCTGGTTAAACTGTCGAAGTTCATGCGTTTCAAATATCCCGCCTTCAAAATGCGCGAACTCATTCCAAACAGCTACGAGACGGTTATTTTGGAATTGCTTAACACTTATCCCGAATCTGACGAGGCGCAGAAAATTTATTACGAAAAACTTTTGAGTTCAATCGTTGAGATAAACAGCGGCGCAGATTTTATTCATGCTTTTACCGTGCTGATAAAGCGATTGGCGATTCACCGCTTGCATTTGGTGGGAGATTTTTTCGACAGAGGAGATCGTCCCGACGCAATTTTGAATTTGCTTATGAATTATCCTGAAGAACTTGACATTCAATGGGGCAATCATGACGTGGTTTGGATGGGCGCGGCTATGGGCAGTGAAGTTTGCATTGCGGCGGTCGTGAGAAATTCTCTCCATTACAACAATACCGACGTTTTGGAGCGCGGCTACGGCATAAGTCTTCGTCCTCTGACAATTTTTGCGTCGAATCTTTATCCCGAAGAAAATCCCATTCGCGCCGCCGAGTTGACAGCTTTGATGATTATGTTCAAGCTCGAAGGGCAGATGATTCGCCGTAACCCCGATTTCAAAATGGACAATCGGCTTTTACTCGACAAAATTAATTTCGACGAAGGAACTATTAATCTCGGCGGACAAATTTACAAGCTCAACAACATGAACTTTCCGACTCTTGATAGAAATTCCGATGACATTTACAAGTTGACTGCCGGCGAATACGAAATTATTTCGGGCTTGCGAGAAAATTTTTTGTCGAGCGTCAATCTTCAAACACACGTCGATTTTCTTTACAAAAAAGGCGGCGTCTACGCCTGCCACAACGGCAATTTGCTTTTCCATGCCAATGTTCCGCTTGAGGAGGACGGCGCGTTTAAAAAAATTTCGTTTGAAGGCGAGACTTACAGCGGCAAAGATTATTTTGATTATGCTGACAGGCGGGCGCGGCGCGCTTACTACGACAGAAATATTGAAGATTTGGATTTCATGTATTTCCTTTGGTGCGGCTTGCTGAGTCCGACAGCCGGCAGAGAGTTTAGAACTTTTGAACGCGCCTTTATTGACGACAAGGAAACTTGGAAAGAGCCGTCCGACTCGTATTACAATTTGATTGACGACCCGAAAATTTGCGACAAGATTTTGGAAGAATTCGGGCTTGACGCGGAGCGCGGGCACATAATCAACGGACATGTTCCCGTTCGCGTTCGCAAGGGCGAAAGTCCGATTAAGGCGGGCGGCAAAGCGGTAATTATCGACGGCGGCTTCAGCACGCCTTATCACGAGAAAACGGGCATTTCGGGTTATACGTTGGTTTCCAATTCACGCGGCTTCAGACTTTTGCGCCATCAAAAAATTGCGGACGTTAAACTTGCTCTCGCCGAAAACAAAGACATTGAGTCAACGGCGGAGACGGTTGAAATTTTGTCGCGGCATATGACGGTTGGCGATACAGATCATGGGCAAGGCATTCGAGATGAAATTGTCGGCTTGCATAAACTTTTGCTGGCTTATCAAAACGGAACGATTCAACCGCAAAATTGACTCGGCAAAAAAAAATTTTAAAAAGTACTTGCCAAAATCGAAAAGGTATGCTATATTGCGCCTTGTTGGTTGAAGGTTCGCTAGCTCAGTCGGTAGAGCACCTGACTTTTAATCAGGGTGTCCCGGATTCGAGTTCCGGGCGAGCCACCATCAAAGCGGCGCCATCGTCAAGAGGTTAAGACACCGCCCTTTCACGGCGGGTTCGTGGGTTCGAATCCCGCTGGCGTCACCAAGCGGCCCGGTAGTTTAGTTGGTTAGAATGCCGCCCTGTCACGGCGGAGGTCGTCGGTTCAAGTCCGATCCGGGTCGCTCAATGCCTCGGTAGCTCAGTTGGTAGAGCAGGGGACTGAAAATCCCCGTGTCCGTGGTTCGATTCCGCGCTGAGGCATTATAAAAGAAAATTCAAAAGCCCGCTTCAATCGGCGGGCTTTTTCGTGTCATTCGTATTTTTTATCGCGCAGAAGGAAAAATCCTATCACTCCGTCAATCGCAACGAGAATCATGATATTTACGCCGAAAAATAAATTTGCAATGAAAGTTCCGATGATTATTACAATCGGCAAAATTAATTTTTTGGAGAATTGTTTTTTGAGTAAATCGATAGCCACGTTGAGGAGGAGAGCCGTCGCGCCGCATTGCATTCCTTTCAAAACCAGTTGAACATATTCGTTCTCGGCGACGAGATCATAAAATGTGGCGACGATTGTAATTATAATCAGCGGCGGCAGGACGGTTGCGAACATGCCCGTCAACGCGCCCAAAACTCCCGCCATGCGATAGCCCAACATTATCGCCGTATTCACCGCCATAACGCCCGGCGTCGATTGCGCGATAGCAACCATGTTCAAAGTTTCTTCGTCGCTTATCCAATGATATTCATCGACGTATTTTGCTTTGAGCAAAGGAATTATCACGTAGCCGCCGCCGACAGTGAACATACTCACGATAAAAGTTGATTTGAACAGCAGCCAATAAAATTTCTTGTCCGTTTTAATCATACAAGCAGAGTCTCCAAGCCGATTTTTTTTACAACCCGCGCAGGATTTCCGAACGCCATAACATTTTCGGGAATATCTTTTGTCACGAGCGATTTTGCGCCGATAACCGAGCCGCTTCCAATTTTTACGCCCGGCAAAATTGTTACGTCGCCGCCAATCCAAACGTCGTCGCCAATGACAATCGGCTTTGCCATTTCCAAACCTTCGGCGCGCTTGACGATGTCGAGCGGATGAATTGCCGTGTAAAAGTTGCTGTTCGGTCCGACGAAAACTTTTTTCCCCAGCCGAATTTCCGCGCAGTCCATCAGATAAACGTTGTGATTCAAAAAAGTTCCCGCGCCCAAAAAAATATTGTAGCCGTAATCGACCATGAACGGCGATAAAATTTCTACGGCTTCCGCGTCGACGTTCGGCAAAATCTCCCGCAAAATTTTTCTGCGCCGAGATAAATCTTGCATTTTCGTCACGTTCAATTCCAAGCACAAATCTTTGACAATCGCCCGATCTTCGGCAAGTTTCGGATCAAAATTCGCGTTGTACCATTGCCCCGCGAGCATTTTTTCTTTTTCCGTCAAAATGTTCACCTTCCCAAAAAATTTTTCTACATTATAACCAATCGGCTTGACGAATTAAACCTCCGCGCTTAAAATTTTTGGCGAAGGAGGAAATTTTTTTATGGCAATTTACATACCGCGCATTTTGCTTTGCGGAGACATTGAAGAGTTCAGAAAAAAAATCGGCGATAAGCCCGTTGAAGTCGTCGAGCAGATTGATTTTAAAGAAAAAAATTTTACGTCGGGAGAAATTCGCAACCTGCTGGACGGCACGGCGGAATATTTGATTTTCACGGATGCTTTGGAGCACAGGGAGTATCTTGAAAATTCCGAGTGGAATTCTCAAGTCATGTCGGCAACGGCTTTTGCAAAAAAAATTCACGACGGATTTTTTTCAATAAAAGCTCTGGCTCTCCTAAGTCAAGTTATCAATCAAAAAAATTTTAAGCGCGTGCTCGACTTCGACAGTTATTTTGCCAAAAGCGATTTCAATACGCGAGGCGGTTTAAATACCGAGATTCATTGTATCGGCGAAAATTTTTATCCGATTATGGAAAATGTTTACTCCAAAATTTATCGGACGTTCGAAGAATGCAAATTTCACATTTTCGACGCGATAATTTTCAGTCGCGAACGTTCGCCTGAAGAATTTATTGACGATTTCATAAAGACGAATGACGTTGCCGATAAAATTTTGGTATTCGTCAGAAAAAATTCCGCACTTGAGAATTGGCTTGCAGTCAACCAAAAAATTTTCGCGCAGGTTGAAAGTTTCCAAGTGGAAAACGGCGCATGGCTTTTGTTGAAAAAAATTTTGCCGCCCGCCGATGTCGGAATTTATGTTGTCACGCACAAGGACGTTAAACTTTCCAAGCTCCCGAAATGTTATCAAATAATTCATGCGGGGCATGTTCGCGCCGAAAAAAATTTTGGGTATCTCGGCGACGATACGGGCGAAAATATCAGCCGCTTAAATCCTTTTCTCGACGAAGTTACCGCGCTTTATTGGATTTGGAAAAATACGAATCACACACACGCCGGCTTTGTCCACTACCGCAGGTTTTTCACTGGCAACACCGAGCAAAAAATTTATCGTCCCGGCGAATATGTTTTTGACACGAAAAATATTTTGAGCGCGGAAGACATTCTAAAAATTTTGGGCGAGTATGATATTATCGTTCACACCGAGCGCGTCTGCGACAGAACACAACTTGAGATGATGATTTATTCGACGGGGCAACCGGATCTCGTTCGTTTTTCCGAGAAAATTGTCCGCAAACATTTGAAAAAAAATCAGCCCGATTATCTCGACGCTTACGAGGAAGTCATTAACGGCTTTGTATTTTTTCTTTATGGAATGCACATCACGCGCCGAAATATTTTCGAGGCGTATTGCAAATGGCTTTTTTCGTTTATGATTGATGCGACGGAAGAATTAAATTCTGTCGTGAGGATCGAAGGGAAAACTTTGGGAGAAATGCCGCATGTTTATTCGCGCATGATGTCATTTTTTGCCGAGAGAATGTTGACGGTTTGGCTGAAAAAAAATCATTTGAAAATAAAAATGTTGCCGATAATGTACCGCGACGACGTTTAGCCCCCTTTTTTCCAAAAAGTGGGTTCGCAAAACCGATATTTAAACTACTTTTTCTTTGCTTGCCCAAAGAAAAAGTAGC
>CALFJC010000039.1 GCA_937877655.1 uncultured Selenomonadales bacterium
GCGCGGCGATTTGACTAAAAATTTTTTGAAGTCCTTCGCGGCGAAAATAATTGTTGTTACCGAAAAAGACGCCGTAAAATATCGAAGTGAAATTTCAAACGGGCGCGGAAGAATTTCAAGCGGAATTGTGCCGCCGTCTCGCCGAAAAAACAAGCAAAAAAATTGAATATCCTAAGCGCGGCGATTTGACTAAAATTTTTACTCGAAATTTTTTGCGGCAGAAATTTTTGTTGTCACGGAAAAAGACGCCGTAAAATATCGAAGTGAAATTTTAAACGGGTGCTGAAGAATTTCAATCGGAGTTGCGCCGCCGTCTCGCCGAAAAAACAGGCAAAAAAAATTGAATATCCTGAGCGCGGCGATTTGACTAAAAATTTTTTCGTCGGAATTAAATTAAAGGTTTCTGTGTTACAGAAATCTTTTTTTGTTGCGCGTCGCCGTATCCTCGAAACAAAAATAATTCGGATGATGTCGCGACTCGGTGTATTCAAATTGAATTCCGTCCGAATTGAAAACGCGCCCGCTCAATACCGCCAAACAATTATAATCATCAAGTTCAAGCCACTCTTTATCTTCGCTCGTCGCCAATTCGACAGTCATACGCCGCTTTCTCGTTACGATTTTCATTTTAAGCACGGTCTCCAAATATTCATAAATCGACTGCGTGGCAATCTCCCAATTCAAATTGCCGACCGCGCTGATTAGAAAAAGATTTTTATCGAGAATCAACGGTTTGTCATTCAAATAGCGAACGCGGCGCACGTCATAGAGTTTCGCGCCGACCGGAAATCCGGTTTTTTCGGCAAGATCTTTGTCAGCGGTGATTCTGTCAAAACGAGTGACTTGCGTATGATGTTTAAACTTGTTGCGCGTTGCCGCTTCTTTAAACGATTCTATTCCGCCGATTAAAAAAATATTTCTGCCGACAGGTTCATAAATTACACGAGCTCTTTGTCCTTGCCGAGATTGTATATAATCTATTTTTTCCTTAATGTCTGCGATACGACTTGATGGAGCTTGAGTTCTATTTCCGGATTTAATGCCGTAACCGATTAAATTATACCCATTTGGAAATACGCAATTACATTCGTGAATAAATTTTCTTTCAAGAAGGTCGAGTTCCTCCTTAGTTTGACATTCGGCGATGATTGTAATTGTGAAATTTTCAATACCGAATTCTTGAATGGCTTCATCAATGAGCGAATGGCGTTTGTTGTAAAGGTGCCCGCGCATTCGTTCTTCAAGAGTTTTGGTTGTTTTGCCGACATAAGCCGGTAAATTGAGTTTGTTGGTGATTTTGTAGATGAGCATAAGCCTTACCTCGCAATTCGTTGACACTCACGGGCAAGACTGCTAAAATATTTGCGAAAGATCTTGCTCCGTGATTGGATTTGATTTCTACAGTTCAAATTCTATTACGCGCAAGGTTTTTCGTCAACATAGACATTTTTTTTGCACAAAATTTTTCGGCGAGCATGGTCGGTCAAGGCTTGGCAATTAAACCTTACAGCGAAATTGTTTGTGCGCCTGTCTCCGGGAAAATCACCGTGCTTATGGACGCCTCGAAACATGCGGTCGGCATGACGCTTTCAAACGGCGTTGAAATTTTGATTCACGTAGGAATTGATACAGTTTCCATGAACGGCGAAGGCTTCAGCTATCTTGTTAAAGTCGGCGACGTTGTCAAGGCGGGAACTCCTTTGCTTAAGTTCAGTCGCGAAAAAATTAAGGCGGCAGGACATCCCGATACGGCGGTTTTCGTTGTCACAAATCCCAACGGCGTTGAAACTTTCAAATTTAACAGCGGACAAAACGCAAAAACGGGACAAACCGAAATGGCGCAGATAATCGCTAAGGCAATGGCGAAAAATCCGATGGGCGCAAATAAAGCCGGCTCGACAGATTGGCGGCGGAGTTCCGTGACGAATTGGACGCTTTGGGAGTCCGCGTCTCCGAACTTGAAAAATACGCCGATTTTGTCAAGTGGCAAAGCAAAATCGAATACACTTATCACAGCTACCGCACTCAAACTCAAAACGAAGGCGGCGGACGTACAAAACACCGCGACAATGACGATACTTTTGTTTTTCGTCTCGAACCGACTGCAACCGTCAATGATCATTGGTTCCTTTGGGCGCGTATCGACGCCAAGGACAATATGAAATATGATACTCACGCTCAAAAAAATTTTTACCTTGTCAGAGGCTGGGCGCAAGGCAATTACGATAATTTTAAAATCAGAATCGGCAAACCCGATCTTTACACAAATGAAGACGGGCTCCTTTGGGATACCGATTATTCCGGCGCGGATATTCAATTCGACAAAAGATTTCAGACGAGAATTTTCGCGGGACGTTTCAACGCGGATACAACCGGCGGCGGAACTCGCGGCTATTATTATCAGAACGGCAACCGAGCTCAAGACGAAGACCCCGTCAATTTTTTGGGCGTTAATTTTCAATATGTGCCCGAAAAAAATAAAGGATTTTACGGCGGCGCGGCTTATTATCACATAAAGGATGACGATTTCAAAACGGCAGGCAAGCTCTATTCCGACAAGGCGGGCGGCGAAGACGTTGCAAGCGTTTGGTCTGTCAATGCGGGCTATTGGTTCGGTAACAAGTTCAGAGTTTACGGCGCGTATGCAAAAAATAACAAAGCTGATGTCGAAGATTATTCTTGGCAAGCACAAGCGCGCTACGGCAACTACGCCGACAGAGCCAAGCGCAATGATTGGGCAGTTTTTGCGGGCTGCAAGCATCAAGGCACAAATACTTCATTCAGCGCGATTAACCGGGATGATGTCATTCTCGGCACAAAAGGTTGGAACGTCGGCGCGGCATGGGCTCCTATGGACAATGTCGGCGTTATCCTGAAATATTTCAACGGCAAATATATTATCGGACGCGGCGATGCCGAAAAACTTTTTGCCCGCGTCGAATTTTTTATTGACAAAGCGGAGGTTGAAAATTGGACAGACGAAACAATTTGGTTTGACGCCGTGCCCTATGCGTCAGTTGGTATTGAGAAAGCCAAAAAAGTTTTCGACGAGGCGTTCGGCAATTTGAAAAGTTGCAACGTGACGATTTTGGACATATGATGCGCCAAACCGATTATCTCGAAAAGCGCAACGGCAAATGGAAAGTTTTACATGAACATACTTCTGCCGCGCAGGATTGGGACGGCACGATTGACGAATAAATTGGGGGGATTGTATTGAAAAAAGTTGCATTGATAACGGGCGCGGCAACGGGAAAATTCTCAATGTCTCCTCGACGGCGGCACTTTTCCCCGGCGGAATGGACACGGGCTTTGCGAAGGCGTCGAGCTTGGAAAATACCGCGCCGGCTAAGGAAATGATTTTCACGCCCGAAGTTGTTGCGCAGGACGGCTATGACGCAATGATTCGCGGCGATATGGAAGTTATCTCGAAACTCACGCCCGAACATGCCGAATGGTTTAAGACAATCCCGACGACACCCAAAGAAATTTTGCTTAAACAAATTTTTGACATGCAGAAATGATTTTTGGAGGCAATTAAATGAAATTCAGCAACAAGGTTGTTTATCAGATTTACCCGAGAAGTTTTTACGACTCGAACGGCGACGGGCTCGGCGATATTCGCGGCATTATAGAAAAGCTCGATTATGTTGCGTCGTTGGGCGTAGATTATATTTGGTCAACGCCGTTTTTCGTCTCGCCGATGAAAGATAACGGCTACGACGTTGCCGACTACTGCAAAATTGATCCGCGCTTTGGAACTATGGCGGACGTTGAAGAACTTATTGCGGAAGCAAAAAAGCGCGGGTTGTCCTTAATGTTTGATATGGTTCTTTGTCACACTTCGGGTCAGCATGAATGGTTTCAACGTGCGCTTGCAGGTGACAAAAAATATCAAGGTTATTACATTTTGTGCGACGGTCGCAACAAAAAAAGTGAAGATGATTCGGGAGAGCCGCCTACAAATTGGCAATGTGCTTTCGGCGGCAGTGCTTGGCAATGGGAGCCGCGCTTGAAAAAGTGGTATCTGCATTTGCATGATGTCAGCCAGCCCGATCTTGATTGGACAAATCCAAAAGTACGTGAAGAGCTTGCAAATGTCGTGCGGTTTTGGAAGGACAAAGGCGTCAGAGGTTTTCGTTTCGACGTAATAAATCTTATTTCCAAGCCGGAAATTTTTGAGGATGATACCGAAGGGCTGGGCAGAAAACTTTTTGCAGACGGACCGCATGTTCATGAATATTTGAAAGAACTTGTGAAAAATGCCGGGATTGAAGGCATGATTACCGTTGGAGAAATGGCGTCAACCGATTTGAAAAATTGTTTGGTTTACACAAACCCCGACGCGCATGAACTTTCAATGGCATTCAGCTTTCATCACTTGAAAGTTGATTACAAAGACGGCGACAAGTGGTCGCTCATGCCCGCCGATATTCCCGCGCTGAAAAAACTTTTCGAGACATGGCAAGTCGGCATGGAACACGGCGGCGGTTGGAATGCAGTTTTCTGGTGCAATCATGATCAGCCGCGAGCCGTTTCCAGATTCTGTGACGACGGAAAATTTCATGACGAATCGGCTAAAATGTTGGCGGCGGCGATTCATTTCATGCGCGGCACTCCTTACATTTATCAAGGCGAAGAACTCGGCATGACGAACGCAAAATTTACTTCCATTGAACAATATCGCGACGTTGAGAGCTTGAATTATTATAAAATCCTGCGCGAGGCGGGTAAATCTGAAGAAGATGCTTTAAAGATTATCGGCGAACGTTCTCGCGACAACAGCCGCACGCCCATGCAATGGTCGGCAGAAAAATTCGCAGGTTTTTCAAGCGTCGAGCCGTGGATCTCCTCTCCCGATAATTTTAAAACTTTTAATGTCGAAACCGAACAGCGCGATGAAAATTCCGTTCTGAATTTCTATAAAAAGCTTGTTCGGCTCCGCAAAACAAAAAAAATTATCGCGGACGGCGCGATTGAATTCATTGAACGCGAAAATCCCGACGTTCTTGCTTATCGCCGCACTCTCGGCGAAGAAATTTTAATTGTGCTTTGCAACTTCCGCGACTCGGAGAGCGCACTTTACGAAAAAAATTTTGCTTCCTACTCCGCGCAGGGCTTTAAAAAAATTTTGGGCAACTATGACGGACTCGCCGAAAATCTTCGTCCGTTTGAAGTTGTCGTCCTTGAAAAGTAAACCCACTTCTCCATAAAACCACTTACTCCGAATAAAATTTTCTGTCGCTTGCGGGCGGCAGATTTTTTTTTTCGGCATGTGTTATAATCGAAAAAATTTTTTGCAGAGGAGGAATTCCGTGAATCTGAAATACAGGTTGTTCAGAAATTTAAAGGAGATTCATTGGACAAATTTTATCCCGTTGACAATCGCGGGCACGATTAATGCGTTCGGCGTTATGCTGTTCATGTATCCCGTGAAACTTTACGACAGCGGCATGTCGGGCGTCTCAATGCTTTTGAATCAGCTGACGCCGGAAATTTATACGCTGTCATTATTCCTCGTGATTTTCAATGTTCCGATTTTTATTTTCGGGCTGAAGAAGCAGGGCTTTGCATTCACGGTTTACTCAATCTTCGCGGTATTTATCTACTCGGTGGCTTCGGGTTTTCTGACGGAATTTTTTCCGCTCGATACAGTTCCCGAATCTCCTTTTGCGGGAAAAGATTTATTGCTTTGCGCAATTTTCGGCGGAACTTTATCGGGCATCGGCAGCGGCTTGACAATTCGTTGGGGCGGCGCGATTGACGGCATTGACGTTTTATCCGTAATTTTTGCAAAAGGGCTCGGCTTGTCGCTCGGTTCGTTCGTCATGATCTTCGACACGATTTTATATGTCATTTGCGGAATTATCGTCGGCAGTTGGATTTTGCCGCTTTATTCGATTGTCACTTACTATATCGGCTCGCAAGTCGTTGATTTTGTCGTTGAAGGCTTGGACAGATCGAAAAGCGCAATGATTGTCACGAATAAGGCTGAAGAAATTTCCAACGCACTCAGCGAACAATTTCAGGCGAGCGGCACGATTATAAATGCAATCGGCGGCTATTCAAAAGAGGAAAAGCAGATTATTTATTTCGTGGTAAACCATTTCCAGATTAACAAGCTGAAAAAAGTTGTTTACGAAATTGACAAGTCGGCGTTCATTTCTCTTTATGAAGTCTCGGACATCATCAAGAAAAAGCAGGTCACGCACAAATAATTTTTTTGGGAACTTTGAAGGCAATCATTTTTTGCAAAAAATTTTATCTGTTGCTTGCGGGCGGCAGATTTTTTTGTATGAAAATTTCCTGTGTTGTGTTATAATCAACGAAATTTTTTTATGGAGGAGTTTTTAACATGAAAACAATTTTGACGGGCGACAGACCGACGGGCAAACTTCATCTCGGACATTATGTCGGGAGCTTGCGCGAACGGGTGCGGCTCCAAAATTCGGGCGAGTTTGACGAAATTTATATTATGATTGCCGACGCGCAGGCTTTGACGGATCACGCGGGCACTCCCGCCAAAGTTCACGAAAATATTTTGAATGTCGCGCTCGATTATCTTGCTGTGGGAATTGATCCTGCAAAGTCTGTGATTTTTATTCAATCGCAAATTCCTCAGCTTTTTGAACTCACGTCGTATTACATGAATCTTGTAACTGTTTCGCGGCTTGAAAGAAATCCTACCGTCAAGAGCGAAATTGCGCAGAAAAATTTTGAGACGAGCATACCGGCGGGCTTTTTGTGCTATCCCGTCAGTCAAGCGGCGGACATCACGGCTTTTGATGCAAATGTTGTGCCTGTCGGCGAAGATCAAGCTCCCATGTTGGAACAAACTCGCGAGATCGTCCGCAAGATGCATGAACTTTACGGCGAAGGAATTTTGGTTGAGCCCGAAATTTTCTTGCCGCAAAGTCAAGTTTGCAGAAGACTGCCCGGCATTGACGGCAAGGCGAAGATGAGTAAAACTCTCGGCAACTGCATTTATCTCAGCGACGACAGCGCGACGGTTGCCGCGAAGATTAAAAACATGTACACCGACCCGACGCACATAAAAGTTTCCGACCCGGGGCATATCGAAGGAAATGTTGTTTTCACATACCTTGACGCCTTCAGCAACGACGTTGAAAAAGTTGCCGCGCTTAAGGAGCATTATCAACGCGGCGGGCTCGGAGATGTTGCCGTCAAAAAATATTTGCGCGAAGTTTTGGAAGAAACTTTGGAGCCGATTCGTCGCCGTCATGCCGAATACGAGGCGCGTCCCGATGAAGTTATGGACATTTTGAAAGAAGGCACAAAAAAGGCGCGGGCTAAGGCGTCGAAGGTTTTAAATCGAGTCAAGCGCGCCATGAAAATTGATTATTTCAGTTAAGGGAGATGGGAAAAGGGAAATGGGAAAAGTTTTTGAAAAAATTTCTCCCTTCTCCTTTATCCCTGTTCACTTACAAAGGAGATTGATTCTATGAAGAAATTTTTCAGTCTGGCTTTAATCGTAATGTTTATTTTGTCGCTGACTGCCTGCGCGGACGCGGCAAAAAAATCCAAAGTCAAATTCAAGAAAAAAGAACTCAAGAAGATTGAATTGGTTGAGTCGCCCTTGCACGGCGCGCCGATGATAATTTTTCGCGAAGATTATTCCGACGTGCCGATAATGGGCGAGGCGGTCGCAACGCAAGCGCAAATGGTCAACTACATCAACAAACGCAACCCCAATCCGAAAATCAACTGCTCGGTTGAAAATCTTGTTCACATTTATTATGTCGAGGCGGAGCGCGAAGGAATTCGTCCCGACATTGCGATTTGCCAAGCGATAAAGGAAACGGGCGTTTGGGCTTACGGCGGCGACGTTATCCCCGAACAAAATAATTATTGCGGCTTGGGCACGACGGGCGGCGGAGTCAAGGGCGAATTTTTTGCGACGCCGCAACTCGGAGCACGCGCCCATATTCAACATTTGCTTTCTTACACTTCAAAGCGTCCGCCGCGAACAGAGATTGTCGATCCGCGGTATGAATTGATAAAAAAATTCCGTCCGCAAATTTTCGGCAAGCTGACAAAGTGGACGGATTTAAACGGAGTTTGGGCGGTACCGGGCAATCATTACGGCGAAGATATTTTGAATTTATGGGTGCAGTCGCAAATGCCCGATGCTTCCGATGCCTCAATGGACGCCGCGAACTTGAAAATTTTGCTTGAAGACGACAAGGCGGCGGCTTATGTTTATCGCGGGATTGTCAACTTGGAGCGCGAAAATTTCTTTGACGCAACGGAAGATTTTGAAACTGCATTGCAAGCCGAGCCCGAATTGAAGGAAGCTCTCTTCGATCTCGCTCTTACTCAAGAAAAAAGCAAAAATCTCGACGCCGCCATTAAAACTTACGACACGCTCCTTGCCATTGACGAAAAATTTGTTGACGGTTGGTATAATCGCGGGCGGCTGAAACTCGCCAAAAACGATTTCAAGGGCGCGATAACCGATTTTGAATCGTCGCTCGCCATTGAGACGATTAACGCCGACGCTTACAACGATATTGCGCTTGCTTATTTCAAGCAGAAAAAATACGAGGACGCTTGGTATTTTATGCAAAGAGCCGCCGCGCAGAATTCAAACAACGAAATTGTTCAAAGCAATTACGAAAAATTTGCGGCTTGCGTCAAAGTCAAGAAAAAATAATTTTGGGAGGGAAGAAATATGAACATCCAAATTACCGGAGACAAAATTTCCGACGCCGACCAAAAAATTTTTGATAATGAAAAAGAAGCTGTTCTTACTCTGGGTGCCCTTTCTTATATCAACAACTTGGAACTCTGGCTCGGCGGAAAAAGTTATCATCATGTCTTGACGGGACGATTTTGCTCGTTGTCGCATAAATTAACTTTTCATGTTGCCCGCAATCACAACTACAAAGCCTTTACAACTTATCCGAAATTTGGTCGCGCAAATAAAAGTTCAAAAAATCCCCGACAAATAATTATCGGTCATGACGTTTGGATTGGGCACGGCGCAACGATTCTGGGCGGCGTGAAAATCGGCAACGGCGCGGTTATCGGCGCGGGAGCTGTTGTCGCGAAAGATATTCCGCCCTATGCTATCGCCGTCGGCAACCCTGCGCGGGTCATCAAGTATCGTTTTGACGAAGAGACGATTAAAAAATTTCTCGCCGTCAAATGGTGGAACTGGGATTTGAAAAAGATTGAAGAAAATCTTCCGCTCGCCCAAGACGTTGAAAAATTTTTGGAGGCTCATTACTCGCCCGAACTCGAAAATTTTCCCGAAGATGAATTTACACAAATGTTGAACAATTTCGGGGGGGGGGCAGACGGTTTATCAAATTATTTCCGACTTCGAGGCGAAGAATCCGCTGTGGCTTAAGGTTATAAATGATTTTCGACGAGCAAAATTGGAAAATGCCGCGCTTGTCATTTGGATCGATAAAAATTTGACGGAAGAAAATTCGCAAGCTTTGACAAAGGCGATTGGCGACAATAAAAATATTCTCACGTTCAAACACGACAAAAATTTTTCGCCCGCCGCGCTCAAAAAAGCCACGCACTTTATCACAACCCGTGAAATGTCGTCACTCGAAGCTCTCGATTATCTTTGGAATTCGGACGTTAAAATTCTTTCGGGGCTCGACAACAGAATTTTTGGTTGAAAATTTTTATAACGCTTAAAAAATTTAGCCGCTCGGAGAAAATCGGGCGGTTTTTTGTCTGAAAAAACTTTTTCAAGGCTTTTCGACATCTGAAATCAAAAAAATTTAACCGCTCGAAGAAAATCGGGTGGTTTTTTGTCTGAAGAAACTTTTTCAAGGCTTGTCGACATCTGAAATCAAAAAATTTTAACCGCTCGGAGAAAATCTGGCGATTTTTTGCCTGAAGAAACTTTTTCAAGGCTTGTCGACATCTGAAATCAAAAAAATTTAGCCGC
>CALFJC010000040.1 GCA_937877655.1 uncultured Selenomonadales bacterium
GGGAGAGAGATAATTTCATCGCAAGCCTCAACTTCTGCGCGGTCGTTCGTCGCCAGCAAAATAATTTTCTCGGACTTCGCGGCTTGAATTTCATTGAAAAATTTCTCGCGCTCCGCGTAGCCGAAAGTTGCCCGCCGCCTAAGCCCGATTAAAAAATCTTTTCGCAGAATCGCCGCGACTTGTTCAGTTAATTGGGAGAGAGATAATTTCATCGCAAGCCTCAACTTCTGCGCGGTCGTTCGTCGCCAACAAAATAATTTTCTCGGACTTCGCGGCTTGAATTTCGTTGAAAAATTTCTCGCGCCCCGCGTCGTCAAGATTGGCAGTCGGTTCATCGAGGAGCCAAATATCCGCGTCGACACTCAACAGAATTGCAAATTTCAATCTCTGTTTCATGCCCGTCGAAAAATTTTCTGCGCGGGTGTTGCCGAAAATTTCAAGGTCAAGCCCGACGCGATTTCCCAACTCCGAAATTTTTTCTGCGGACATTTTTTTTCCGCGCAGATCTGAAAAAAATTTTAAGTTTTCAATCGCCGTCAAGCCTTCGTAAATTTTCATTTCGGGCGAGACGGCGGCAATTTTTTTTTCGGAAGGGAAATTTACTTCGCCGCTGTCGGGTTTCAAAATTTTTCCCGCGAGTTTCAAAAATGTTGATTTGCCCGCGCCGTTTGCTCCCGTTACTCCGATAATTTTTCCGCCGCGCAGTTCAAGAGAAATATTTTTAAAAATTTCCTGCCGCCCGAAACTCAAACTCACATTGTCGAAAACAATCACTGAATTTTTTCCTTGTTAAGCCGCATCCAACGTTCGCCGCACTCAATCAAACCGTCCGCCTGCATTTGCGAAATTTCTCGCGTCAAAGCCGAACGATTGCACTCCAATTCTTTGGCAAGTTGCACACGTCCCGGAACTCGCACATATTCCGTTTGCTGGCGGCGTTCTCTTTGCAACAGATATAAAATCATTCTTTCGCGCAGAGTTTTTTGCGACAGCAATTCAACTTTTTGCATCATCAAAACATTTTTGCGGCTGAAAGTCTCCAAAAGATTTTTCATGACAATCCCGTGCATTCGTCCGAGCTTCGGTCCCGCAACCAAAAGCGAACGATAAGGCAACCACATTATAACGGCGTCGGTCGTCAACTGAACACTCGTTGCAATTAAATCTTCGCCGAGAATCGCCGAGACTGTTCCAAACATTGCGCCGCTTTCGAGTGAGTGCCCGACCGATTCGTTGCCGAGCCTGTCGAGTGCCAAAAGTTGCGCCTCGCCGCTGACGATTATTCCGATATTCGCATTCGGCATGAACGCTTCCAAAACTCTTTCGCCGCGAGGATAACTCCTAATCGTTGTGCCCGTGAACTTTACGAACTCTTCAATTTCATCCGGCAATAAATCCTTAAAGAGCGGAACGCCTTGCAATTCTTCACCTGTCAACGCCGCTCACCTCCCGATAAAAATTTTCCCGATTATAGCATTTAGAATTCTATCACACTGTTAAAAATGTCACAACGCTTTTTGAATTTATTGACGGCGCGAAGTGAACTTGATAAACTCGAAGAAATTTTTTAAGGGGGAAAATTTTTTTGGACAGAAAAAAAATTACGATTATCGGAACGGGCGTCATTGACGTTTTGGTCGGCGCGGTTGACGAAAAAATTTTTACTTCCGACAGTCGAGAGATGGATTACATTAAACTTTCTTTCGGCGGCGACGCGCTCAACGAGGCGATTGCACTTTCGCGGCTCGGAAAAAGTGTTCAATGGATTAACAAAGTCGGCGACGACGACGCGGGACGAAAAATTTTAAATTACGCTGCGGAAAACGGCGTGGACATTTCGTGCATGAAAGTTCAGCCGGGATTGGAAACGGCAGTTACCGTTGTTTTGGTCGACGCGAAAGGCGAACGACGTTTTCTGACTAATCCTCACAGCAGTTTAAGAAAATTGGCGGAAGAAGATATTGCTCCGCATGTGGACAAAATGGCGGAGATAGTTTCTTTTGCGAGTCTGTTTATATCGCCGTTGTTGGACGTGCCGGCTATGGAGAGACTTTTTCGCCGAATAAAATCGAGCGGACGAATTTTGGCAATGGACATGAAATATCCTGCGAAAGGCGAGACTTTGGAAGATTTATCGGGCATAATGTCCTGCGCGGATTATTTTTTTCCGAACGAGATGGAGCTTGCGGCTTTGACGGGCGAAGGCGATATTTATAAAAACATAGAATCACTTTTGAATTGCGGCTTGAAATGCGCGGTCGTCAAGCGCGGCGGCGAAGGTTGCATTATCGCAACGAAATCCGCGCAGATTGAAATTCCCGCTTATCGCGTTGAAAAAGTTATCGACACGACGGGCGCGGGCGACAGTTTTGCGGCAGGATTTTTATGGGCGTTGTCTGAAGGTTGGTCGCTTGCCGAGTGCGGAAAATTTGCCTGCGCGGTTGCGAGTTGTTCCGTTGAGGAAATAGGAGCCGTTACGGGCGTCACGTCTTTAGAAAAAGCCATGCGTCGCTACAAACTTTTTTGACAAAGGCAAGCGGCTTGCATATAATTGATAGGAACCAGGAATTAGGAACTAGGAACAAGTTTTTATTCCCAATTCCTAATTCATAATTCCTAATTCCTAATTGAAAAAGGGGTGGCGGCATTGGATTTCGGAATGGCTTCAGCGGGAGAAGCGTGCGGCGTATTCGGCATGTACGATCTTGACGGCGACGACGTGGCGGCAACAATTTATTACGGGCTTTATGCTCTGCAACATCGCGGGCAGGAGAGCGCAGGCATTGCAACAACAGATACGGCAACTCGGCGCGACAAAGTTTTTTGCCATAAAGATTTGGGGCGCGTCAATGAAGTTTTCAACGCAGAAAATATCGCCGCGCTGGACGGAAATTTGGGCGTCGGACATGTTCGCTACTCGACGGCGGGAGCCTCCACTCACGAAAATTCTCAACCGCTCGTCCTTGCCTACATCAAAGGAACTCTCATGCTTGCGCACAACGGAAATTTGGTCAATGCTCCGAAACTTCGCAGAGAATTGGCGGCAGGCGGCGCGATTTTCCAAACGACGATTGATACCGAAACCATTGCCTATCACATTGCCCGCGAGCGCGTCAAATCCCGTTCGGTGCAGGAAGCGACTGTCCGCGCTTTAAAAAAAGTTCAAGGCTCTTATTCATTGGTTATTGCCAGCCCGCAAAAATTAATCGGAGCTCGTGACCCGTGGGGATTTCGTCCGCTGGTGCTCGGCAAGCTCGGCAACGCCTATATCATAACCTCGGAGACATGCGCGCTTGAGACAATCGACGCGGAATTTATTCGCGACGTGGAGCCCGGCGAAGTCGTTACGATTTTTCAGAACGGCAGAATTGAATCCAACATGGAACTTGCCTTGCCGAAAGAAAAAACGGCGCGTTGTGTCTTCGAGTATATTTATTTTTGCCGCCCCGATACAACTTTTGACGGAATGAGTGTCACGCAGTCGAGAATTATTGCGGGAAAACTTTTGGCGCGAGTTCATCCGATTGAGGCTGATTTGGTCGTCGGCGTCCCCGAATCGGGCAACATGGCGGCTGTCGGTTATTCGATGGAGTCGGGAATTCCTTACGGCATTGCTTTTACGAAAAATACTTATGTCGGCAGAACTTTTATCAAACCGCAACAGTCGAGCCGAATGCGCAGCGTGAAAGTCAAGTTGAATGTTTTGCGCGACGTTGTCAAGGGCAAACGAATTGTCATGATTGATGATTCGATTGTTCGCGGCACAACGAGCGGAAAAATTGTTTCAATGTTGAGAGATGCGGGCGCGGCTGAAGTTCACATGCGAGTTTCAAGTCCGCCGTTTTGTCATCCTTGTTATTTCGGGATTGACATTCCGAATCGCGAACAACTTATTGCACACAATCGTTCGATTGAGGAAATTTGCAAAATTTTGGGCGCGGATTCTTTAGGATATTTGCCGCTTGGTTGTCTTGATGAAATGGTTGGCGGGCGTCCGATTTGCACGGCGTGTTTCAGCGGCGATTATCCCATTGCTCCGCCGACAGAAGACATTCGCGGCGAATATGAGAAATAGGTTATAGGTTATAGGTTATAGGTTTTAGGTTATAGCTTATAGGAAAAAAACTACAAGCTATCAGCTATAACCTAAAAAGAGAGGAGATTTTTTAAATGAGTTTTTTGGAATTGGCGAAGGCGCGTTATTCGTGCAGAAAATTGACGGACGCGGCGATTGAGCCGGAAAAAATCGAACGCATTTTGCAGGCGGCGCAAGCGGCTCCCACAGCGAAAAATCTTCAGCGTTACACGATTTGGGAAATTAAATCGCCCGAAGCCTTTGACAAACTCAAGCAGACAACAAATTACACTTTCGGCGCGAAGTTGGCATTTGTCATAGGCGCAAAAAAAGAAGGCGCGTTTGATCGTCCGTTCGACAACAAAAATTTCTCGGAGATTGACGCCGCGATAGTTGCGACGCATTTAATGCTGGCAATTCAAGATGAAGGACTCGGCACGACTTGGGTCGGATACTTCGACGCGCCGAAACTTCAAAAATTTTTCCCCGAAATGCAAGGTTATGAACTGATTGCGATTTTCCCCGTCGGCTATCCTGCCGAAGGAGCAAAGCCTTCAAATCGTCACGAAGAGCGGCGTCCGATTTCGGAGATTGTTGTCGAGTTATGAAGAATAAAATTGCGGGCAAAATCGGCGAGGACTGCGCGGCGAAATTTTTAGAGGAAAAAGGGTATACGATCCTTGCGCGAAATTTTCGGATTCGTTCGGCGGAGATTGACATAATCGCGCAGGTTGACGACGTGATAATTTTCGTTGAAGTCAAGGCGCGCTCAAATATTCGTCACGGCTTGCCGAGTGAGGCAGTCACTGTTCGCAAGCAAAAAAAAATAATTGAAGCGGCAGGAGTTTTTTTGCAGGAGGAGAAAACCGATCGCGCCTGCCGCTTTGATATTGTGGAAATTTATTTCAGCGGCGAGCGCGTCGAGGAAATTAATCACATTGAAAACGCCTTCGAGGTCGTTCAAAATTTTTAAAAGTAAGGAGTGGATTCTTTGGAAAAAGTTGACGAAAATTTTTTAGCCTCCCCAAATCAACTTTGCCCGGCAGTCTCGGTTGTCATTCCAATGTACAACGACGAAAAATATATCAATGAGTGTCTTGACAGCGTTCTTGCTCAGACTTTCCAAGATTTTGAAGTTCTTGTCGTAGATGATTGCTCTACAGATAAATCCTGCGCGGTCGTCGAAAATTATTTTAAAAACTTCGACGGGCGATTGAAACTTTATCATACAAAAGAAAATTCGGGCGGCGGCGGTTACGTCCCGCGCAACAAGGGATTAAGCTTTGCTCGCGGCGAATATATTTTTTTCGTCGATGCCGATGATTTTATTGCCGAAAACGCTTTGGAAATTTTATACACGTCGGCGAAGAAATACGGTGCCGATGTCATTTACACTTCCACACGCTACTTTTACGACGAAACAAGCGAGAACATTAATTTGCAACGCGATAAATTCGGCAATGAGCTGATAAGAAGCGGTGTTGAGGACAAAATTGCTTTGACAGTTAATAATCCAAATGAAAATCTCCGACAACTGATTTTGGAAAGCGGCTTTTTTCATACGCCTTGGACAAAGTTTGTTCACCGCGAATTTTTGATTGATAATGAAATTGTTTTTCCGAAAATAGTTACTTTCGGAGATTCCGTCTGGACAATTCAAGTGCTGTATCATGCAAAAAATCTCTTGCGCATCCCGAACACGCTTTATTACTACAGAAAAAATCAAGAGTCGGTTACTCTCAACAAGCTCCCCGCAAAAGAGCAGGTTGTTCATTGCGTTTCTGCCTTCCTTTTGTTTGCAAAAATCTTGAAGGATTTAGCCGTCGGAATAGAATTGTTTGAACAAAATCCGAATTACTTTCAAGCGGCTGCGATAAATGCCTTTCGTAATTGCCTTAAGAGAAGTTTTGAAGAACGAAATGAATTGAGCAGCGAGGAAATTTACAGTGTTTTGTATCGTGAATTAAGCAAGAGCAGAGATTTGTTTGAATCGATGATACCGTTTTTATTCAGCTTTATTGATGCCGAAAAGAAAATTCACCAAAACGACCTGCAAGAGCTTCGGAAAACTTACGAAGACAATCTGCAGAAATATCGCAATATCATCTATGGTTTCACAGGCAGAATCGATCTCAAGCTTATGTCAACGGCGGGCGATTTTCAAATTGTTTCTGTGTCGGACGAAGAAGCAAAGGTAGAGAAGCCGAAATGGCTCAATAAGGACGGAATTGGCTATTTGATTCAATCTTATTCGGGCAAATTGGAGCTTGTTATTAAAACTTCGGTTGACGGAAAAATTCAGTTGGGACTTCGCGGCTTGGATGTTCGCTCTCCCGAAGATAAAACAAAGCGCATCCCTTGTTGGATTGACTATAACAAGTTGATTGTCAACGGCAAGATAATTTTCGACAAAATTACTCCCGCATGGCACGACAAGCCTTATCGTTATGATTTTGACATCAAAGCGGATGAAGAAATTAAAATTCTGGCAGAGTGGTTGCCGCACAGAGCCGATAATGTCGATACAGTTTCGGCGGAGGTCGCGAAGATTCAAAAAGATAACGCCGAGAAGCTCCGTAAGTCGGAGGCTTTGATTTCCGAGTTGCGCACTGCCTTAAGCAATGAAAAAAAAGTTGCGGATAAGCAAAAGGATCTGGTTTCGGAATTGCAACTTGCCCTTGCCAATGAAAAGAAAACTGCGGATGAGCAGAAGGGTTTGGTTTCGGAATTGCAACTTGCTCTTGACAATGAAAAGAAAGTTCATAAAAGCGACGTTCAGTTAATCGGCAAGTTCAAAGAATATTTCACCGCCCGCGCCGATATTCAGCTGGCAACGAAAGAAAAGGGCGAGTTCAAAATCATTTCCATCTCCGACGACGCGGCAAGCATTGCTCAACCGAAATGGTTTCAGAAAAACGGCGTCGGCTATCAGATTCAGTCCTGCGCGGGGAAGTTGGAATTTACAGTCAAGGGCTCGGTCGACGGGCAAATTAAATTGCGGCTTCGCGGCTTGGACGTTCGCAGTCCCGAAGACAAAACGAAGCGCATTCCTCATTGGATAAACTACGCAAAACTTATTATCAACGACGAGATTATTTTTAACGAGATCACTCCCGCTTGTCTTGAAAAGTTTTATTCCTACAGCATGGACGTAAAAGCAGGCGAAGAAGTCAAAGTTCAAATCGAATGGCTCCTCCCACAGAAATAATTTGGAATGAAAAAAATTTTCCCGTCGGAGTTGCGGCGGGGATTTTTTTATGCTACGATCAGAAAAGATTTTTGATGGTAATTTTATTTCAGAAGTAAGGAGTGAATTCTTTGGAGAAGGTTGAAGAAATTTTTTTAAGAAGTAAAGATACCCCCCCCAATTTGTATCTGCTCCGGCAGTCTCGATTATCATTCCGATGTACAACGTGGAAAAATATGTCGGCGAGTGTCTCGACAGCATTTTGGCGCAGACGTTCCAAGATTTTGAAGTTCTCGTTGTAGATGACTGCTCAACAGATAATTCCTGCGCGGTCGTCGAAAGTTACTTTGAAAAGTTCGACGGGCGATTGAAACTTTATCACACGGAAAAAAATTCGGGCGGCGGCGGTTATGTCCCGCGAAATGTCGGACTAAATTTTTCTCGCGGCGAATATATTTTCTTTGTCGATGCCGATGATTTTATTGCCGAAAACGCTTTGGAAATTTTATACACGGCGGCAAAAAAATATGATGCCGATGTCGTTTACACTTCCACGCGCTACTTTTTTGACGAGGTTAAAAACGAAATTCGATTGCAACGCGACGCGTTTGGGCGTGAATTGATAGAAAGTAGCATTGAAGATAAAATTACTTTAACAGTCAATAACCCCGATAAAAATCTACAACACTTAATTTTGGAGAGCGGCTTTGCTCATACACCTTGGACAAAATTTGTTCAACGCGAGTTTTTGATTAATAATAAAATTGCCTTTCCGGAAATAATTACCTACGGCGATTCTCTCTGGACGATTAAAGTTCTTTACTACACAAAAAGATTCTTACGCATCCCAAACACACTCTATTACTACAGAAAAAATCATAAGTCGGTTACTCTCAACAAACTCCCCGCAAGAGAGCAAGTTGTTCATTGCGTTTTGGCGTTTCTTTTGTTTGCGAAAGCTTTGAAAGATTTTTTCGCCGGAATAGAATTGTTTGAACAAAATCCGAATTATTTTCAGGCGGCTGCGATAAATGCCTTTCGTAATTGCCTTAATAGAAGTTTTGAAGAACGAAATGAATTGAGCAGTGAGGAAATTTATGAGGTTTTATATCACGAATTAAGCAAAAGCAGAGATTTGTTTGAATCGATGATACCTTTTTTCTTCAGCTTTATTGATGCCGAGAAAAAAGCTCATGAAAATAACATACTGGAATTTAGGAAGTCTCAAGAAAAAGATTTGCAGGAATATCGTAATGTCATTAATGGTTTAACAGCCAGAATGGATATTCAGCTTATGTCAACAGCGGGCGACTTCCACATTTTATCTGTGTCCGACGAAAAAGCCGAATTAAAAAGAGCCACTTGGTTGAGAAACGAAATTGGTTACATGATTCTATCTTGTGTCGGAAAGTTAGAGTTCGTTGTCAAAGCTACCAGTGACGGTAAGATTCGTTTAATTCTCAGAGGAATGGATGTTCGTAGTATCGAAGATAAATCAAAGAGAATTCCCTGTTGGATTGACTTTGCCAAGCTGATTGTGAACGGAAAAATTATATTCGACGAGCTTACGCCCGCATGGCATGACAAACCTTATCGCTACGATTTTAATGTTAGAGCGAACGAGGAAATTAAAATTCAAGTTTTGTGGTTCCCGCACAGCAATATCTCCGAGAAATTCCCAAGTGCCGCTTTGTTATCCTCCGCCTCAGTCAATCCTGCGATAATTTCAGTTATCATTCCCATGTACAATGCCGAGCAATATATTGCCGAGTGCTTGGAAAGCGTTTTGAATCAGACGTTCCAAAATTTTGAAGTGATTGTGGTTGATGACTGCTCGACGGATAATTCCTGCGCGGTTGTCGAAAGTTATCTTACAAAGTTCAGCGGGCGATTGAGACTTTGTCACACGGAAGAAAATTCGGGCGGCGGCGGTTATGTTCCCCGCAACAAAGGATTTAGTTTTGCTCGCGGAGAATATGTTTTTTTCCTTGACTCCGATGACTTCATCCTTTTAACCGCTTTGGAAACTTTGTACAATGCGGCAAAAGAACATGATGCCGATGTTGTTTATACTTCTCTTTTCTACCGCTTAAATCAACCAAATGATGTTTCTCTGCACAGAGATGGTTTAAGTACAAAGTTACTCGAAGAAAATCAGAAAGACAATATTGAATTGACTATTGACGCTCCGGATGAAAATCTTAGACGGCTTCTCTTTGAAAAAAAAGAAGGAAATTTTCGTAGCCCTTGGACAAAATTTATTAGGCGTGACTTCTTAATTGAAAACAAAATTCTCTTTCCAACACAAATAATGGCTGGCGGAGATTTTGTCTGGGTTCTAAACGTTTATTGTCATGCAAAAAGATTTTTGCGACTGCCGACTCCGCTTTACTTCCAGCGTCGTTACAATGAAAATTCTGTCACACGAACAGTAAAGTCCCCGCCGGAGCAGATTTCATTTTGGTTTTTGGCTTTTGTCGATTTCGCTAAGAATTTACGAGAACTGGAAAAGAGAAACGAAATTTTGGCGAAAAATCCTGCTTATTGTTTGATGATGTTCAAGAAACATTTTGAATGGTGTTTAAATCGAACATTTGAAGCGAGAAAGAAATTTGGCGACGAAGAGATCTACAAAATTTTACATTCTGAATTTACCAAAGATGCTTCTGATTCGACAGTTTTATTGTTATCGTTCCTCTTCAGCTTCATTGAAACTCAAAATAAATTTCACGAAGACAACCTGCAGGAATATATTAATATTCTAAGCAATTTCACAGCCAGAATCGACATTAAACTTATGTCAACGGCGGGCGATTTTCAAATTGTTTCTGTCTCTGACGAAGAAGCCAAGGTAGAAAAGCCGAAATGGTTCAATAAGGACGGAATTGGCTATTTGATTCAATCTTATGCGGGGAAATTGGAGATTGTTATTAAAACTTCGGTTGGCGGAAAAATTCAGTTGGGACTTCGAGGCTTGGATGTTCGCAATCCCGAAAATAGGACAAAACGAATTCCTGTTTGGATTGACTATACTAAGTTCGTTGTGAATGGCAAGACAATCTTCGATAAAATCATTCCCGTATGGCATGACAAACCTTATTTTTACAACTTGGATGCAAAAGCAGGCGAGGAAATTAAATTTCAAGTCGAGTGGTTGCCGCACAGAGCCGATAATGTCGATACAGTTTCGGCGGACGTTGCAAAGATTCAAAAAGATAACGCCGAGAAGCTCCGTAAGTCGGAAGCTTTGATTTCCGAGTTGCGCACTGCCTTAAGCAATGAAAAGAAAGTTGCGGATAAACAGAAGGGTTTGGTTTCGGAATTGCAATCTGCTCTTGACAATGAAAAGAAAGTTCATAAAAACGACGTTCAGTTAATCGGCAAGTTCAAAGAATATTTCACTGCTCGCGCCGATATTCAGCTGGCAACGAAAGAAAAGGGCGAGTTTCAAATCATTTCCATCTCCGACGACGCGGCGAGCATTGCTCAGCCGAAATGGTTTCAGAAAAACGGCGTCGGTTATCAGATTCAATCTTATGCGGGGAAATTGGATGTCACAGTCAAAGGCTCGGTCGACGGGCAAATTAAGTTGAGACTTCGCGGCTTGGACGTTCGCACGCCCGAAGACAAAACCAAGCGCATTCCTTATTGGATAAACTATAAGAAATTGATTGTGGGCGACGAAATTATTTTTGACGAGATAACTCCCGCTTGTCTTGAAAAATTTTATTCCTACAATCTGGACGTAAAAGCGGGCGAAGAAATTAAAATTCAAATCGAATGGCTCCACCCACAAAAATAATTTGGAGTCAGAAAAATTTTTAGCGCGATAATTCCGTTGGGATGAATCGCGCTTTTTTGTTGACATTGCGCCGCTGTTTTTGTAAACTCGATAAAAATAATTTTGGAAAGGAGTTTAAATTTTGTACGCGAGAACATTTGGAGCGGCGACGCAAGGCGTTGACGGGCTGATAATTTCCGTCGAAGTGGACAGCGCAAACGGAATGCCCGCCTTCGACATTGTCGGCTTGCCTTCGACTGCCGTCCGCGAATCAAAGGAGCGAGTCAGAACGGCAATAAAAAATTCTTCGCTCCGCATGAGAGCCGAAAAAATTACAATCAATCTCGCGCCCGCAAGTGTCAGAAAGGAAAGTGCGGGGCTCGACTTGCCGATAGCGATAGGACTTTTAGCCGCGCAGGGAAGGTTGCGTCCTTCAATCTGCGAGGAATTTTTATTTGTCGCCGAGCTGTCGTTGGAAGGAATTTTGCGGAGTGTGGCGGGCGTCCTGCCGATAGCGATAACTGCGCGGGCTGAAGGATTCAAAAAAATAATCGTTGCCCGTGAAAATATCAACGAAGCTTTATTGGTTGACGGAATAGAAGTTTACGCGCCGAAAAATTTAATGGAGCTGGTTGATTTTCTCGACGGCGAAGTAGAACTTAAGCCCGCGACTCCTCAACCTGTCGACACGCCCGAAGGTTTCGTTGAACTTGTAGACGATTTCGCGGACGTGCAGGGACAATTTATGGCGAAACGCGCTTTGGAAATTGCGGCGGCGGGTGGACATAATGTTTTGATGGTCGGCGTGCCCGGTTCGGGAAAAACCATGCTTGCCAAAAGAATGAGTTCGATTTTGCCCGAAATGACTCGCGAAGAAGCTTTGGAAGTCACGAAGATTTACAGCATCGCGGGGAAATTGCCGCAAGGCAGCGGGCTGATGACGAAACGTCCTTTTCAAAATCCAAATCACGACGCCTCGACTGCGGCGATAATCGGCGGCGGAACAAATCCCACGCCGGGACAAGTCACGCTTGCACATAACGGAGTTTTATTTCTGGACGAGTTGCCCGAATTCAAAAAATCGACACTGGAGGCTTTGCGCGAGCCGCTTGAGGAAAGACAAATTACAATCAGCCGAGTCAGCGGCACTTTGACTTTTCCGTCGAGCATGATTTTGATTTGCGCAATGAATCCTTGTCCGTGCGGTTGGAACGGCGACAACGATCATTTTTGCCGCTGTTCGACGATGGATATTAAAAGATACATGCGCCGCCTGTCGGGGCCTTTGCTTGACAGAATCGATATTCAAATCCGAGTGCCCCGCGTCAAGTACGACGATTTGAGTTCCAAGCGCAGAAATGAATTGTCAAGTGCAATTCGCGAACGGGTTGCGGCGGCGCGAAGAATTCAGACGCAACGCCTTGAAAAATATCATCTCTTTTGCAATGCGCAAATGACTCACGCGCTGATTCAAAAACTTTGCACGTTGGAAGACAGGGCGGAAGAACTTTTGAAGGATGTTTTCGAGACAAAAAAATTATCTGCCCGCTCTTATGACAGGATTATAAAAGTCGGGCGGACGATTGCAGATTTGGACGGCGGCAAGGAATTAATTTCGGCGCGACATATTGCAGAGGCGATTAAACTTCGGAGCGATTTCGAGCTTGAGGGATGAAGCCCCCCCTTTGTCAAAGCGTGGGCACGCGGAACCGACTGCTCCTGCGGCGGGCTCGTCACTTCGATTTTGTTTGAAAATAATTTTTATGTAT
>CALFJC010000041.1 GCA_937877655.1 uncultured Selenomonadales bacterium
GTGCGCCCGCCCGCAATAAAAACAGGATGTTTTTTTTGCGGGGCAAACGCCCTTTTCTTTGCATACTTTCTTTTGGGCGCAGCAAAAGAAAGTATGAGAAACCACGCTCATTGCGCCCGCCGCCTTTCCGTTAAGTGGAAAATTCCGTAGACAAGATAACTCAGCGCAAGATAAATTATCATGCCGCCCGTGATTGTGATCATCGGTTGCATTGTGCGCGAGGCAATGTTGTTTATAACGCGAGTCAAATCGGTTATCGTGACGTAGCCGACGACGCTTGTCCATTGAATCAAATTTACGACAGTCGATTGATAAACGGGCTTGGCGATTCGTGCGAGTTGCGGAAGCGTAACGAGTTTAAACGCTTGAAATTTTGAAAAGCCGAGTGTTCGCGCCGCCTCAACTTGTCCTTTATCCAGAGCCATCATTGCCGAGCGCAAAAGTTCCGCGACGTGCGCCGCCGTGTGCATTGAAAAAGTTATCACCGCCACAAATAAAGGACTCAATCCCTGCCGAGCAAACACGCCGTAAAATAAAAGCATCAGCAACATCAAAACCGGCGAGCCGCGAATTATCGAAATGTAAATCTGCGCGGCGATTCGGAGCGGCTTAATTTTTCCTACACGAAAAAAACACAGCAACGAACCGAAAATTGTTCCGAGCAGGAGTGACAGCGCGGAAATTTGCACCGTCACCCACAGCCCGTTCAAAATCGTCAGCCAGCCGCCGTCTTTCAAAAAAATTTTGTAAAGTACCTCTGAAAATTCCATAGGCTTATTTTTTCTCTTCGTCTTTAAAAATCATGTGAACAATTTTATCCTTGTAATAAGGATCACTCAAAATAACTCCGTCGGGTTTGTCGGTGTCGCTTGGAATAATTTCGCTGACGGGAACAATCGCCCAAAAAACAACGTCAACCTGCTTTGAAGACAAGGCGGCGGCGCGGGCTCCGCTCTCAATTTCGACAAGCTCAATATTTTTCGACATGCGATTTCCGATTTCGGCAAGAAC
Source organism: uncultured Selenomonadales bacterium (assembly GCA_937877655.1). Taxonomy (GTDB): domain Bacteria; phylum Bacillota; class Negativicutes; order Selenomonadales; family Selenomonadaceae; genus Quinella. The sequence goes on from CALFJC010000041.1 coordinate 1,012, forward strand.
CGCCGTATTAAATCCTGCCGGTTTTCCGTCCACGCTTACAAAATCAAGCGGCGGCAAATCGCCCGTTACGGCAACTTTAATCGTCTGTGCACCGTCGAAATGCGGCAACTCGACGGCAGGAGGATCGGTCTCGGCGTTTATGTCGTTGATATATTCTTTCGTCAAACGATCAAGCGTTCCGTCCGATTGCATTTCCGTTATAACCGCGTTCAAAGAATCTCTAAGCTCGGTTTCGTCTTCGCGCAGGGCAAAACAAAACGAATCGATAAACTCAAGCGAATGATCTTTCAAAACTTCAAAGCGCGGATCTTTCGCAAGCATGTAACGCGCAACGCTCCGATAAGTGCTTATCTCGTCGATTTGCCCGCCCTGCAACGCCGCTTGCATTGCGTTAAGGCTGTCGAAGAAAATCGATTTGTGCGAAGAAATTTTTACGTCGAAAGTTTTCTCAACTTCTTTCATGAAGTCATCGAAATTTTCTTCGCTTGCGTTGAGGCGCGTTATCATTCCGAGTTTAATTTTCCCCGCGTCGTCGGAAGTTTTTTCTTCGCCGCCGCAACCTGTTAGGAACAAGGAACAAGGAACTAGGAACAAGAGAATTGCTATCAAAAATTTTTTCACTAAATCACCTTATTTCTTAAGTTTGAGATGCTCGACATTATCTTTGAAATACGGCGCGGAAAGTTCTACGCCTTCGGGCTTGTCAATGTCGGCAGGAACTTTATCAACGGTGGGAACGACAACCCAGAAGATAACGTCAATTTGTTTTGAGGTCAAAGCCGTTGCGCGTGCGCCGCTTTCGATTTGAACAACTTCAATATTTTTCCCCGAACGCTTGGCAACTTCTGCGAGCAGAGCCGTATTGAAACCTGCAGGCGAATTGTCGGCTAAAATTAAATCAAGCGGCGGCAAGTCGCCCGTCACTCCGACTTTGATTGTCTCCGCGCCTTCGGTCATGGGAATTTCAACTGCAGGCGGCTCTTTTCCCTTGTCAACGTCGGTAATGTATTCCTTAACGAGTTTTTCAAGCGAGCCGTCGGATTTCATTTCGTCAAGAACTTTATCCAAGTCGGCTTTAAGCGCGGCGTCATCTTTGCGGACGGCGAAACAGAAATTGTCGGAAAGAGTTTTAAGCGTCAAATCGCTGACGTTCTCAAATTTTTCGTTCTTCGCCTTGACATAATCGGCAACGCTGCTGTAAAGACTGATTTCGTCGACGCTCCCCGACTCAATTCCCATTTGCATGAGTTTCAAGCTGTCGTAGTAGGTAATTGTGTACTTGGAAAGATTGACTCCCGAATCTTCCTGTACCATCTTCAAAATCTCTTCCATTTGTTTTTCGCCGGCGTTAAGGTGAGTGATCATGCCGAGCTTGGTTTCGCCGGAACTTGCCGCAGGTTTTTCGCCGCCCGAAGAACCGCTGTCTCCGCCGCAACCCGTGAACAATGCGCCCGCCATTAAGCAGGACAAGAGAACCTTTGCAACTTTTTTGAACTTCATTTTGAAAACCTCCAAAAAATTTATTTTTTAAGCTTGAGATGGGCAATGTCGTCTTTGAAATAAGGAATACTGAATTCCAAACCTTCGGGCTTGTCGATGTCGGAAGGGAAATTATTTCCGTCGGGAACAATCGCCCAAAACACAACGTCGATTTGATCCGAATTCAAAGCCGCCGCCCGCGCTCCGCTGTCGATTTGAACAATTTCGATATTTTTTCCAAAAC
>CALFJC010000042.1 GCA_937877655.1 uncultured Selenomonadales bacterium
TTCCCTCCGAGTTTGGAGGGATTTTTTATTCGATAGCGGAAATTTTCAAAGCCTTATCGGAAGATTTTCCTTCCCGCTCGGCTGAAATATATTTCGGAACGTCAATTCCGACGGGAATTCCCATTGCCTTTTGCAGTTGCGCTTTGTAAAGATTGTATTGATAAAGTGCCGTGAAATAATTTGTCCGCGCCTGCGTCAATTTTTCTTGGGCATCGGTCACGCTCAAAAGAATGTCGACGCCCTCGACGTAGCGCACAACCGCAATTTCGTAACTTTCATCAGCTTGACGAACTGCTATTTCGGTTGATTTCACATTTTCTTCTGCGGCTCTCATTTGCGTATAAGCCGAGCGCACTTCCAAAGCCACAGATTTATTTATCGCCTCGACTTGCGCCTTCAATCGCTCGACTTCCGATTTTGCCGCGTGAACATTTGCGCTCGTAACTTTGTTGTCGAAAATATTCCAGCTTAAAGCAATGCCCGCCTGCCAAGTTTCGCTTCTTTCGCTCTGAAACGCGCCGTTTGCCTCGATATTTCTGCTTGCATTGCCCGTTATCATCGGTCGATTGCCCGATTTTGCTGTTTCTACGGACGCTTCAGCCTGATTTACATTGTATTTTGCCGCCGCAAGATCGGAACGGTTTTCAAAAGCGTAATTCAAACACTCCGCCAACGAAATTTCATAAGGTTTGTAGGAAAAAGTGTCCGTCAACTTCAAAGAAGTTTCTTCGGGCAATTCAATCAGAGATAACAAAGTTGATTTTGCAACCGCCAAGCCGCTCCGCGAAGTCGTCAAACTTTGTTCGTAATTCGCCAGCTGAACTTTCATCTGTAAAACTTCGGAATAAGCCGTCGCGCCCTCTTCATATTGCACCTGCAACAAATTTAATTGCTCCGCCGCCATTCTTACCGCACTTTCATTGACATCAACCAGATTTTCTTGCTGTAAAACGCGATAATACGCCTCGATAACTTGATATTTTACTTCTTGCCGCGTATTTTCCAGTGTCAAATCGGCTGAATTCAGCGCGTAGCGGCGATTTTTTTTGTTTCCTTCCAACTGCCCGCCCGTGTAAATCGGAATTGAAAAGCTGAAAGAATTGCTGAACGTGTTGTTATAAGCCGTCGAGCCGCTCATAAAGCTGGGATAACCGTATTCGTCATAAACTATCGCGCCTTTGTTGCCGTAATGTTTATGCGCCTCGCGATAGCTCCGATAAGATCTCCCGCCGATTTTGTAAGCTTGCGAACTCCAGCCGAAAGTTAAGCCGAATTGCCGCCGCGCCGCCGATAAATTCCATTTTGCAGACTCTCTGCCGAATTCTGCCGCCGAAATGTTTTCGTCCGTCGCCAATGCCCGCTCAATGCTCTCCGACAACGATAAATCCATTGCATTTGCTGAGGAAGTCCATAAAAAGTTAAAAAAAATTATTGCCGCCAAAAATTTTTTCAGCATTATCCCGCCTCCTCGTCCAAAAATTTTTTCAATTTGGCTCGCGCCCGATTTAAAATTACTCGCACATTTTCCGACGTTATGTCAAATTTTTTGGCAATATCATCGTTTTTCATGTCGAGATAATATCTCAAAGTGATAATTTTCCTTTCGCGCTCGTTCAATTTTTCTATCGCCGCTTTTAATCGCTGATTTTTTTCTTCGCGCAGAAATTTTTGCTCCGGTTCTTCGGATTCATCTGCTTTGAAGTCAAAATCTTCGCCGATAGCCGTTTCATGCTCAATTCTTCTCGCTTGACTGCGATAATATGTGACAATTTCGTTTTGAGTTATTTTCAAAAGCCAAGTTTGAAAACTTGCGCGAGTTTCATCGAATTTTTCAAGGTTATTGAAGGTTTTCCAAAAAATTATCCCGATAATTTCGTCCGCAAGCTCTTCATTCTGCGTTTTCATGTAAATATTTTTGTAAACGATCGGGAAAAAATGATTGTACAACTCCACGAAAGAATCTTCATCGCTGACAGCTTTTTTGGCGATAATATCCCAATTCGTCATAAAAAATCCCCCTACGCAACTTGTCTCTTTACCAGTTCGGCAAAAATCCCGTTTTTCGCCATTAAGTCATCAAAATTTCCCGTCTCGACAATTTTTCCGCCGTCCATGACAATTATTCTGTCACAATTTCGGATTGTGGAAAGTCTGTGCGCAATTACAATTCGCGTCGCATGAAGTTTTTCGATACTCTCGGTAACAATCGCCTGCGAACGATTATCCAAAGCCGAAGTTGCCTCGTCGAAAATCAAAATCGACGGCTTATTGACGAGAGCGCGGGCAATCAAAATTCTTTGACGTTGCCCGCCCGAAATGTTACTTGAGCCTTCAGAAATAACGGTTTGCATACCCATCGGCATCATCGCAATATCTTCCGCAATTCCGGCGGCTTCGGCGGCTTCCCAAGCCTCATCTTGCGTCAAAAGTCTCGTGCCGACAATGTTTGTAAAAATATCGCCCGTCATAAGTTGTCCGTTCTGCAAAACTACGCCGAGTTGCGCCCGCACCGACGGCAAATTCATTTCCGCCAAATCTTGTCCGTCATAATAAATCGCGCCGTTTTTCGGAGTTTCAAAGCCGAGCAAAAGCCGAACCAACGTAGATTTTCCGCAACCCGACTTGCCGACAATCGCAACATTTTCTCCCGCCGAAATTTTAAAGCTGACATCCTTTAAAACTTCGCGCTCGCTGCCTTCGTAAGCAAAAGTTAAGTGATTTACCTCGATAACGCCGCTTAAAACCTCCGCATCGGCTTTTTCGCTGAGATTTTCGGGAACTTCTTTCAAAATCGGGCGCAAATTCTCCAACTGCGGCTGAATCCCGAAAAAATGTCCGATTAATCCTATCACACTGCCCAAAGTTCCGTTAAAACTCGTATAAGCCGCGTTAAATGCGATAAATTGCGCATAACTGATACCCTGAACCGTTTGTCCCGCCGAATTTACCTCGTTCATGCCGTAAACCGCAACGTAATACAAAATCATCGTCAAGATAAACGGCTGAATCGATCCGATTATCGACGTGTAATTGTTTTGCCAACGAAGTTTCAAGCTCCAATTCCATTGCTCGCCGAAATCTCGCGCCCAAAGTTGATAAGCCTGCTCTTCCGCGCCTTGCACTCGAAATTTCGCAAGCCCCGCAAAAATTTGTTGGATTGTGCCCGCCGTTTTGTTTCCGCAAGCGATTAATTTCCTGTTGAACTCAATCACGCGCCGATAGACAAAGAAAATGAAGATTGAGTAGACGAGCCAAACCGCTATCGCCGCCGCCGTCAACTTCAAACTGTAATAACACATCAAAAAAATTGACCAGAACGAAAAAATAAAGCTGAAAATCGTTCCGACGAATTCTCCGCTGATTAAGCCTTTGATAACGCCCATTCCGCCCATTCTGCTTGCCAATTCGCCGACAGTGTATCGTCTGAAAAATTTTGCCGGCAATGTCATCAATCTGCCCCATAAAGCCGCCTCTGACGTGATTTCTATTTTGCTTGAAATGCGCAGGACGGCGATTGAACGCACGATTGACAACGCCGCCATCGTGAAACTCGTTGCCATCAAAGCTTGAGTCACCGTCGCCAGCCCTTGCCTGTCCAAAATCGGAATTATGTCTTCAAAAATCGTTTCCGTGATTATCGGCGTCGCCAAAGGAATTAAGCCCGCGATTAGGCTCGTTACCAAAACAGTTTTGTAATCCGCCTTCCAACACTGATTGAACATGAACTTCAGCAAGTCAAAAACTTTCAATTCCCGCGCAGGAAAGCCCGCGTAACACATAAAAGCATCTTTCGATAAATTTTTTTCCGTTTCCGCGTCCAAAATTATTCCGTTCGGGTTTTCTCGCGTAAAAATTTTGTATTTGTCGGGAGCGGCGGGCAAAAGTGCCGCCAATGTTTTGTCTTCGCCGTAAAATCCTATCAAAACGCCCGTATCGTTCTTGTACCAGTCATCGGAAAGCGTTACCAAACGCATTTGCATGTTTCCTTTTTGGATTAATCGCCGCAAAATTCCTACCGCGTCGAGTTTCGCAGAAATTTCTGTTCCGATTGAGATATTTTCCGTAGGCATTTGTAATTTTTTCGCCACAAGCCGCACGATAAATGTTGCGTCCTCCGTCGATTTATTTCTTTTAATTTCGGAGGGCGAATATAAAATTTTTTCTTCGCCGAGTAATGATCGAATTGAATTTTCAACCATTACTCTTTTGTTTTTGAGCCGCCATTCCGTCCGTTGGCTTAATTTTTTGTCCTCCGAGCCGAATTTAACGCCCAAAAACATTGATAATATCTGTTCGTTCAATAAAAATTCTTCAAAAAGTTCATCGAAGGTTGTTTTGTCGGCTAAAATCGTGCCTTGTCGCCATGAAATTAAATTTTCGTCGCCCTTATCCGCCAAAAGCTGGAGCCATGACATTCTTTCCAGCGCATTTTTAAACCAATGCGCCATTAATTCGCGCAGATTTTCCGTTTCCTGCTCCGCGAACGAATTTATTTTCAGCTCCGAGTCTTCAACCGCGTAAATCGAAATTTTTATCCCCGTTAAATCGTCCATTGACGGGAAAATTGCTTCGCCGACCTCAACCGTCATCATAAAAAATTGCCGAAAGGAAACTTCTTCGCCCGCCACCGCGTAAACTTCGATTTTTCCGCGCTCTATCTGCAAAAATTTATCGTCGTCTTCCAAAATCAGCCGTTGTCCCGCGAGTAATTTCATTGAATCAGCCCTCATTTTCGCGTTCCTCAATCAATCTTTTGTATGCGCCGTCATGTTGAATCATTTCGCGATGCTTGCCGCGCTCGACAACTTTTCCGTGCTCCAAAACAATAATTTCGTCGCAGTCGCGAATTGTCGAAAGTCTGTGCGCCACAATCAAACACGAACAGCCGCGATGACGAATATTTTCCAGAACAATTTTTTCCGTTATCGGATCAAGCGCGGAAGTAGCCTCGTCCAAAACCAAAATCGAAGGATTCGTTGCCAATGCGCGGGCAATTTCCAATCGCTGACGCTGTCCGCCAGAAAAATTCAAGCCGCCTTCGGAAACTTGCGCATCATAGCCGCCTTCCAAGTTAAAAATTTCTTCGTGTATGCAAGCGTCCTTCGCCGCCGCGATTATGTCGTTTCGCGGTATCGAGTCGTCAAACAGCGCGATATTCTCCGCAACCGTTCCCGTTATCAAAAAAATATCTTGGTCAACCGCCGATAACGAATTCAAAATAACTTTTCGCGGCAAATCTCTTCTTTCGACGCCGTCAAATAAAATTTTCCCCGACCATTCCTCGTAAAGCCCCGTGACAATTTTTGCCAAAGTGGATTTTCCGCTCCCCGACGCTCCGACAACCGCTATCCAACTGCCGGGCTTCATTTTCAAATTAAAATTCGTCAAAAGCGGTTTTTCAAGCGGCGAGTACCCGAAATTTATATCTTCAAGCGTCAATTCTCCGCTCAATCTGTCGCGAAAATATTTTTTCTCCGAATCATCGGCGGGAAAATTCAAAGAATCAACTCCATATTGTCTGACATCGTTTAAACGTTGCATTTGCATTTCGGTTGTCTGCAAAGTCGAGCCGAGCCCGACCAATGCGTTGACAGGGGCTTGAAAACTGCCCATTAAGTTTTGAAAAGCCATAAACATGCCCGCCGTCATTGCGCCGTCCATTATCGAAAAGCCGCCGAACGTCATTATCAACGCGCCGTTTATGCCGCCGAGTAATGTCGGCAATAAATTCACCGACATTGACCATAACGCCGTTTCCTGCGAAGATTTTAAAACTTTTGTCTGATAGCCCGCCCATTTCGTGAAAAAATCTGATTCGTCGCCGTTAGCTTTGATTGTTTCAATCATTCGGAGCCCGTTCATCGCTACGCCGTATGCTTTGCCGCTGTCCTGCTGAATTTTCATCTGCAAATCCGTTAAATGCCGCCGCATTGCGAAGAACATTATTATTCCGAGCGAACTGAACGCCACGCCGATTATCGTAAGCGTCACATTGTATTGAAGGAGCAACAGCAAATAAAAAATCGCAACGAGCAGATCCAAAACTGCCGTCGCCGCCGGTCCGGAGAGCACTCCCGCTATCGATTCGTTGAAACCTACGCGCCCCGCAACCTCCGCCGCATATCTCTGATGAAAAAATTGCATCGGCAGGCGCAATAAATGCCAAAAATAGCTCGACGAGTCCGCCAGAGTCAATTTTCTCTGCCAACGAGTCAAAACTACCGCCCGCAAAAAAGCTATCACGCCCGAAACTATAAATGATACCGTCATTGCCATGCAAAAATTGAACATCCAATCGGGATGCTTGCGAGTTAAAATTTCGTCCAAAAAAATTTGGCTCATTATCGGCGATGCCAAGCCGGGAATTATCGCGCAAAATTCCAAAAGCAAAATAAACGTTACCGCCCATTTATCTTGCTTCAATTTAGAAAAAATGTCTTTGAAGACGTTGTATCTGTGCCCTTCCTTGCGAAAATCTTCGCCGGGTTCAATCTTAAGCGCAATGCCCGTGTAAGATGTCCTGAATTCTTTCAACGGAACAGTCCGCCGCCCCATTGCGGGATCGTTTAAATAGGCTGTGTCCTTTTTTATCCCTTCCAAAACCACAAAATGATTAAATTCCCAATGAATTATCAGCGGAAAAGGATTTTGGGGCACGGATTTTAAAATTGCGTCCGTCGAAAGGCGATAACCGTTTGCTTTGCAGTTTCTTCCTCGCGCCGCACGAATTACACAGCTTGCTTTTGAACCGTCACGATTAACGCCGCACTCTTGACGCAACTTTTCAAGCGGTATCCATAAGCCGTAATGCGCCAAAACCATTGCCAAAGACGCCGCGCCGCACTCGGTTGCCTCCATTTGTAAAATTGTCGGCACTTTTACTCGCGAGCCGCCGTCGGAAAAAATTTTTTTTATTCTTTCAAGCATTTCGGCTCACCTGTTGCGCAACCATTGACTTAATTTGTAAAAAACCTTCTGTATCGGCGGCTGTTTTTCAATTATTATCGAGCCCGTGCAAAAACTTCCTGCCGTTATCGGTTTGTGTTCGCCGACTTGCGAAGTCCACAGGTAGCCCGAAGCCGATTTATCATCTTTAACCAAATCGAATGTCACTTCCATAACCGCGCTTTGTTGGCTTTGCAAAATGTATTGCGCCAGATAATCATTGCCCAATTTGTTTTGAATCGATTGAGTTGAAACGGGATATTGCGAAACAGAGCGCACAACTCCGATTAAACTTCCGCTCAATGAAACATCTGTGCCGTTCGGAGCAAGTTGAATCGTCTGTCCGGGCTTTACGCGCTTTCCTTTGTCCAATCCGATATATAAAATGCCGGTTAAATCTTGTCTGCCGCTACTTAAGCGAATTGTGCAAATCGGAGAGCCGCTTCCGACCGTCGCGCCTTCATTTGTAAGCAATTCATCAACCGTTCCGTCATAACTGCTGTAAACAAATTCCGTTTCTTCCTTCTGATAACGCCGCGCATCATATTCGTAAACTTTATTCATCGCGTCAAGCTCGCTCGTCGCCAATTCGGGAGCATATTGCGCCATTCTTGTACTTGCACTTTCCTGAATCTGTTCTATGTGCGCAATTTTGTCGCCCTTTTTTATTTTCTGCCCGCCGTGAATATAAATTTTGTCGATTTTCCCGCCAAAAACCGTCGTTACATTGGTTATTCCCTGCGGATCCATGATTAAGCCCATGCCTTCCGCTTTTACCGTGAAGGAGCCGTAAATCGACCACAAAATTACAGAGAAAACCGTTACCAAAACCGCGATTAAGCCCATCCATGTTATCGGCGTCGTTATCGGCAATATCTCATCCAATTTTTCGGGCGAACGCATTTTGTTTAATGCTTCCGCGCTGAATATCCCGTCCTTTTTTTGCGTCCAACGTTCACTTGCATTTTCAGCCATTAATTTTTTCCATCCTCAAACTTTGTTTCAATCTTCATGCCGTCCGAGAGCCCTTCAAAACTTTCAAGCACGACAATTTCTCCTTCATTCAAGCCGCTTAAAATTTCTATGTCAGTTCCGTCGTTTACTCCGGTTAAAACTTCGCGCCGCTCAATAATTCCGTCCTTGACAACGAAAACCAAATCATTTTCGGCGTCAGCCATCGAGTTAAGCGGCACAGTCAAGCAATTCCGCCCGCGTTCAGACTTCAAACGAACATTATTGTAAGTCATCGGCTCCAATACCTGCGACCGATTGTCTATTTCCCATAAAATGCGCCGCATTACCGCCTTTTCATTTGTCGGCGGAGTGATCTCTCTTATCTGCGCGGAAAATTTTTCTGTCTTGCCCAAATTCCCCGCCGAATATTCCGTATCATATGCTTTTTGAAAAGAACCTTCGCTGAATTCCAAAATTACTTGCTCGCCGACCCGCAAATAACTTGCATTTGCATTTTCCAACGTCGTAGAGAAAAGCAACGTCTCAAAATTTCCTATCAATGCCAACGGCGTCCCGCCCTGCACATAAGAGCCCTCGCGCTTGTATATAAGCAAAATATTTCCGTCTATCGGCGAAATAACTTTTTGTCGCGCCGCTTGGATTTTGTATTGCTCCAATTCAGCTTCCGCAACTTTTATCGACGCCCGCGCAGATTCAACTTCCGCTTTTGCCGCCCGAACTGCTTCTTGCGCCGCCAAAAATTCTGCTTCCGCCGCCTCCATTTTCTCTTTTGAAGTCGCATTTCTCAACATTAATCGTTCTTGCCTGTGAAAAACGTTTTCCGCGTTGGTTAATGACGCTTCCATCCTCTGAACATTGCTCAATGCTTGGCTTAAAGCCGCTTCCGTTTGATGAACTTTGCTTTGTGCTTGCTGAATTTGCATCGGAATTTGTTCGTTCGTCAATTCCATCAGTTCTTCGCCCTTGAAAACGTTTTGATTCTTCGTTACAAATATTTCTGTGATTCGTCCGTCGATTAATGCCGGCGCGTCAGTCATGTTCTCGCTGTATAACTTAATCGATTCCAAATCCACTACGGGATTTAAAAATTTTTTCGTCGCTCGCCCGCAAGTTAATTCTATCGAGCGCGCTTCCATTCGATTTGCTATCTGATTTTCGTCCCGATAGTTCAGCCAGCCGCCGTAAGCCACCAACGACACCGACAAGATTAATATAATCGCCATTCCTATGTAAAAAAACTTCTTCATTGCTCTCTCCAAGAAAAATTTTTCATGATTGTATCATATGCCTCCGCGAATTGCAAAAAAATCCTCCGACGCGCCGTCGAAGGATTTTTATCAGCTTGCAAGTTTCTGTTTTTGTCTGCGGAGTCTTGAAGGCTTAAATTTTTGTTTCCATTCTTCTTCTGTAATTTCCGGAATGTCGCTGTAATCAATCTCATCATCAGACATCTTTGAAAGTTGATAAAGTCTCCAAATTTGCTCTTTAGTGAGCGGCGGAATGTTTTTATTGCTTGAATTGTCCAAAATACTCAGCCTCCTCATTTTTATTAGCACGACGCGCCGAAATAATTCTTGTTCTGTCTCCTCGCTCAGTATAAATTACCGCCAAAACATTCATAACAAAGCCCACAGTCTTAATTCTGTCCTCAAAATTACTGTGAATCTCATCAAAGTCGTCGTATCTGTATTCATCAAGAAAAATTCGCGCCGCATCTTCAAATCTGACTTTATGTTTCCGCCAATTTATTTCGTCTTTGTCACTATCCCAAACAAATTTCCAATCTCCCAGTTCAAAATTTACGTCCATAGTCTCACCTCAAAAGTATTTTAACAAAAAATTTTCCTCTGTCAAACAAAAATCCCTCCGACAACTGCCGAAGGGCTGTTTGTATTTGATAAAATTTTATTTCTTAAGCTTGACGTTGTCGCCGTAAATCGTTTTGAAGTCATTTTTCATGGAAATTTTTATCCAACCGTTGTCATCTGCAAGTTTGATGCATTTTTTGGCTTTATCAACGTTGCCGAACTCCCGATCCAAGTCGTCACAGATAACAAAGAACGCCGCTGTCCGATATTTATTCCCGCGCAACGAAAAATTTATCATGGAGCTGTCGCCGCCGGAATTTCCGAAGACCAAGACAGGTTTTTTGCCAATTTCGCGAGCCATGTTGGAAACTTTGTTCATATTTATATCTTTGCTGACAAATTCTCCGCGAACAACTTTATCTTGCGCCGTCAAAGCGTAATCCATGCCGTCCTTATCGCCTTGATTCGTCGCAACGTATTTATAATCGGTTCCAATCATGTTATCGCTGTCGACGCCGAGAATTTCTGTTGAAACGCGCATATAATCTCTGTCCGCGCCGCTTACCAAGAAAATTTTAAAATCATTGGCGCGTAAATAGGAAATTACTTCAATCATCGGCAGATAAAACGCCTCGCCAACTTTTAAGTTGTCAAAACCTTCGACGGGCGTTTTTAAATAATTTCTCGTGTACTCGGCATATTCTTCAGCCGTCATACCCGCGAAAACCGAAGCATTTGACGCGCAATGTTTCCTGCGAACGTCATTTGTCATTTTGTGATTGTAAATCGCGGCTTTAACCGCCTCGCCGTTGGCTCTGTCCTGCGCGGAGGCGATATAATTCGGATCATCAAGCGCACGATAAACGAACATCATAAAATCGAAGCAAAAAGGAGCAGTTTCGCAAGCAATCGTTCCGTCAACATCAAAAGCCGCTATTCTGTCTTCAATCGGAATAAAATTTTTGGATTTTTTATCAGTCACGTCCTTAACGAACTCAATCAGTTTTTGTTTAGGCACTGAATCTTTCGTCCAATATTTGAAATCGGACGGCTTTTTGACTTGGATAGCGGAAATTTCGTCGCGAGTCATTGCGTCAGCCGCCGCAAAAGGAGCAAAGGCGATTAAACCTGCCGTGAGAGCCGCCAAAATTTTTTTCTTCATGAAAATCCAACCTGCTTTCAATTTGTTTAACGAAGTCTAGCAAAAAAATTTCACACCGTCAAACCAAAAACCTCCGCCGAGTCGCCGAAGGGATTTTTACAACTTGAATAATCGCGGGAGCGGTTTTGTAAAGGAAAAAAATCATTTATGTCGAAGTTTTGGCGCGTGAAAAATTATTGGGAGGAAAAAATATTGGAAACATTTGAAATGGAACTCGGCGGCAGGAAATTAATCGTCGAGCACGGGAAGATGGCGAAACAGGCAAACGGAGCGGTTCTTGTTCGCTATGGAGACACGGCGGTATTGGTTGCGGCAACGATGTCCGCCGAGCCGCGAGAAGGAGTCGATTTTTTCCCTTTAACCGTCGACTACGAAGAGAAAATGTATTCGGCAGGAAAAATTCCCGGCGGATTCATCAAGCGCGAGGGTCGTCCGCAGACTTCGGCGATTTTGAAAAGCCGTTTGATTGACAGACCGATTCGCCCGCTGTTCCCCGACGGCTTCAGAAATGACGTTCAGATTATCGCGACGGTAATTTGTTTTGATGAAGACAACGCACCGGAAATTGCGGGCATGATCGGCGCGAGTTGTGCGCTTTGCGTGAGCGACATTCCCTTTTTCGGACCGATAGCGGGCGTTCATGTCGGAAGAATTGACGGAAAATTTATCATCAACCCGACAAAAGAGCAAATGGACGTTTCGGAAATGGATTTAATCGTTGCGGGCTCGGCTGATGCGGTCATGATGGTTGAGGCGGGCGTCAAAGAGTTGTCGGAAGAAATTGTTTTGGAGGCAATTCTTTTCGGGCACGAAGAAATTAAAAAGATCGTTGCCTTTCAAAACGAAATAAAAGCCGCCGTCGGCAAGGAGAAAAAAGAAGTTACGCTTTTCATGCCGAACGAAGATATTGATGCGGCAGTTCGCGAGCTTGCTACGGAAAAAATCAATTCGGCTGTAAGAAATCCCGACAAACTTTCGCGGGAGGCGGCACTCGACGCGGTTAAAGCGGAAGTCGTTGAAACTCTTGCAGAAAAATTTCCTGCCGAAGAATATCCCAATGCGGAAAAGGAAATCGGCGCGGTTTTTTACAAGGTTGAAAAAGAAGTTGTCCGCAAAATGATCACGCACGAAAAAATTCGTCCCGACGGGCGCGAATTGGAAGAAATTCGTCCGATAACGTGCGAAGTCGGACTTTTTGCGCGGACGCACGGGTCGGGGCTTTTCACACGCGGGCAAACGCAAGTTTTGACGATAACGACGCTCGGATCAATCGGCGACGAACAAATTATTGACGGTTTGGAGCCCGAATACACGAAACATTATCTTCATCATTACAATTTTCCCGGCTACAGCGTCGGCGAGGCGCGTCCTGCGCGGAGTCCCGGCAGAAGAGAAATCGGGCACGGAGCTTTGGCGGAGCGCGCATTAATTCCCGTTATCCCGTCGATTGAAGATTTTCCTTACACAATTCGCCTTGTCTCGGAAGTTTTGGAGAGTAACGGTTCCAGTTCAATGGGCAGTGTTTGCGGAAGCACTTTAAGCCTTATGCAGGCGGGCGTCCCGATTAAACGTCCCGTCAGTGGCGTTGCAATGGGGCTCGTCAAAGACGGCGAGGAGCATACGATTTTAACGGACATTCAAGGCATGGAAGATGCTTTGGGCGACATGGATTTTAAAGTTGCGGGCACTGTCGAAGGCGTCACGGCAATTCAAATGGATATAAAAGTTGCGGGCATTTCGCGGGAAATTTTAAGTGACGCATTGGCGCAGGCGAAACGCGGCAGGAGTTTTATTTTGGAAAAAATGCTTGAAGTCATCAGCGAACCCGCGCCGGATTTGTCGCCTTATGCGCCGCGAGTCAGGACGATTAAAATTGCGGTTGATAAAATTCGTGAAGTTATCGGCACGGGCGGAAAAATGGTCAACAGAATTATTGAGGAAACGGGCGTTGAAGTTGATATTCACGAGGACGGACAAATTTTTGTCACTTCGCGCAACGTCGAGGGCATTGACCGCGCCATTGAAATGATTGAAGAAATTGTTCATGAAGTTAAAGTCGGCGAAGTTTTTGAGGGAACTGTTACGCGAATCATGCCTTCGGGGGCGTTTGTGGAAATTTTAATCGGCAAGGAAGGCATGTGCCACATTTCGCAACTGTCCGATAAGCGCGTTGAAACTGTGGAGGATGCGGTAAAAGTCGGCGATAAACTCAAAGTCAAAGTCACCGAGATTGACGACAAGGGCAGAATCAATGTCAGTCACCGCGCACTTTTGGACGGAGATTCTCCGCGCCCGCCGAGAACTTTTGACAAGCCCAAGACTTTTGACAAACCGAAAACTTTCGATAAGCCCAAAACATCCGAGCGTCCGCGCAATGACAAGCCCAAAACTTTTGACAGACCTCGCGGCGAATCCAGAACGATTAAAGACTTTAAGGACTTGAAAAATTCTCGCGACAGTAGACGCCGCCGCGACAGATAAGAGAAAAAGGAGCGATTGAGATGGCAACGATTGACAGATTCCAAGAAATAACCGAAAGCGGCGTGATGCTGGACGCCGATGACATGGAAGCACCGCTCTCGCCGCAAATGAAATACGATTTGATGGCGGCAATCAACACAATCAAACAGCTTGAGGCTTTGACGGCGGAAATTGCCAACCGCAAACAGTATCGCGCAAAATTGAAGTCGGAACTTTTGAAAAGCTGTTGCCAATCGCTGAAAAAAATTGTCGAAGATGAAAACGGACTCACGCTGAAAAAAATCGACGCGGCAATTAAAATGCTCTCGGATTGCCGCTACGAAGTTACCAAAATCGACAGCGCGGAGCGCGAAACCGAAAAACTTGCCAAGCTCGTTCGCCACGGCGTCAGCGCGTAAACTCATCCCCTTTTTTTTCAAAAAGTGGAAGGGGTTTACAACTTTTCTTTTGCTGCGCCCAAAAGAAAAGTTGCCAAAAGAAAAGGGC
>CALFJC010000043.1 GCA_937877655.1 uncultured Selenomonadales bacterium
CGCATAAAGGAAGAGAAAAATTATCGCAAGATAAATCTGCTTGAGATATTTCATTAAACCTCCTCCTCCTTTATCGGATCAAATGTCGCCGTCAAAATCATGTTCAACACGATAAAAATCATCAAAATCACCGACAACGCGCAACCGACATGCCAATCATATTGGAAAGTAAATTCCTGTTCGATTATGTTGCCGATTAATAAAAGTTTTCCGCCGCCCAAAAGCGCGCTGATAACAAAAGTCGTCAACGCGGGAATGAAAACCATCGTTATTCCGCTTATCGCGCCCGGCAAAGTCAGCGGCAAAATTATTTTTGTAAATTTTTGCCAAGCATTGGCTCCCAAATCTTGCGCCGCCTCCAAAATGCTCCGATCTATTTTCGTCAGCGAAATGTACAGCGGCAAAACCATGTACGGCAAAAAATTATAAACCATGCCGAGAACGATTGCGCCCGGCGTATTTATCATTTGCAAATCCGGCAAACCGAAAAGCCGCATAAGCTGATTGATTATCCCGTTGCCTTCCAAAATCGTCTGCCAAGCCATTGTCGACAAAAGCGAGTTCATCCACAGCGGCAAAATGAACAGCAAGGAAATTATCGTCGTGTTGTCGCGCTGACGCTCCGTCAAAATCAAACACAGCGGGTAAGCGAGCAAAAGACAAATTACCGTGCTGATTAACGCAAGCGCGATTGAAAGTTCCAATGCGTCCAAATATCCGCGTTCAAAAATCAAACCGACATTTGCCAGCGAAAAATTTCCGTCATAATCCGTCACGCCGTACCAGACAATAAAAATCAGCGGGATAAAAATAAATAATCCCGCCCAAATCAGAAACGGCGTCAGTAAAATATTTCTCATGCCGCGATTAAACATTTATGCGCCCCCTTGTCATAATGATTCAGATATTTTAACCGCAAATCTTCTCCATGTAAAGAATAAACCTTCAATGAAAAAAGCCCCGCCGTGTTTTGCGAGGCTTTTTTTAATTTGAACAGACTTAATTTATTTTGACAGCCAAACGGCTTGCTCGTGATTGGCGGAATATTTTGAGCCGTCAGCGAGTTGGTAAGTAATGTCGGCGGCGGAATTAATTTGTAGAGAGCCGCCGTCTTTAAAGTTAATCGTTGCGCCGTTCGCCGTAATGGAAGTGCCGCTGATTTGATCAAGCGTCGCGATTGAAAGAATAACTGCGTCGCCGTCGTTCGCGCCTTGAATGGTATCGTTGCCGTTGGTGTAGAAGAAAAGATTTTGTCCTTCGCCGCCGATTAATAAATCGTCGCCGTTGCCGCCCCATAAGCTTGCGTCGCCTTTGCCCGCGCTGATTGTGTTATCAAGATTGTTGCCCGCCAAAGTATTTCTGCCGTCCGAATTTGTCGCATCCAAAATTCTTATGTCTCCGACAAAAATTTTCCCGTGCGAATTATCAAGCCATATTTCCGCCTCGTCCTCAACCGTAACGCTTGCCTTGCGAGCGGAAGCCACGAAATAATTTGCCTCGTCGTCAAAGGAAATATTTTTATCAACCACAGCAACAAAATCGTTGATTCGGAAATTTTTACCCTGCGCGTCCTCAATCGTCAACCAATCTTCGCCGCCGTTAAGTTGCAAGCGAACGTTGCCCGCGCTGTTGAGCACGACATTTGTAACCGCGTCCGAGCCGACGTTGATTTTGTCCTCGTCGAAGTTGAAATTTTGAATGACATCGCGCCCGCCGCCTTCACGGAAAATAAATTCCGTCGTGCCTTCGCCGTTGCCCGTCAAAGTTTCGTTCGCCGAAGAACCAATCAAAGTATTCAAGCCGCCGCCGACCGTCACTTTGTTTATTCCGTAAAAATTCTTGGTTAAATCAAGCGTCAAGGTTTCGTCATAACTTGAGAAGTCGACGCCCGATTTTTTGCCGAAATAAATATCTGCCGATTCTTCGCCGACCGCGATTATCGAATCTTTTTGAGCGATTGCAGTTTTAATTTCTGCGCCGTCTTCAATCGTCAAAATTCTTGCCGTGCCGTCTTCCGAAGAAATATTTTCCAAAAATGCTCTGCCGTTGCCGCTCTTGACCGTCAAAGTTTCGCCGTCAAAGTTAAAATCGAAGTTCTTCGCGTCAACGGAGATTTTATCGCCGCCGTCGAAAGTCGCGTTGAAGTTTTCGACAGTATTTTTTCCGCCGCTTAAAATAATTGTCGACTCGCCGTTTTCCGCGAGATAAATTTGATTTCTGCCCGCGCCCGCGTCAATTTCATTTCCTGCGCCGCCGTAAATTGTATCCGAGCCGCCGCCGCTCTTGAGTGTCGAATCGGTATCGCCTTTGAGCACAAAACTTTCACGCCGAGTGCTTAAGTTGAGTGCTGCGCCTTTGGTGAATCCGACTTTTTGCAAATCGCCGTCCGCGTCGAAGAAATTTATAACTTTTGAATCGGCGTCTTCGGCGAAAGTCACTTTTGCGGAATTGACTGTCAAGCGTCCGTTGTCGAAGGCGATTGAATTTTCCTTAACCGCTTCGGCGATATTTTCATTTTCAGTCAAAAATGCCGCGCCGTTTTGCTCGTTGTAATTCTCAACCGTAACTCGACCTTCAGCCGCAAAAATTTCTGTCGCGCCGCCCGACTTCAAATCAATGTCGACATTTTCTCCCGCCGTGTAAATTGTATCTTTGCCTTTGCTTGCCTTTATGTTGACTTTTCCCGCCGTATCTTCGACAACTGCCACTTCGCCGCCTTTGAGCGTGATATTTTCCTTGCCGTCCACAAAAATAATTTCGTCCGAATTTTCTTCGATGAGTTTGTTCAAAATTTCTCCCGCAATATCCAGTTTTGCAGAATCTTCCGAGCCGACAAAAATACTGTTCGCCTTTGCAGTTAAAGTTGTGCCGTTCACGACGAATTCGCCGCCCGAAGCCGTCTGCAAGCTCGCGTTTTCGTCAAGGTCGGAAATTTCTTTGACTTTGCCTTCTTCGTCCGCCGCGAAGGTTACCGAATTATCGCCCGTAACTTTGAAATTATCTTCGCCGATGAAAAATTCGCCGCTCTCTTTGGTCACGAAATTAACTTTGCCGTCGGAATTGGAGACGTTCGCACTGTTTGCAAGCTCGGAAATTTTCAGTTCGCCGTCGATAACCGTTGCCTTTATTTCTTCCGAATTAGCCGCAAAAATTTCCGCGCCGTTAATCGTCATGCCGTCCAACTCGCCGCAAGTGAAGGAGCCGTTTTGGAGATTTTCAATCGCGGAGATTTTTTCGCCGTCACTCGTCACGCTGAAAGAATCTTCGCTTTCGATTGTAACTCCTTCAAGTTCAAGCCCGCCGAGTTTGCCGCTCAATGTTCCTACAAAATAATCTGACGAATAAACATTGCCCGCCGAATTTATTTGCAAGAAGCCGCCAAAATCTTCCGCCGTGCCGAAAGTTTTATCGCCGATTGTTATTTCGCCCTCGCCGCTCAACGCAATTTCAGTCGCGCCGCCGTTCTCAACCACTTCAACAGAATTTCGCGCAAGCTCGATACCAATCAGCGTCTCTTCGCCAATGAAAATGCTCGCGTCGTTTGTGCCCGTCACGCAGAATTTTTTCCCGTTGAAAATTATTTCGTCGTTGAAGTCGCCTTCTATCAAATAAACTTCTTCGTCGGGATAAAAACTGTCCGTCACGATTTCGCAAACATTTCCGTCCGCGTCCAATTTGAAAATCGTTTTGTCGGCATAAGTCTCAAAAGTTTTGCCGTTTATCGTGAAAGTATCGGCGGCTGTCGTTTCAATGTAAACATTTTCCTCGTCGTCCTTAACGACAAAATTCGTGCTGTCCGTCACTTTGACAAAAACGCCGTTGACTGTCAGTCCTTCGGAAAAGTCGCCGAAAACTTCTTCAAACTCGTCCGTTGTCGAAAGATCTATTGTGGAAAAATCTTCCTCGTCAGACTCCGAGAAACTTTCAAACGAATTTTCATCTTGCGCCCTTTCGAGCCCGGAAATGTTGCCCGAATCGTCCAAGTTGAAAGTTTTGCCCGCGCTAGTCTCGAATTTATTTCCGCTGAAAATAATCGTGCCGTCGGCTGAAGTCGTTAATTTTTCCGCGCCGCCCAATTCATAAACGCGAACATTTTTCCGATAAGTTTTGTCGTCCGCCGTGACCAAATCGCCCGCGACATTTGAAATTTCCGTAATGTTTTCGCCGTCGCTCGTAACTTTTACTGAACTTGCGCCCGTCAAGCGAACTGCCTTGCCGTTTATGCTGATTCCATTTTCAAAATTTCCCTCAACCGAACCTTCAAGCCCGTTAATTTCAGCAACACCGCTATGAGAATTCATCACAAAGGTTACGCCGTCGCTGTCGTCGCTTATGTTGTATATCTTGCCGCTTATCGCAAATTCGCCGCTCTCCGCCGCCGTGACAGAAGCATTTGCCAAGCCGTTGCCGTATATTTCCGCCGAAGCCTTGACGCCTTCGACAGCTGTTATTTTATTGTCGACAATCTTAACACTTTCATAACAATCATTTTGGATCTCGACATATTCATCGCCGACGATAAAGCCGTTCAGAGTGTAAGCAGTTCCTTCTACCGTGTCCGAAAGATTCAGCAGTATGCATCTCGTTGAAGAATTGCTCTCAAATTTCTTGTCGCCAAGCTCAATCGTACCTTCAAACTCGAATTTCCGATTATAATATTTGGATTCATCGCCGCTGATTTTCGCGCCGTCCGTCAACGAAATCAAGTTCGCGTTGTAGCGATAAATCTGCGCGGAGCCGTTGCCGTCAAGCGTCATGCTGTCGTATTGGAATGCGCCCGTCGATAAATCGAACTCAACGCCGCGAGTTATCGTCTGCACTTTGGAATTTTCTTCCGCGTGGAATGTAATTCCGTTGATCGTGTAATCGCCCGCCGCGTCGAATTGATAAATCTTTCCTGCAGGCTCGGAATCATCATCGCTGTATTCTTCGGCAAGCGGAGCAACTTTTATTTCGTCATTGGAATTGCCATAAACGACATAAGTATTTTTATCGGTTGCAGTGAATTTTTCTCCGCAAATGGTGAAGTCGCCCGCGCCGTCCGTCTCAACTTCAAAGCGCACATCGCCCGCGTCAACGTATTCTGTCGAAGCCGAAATTGTCGCGCCGCTCGTTATGCCCGTAATTTTGTCAATGCCGCCCGTGCCCGAAGTCTCGACCGTCCAAGCGTCATTGCCTTGAATTTCAGCCTGCTCGAACAAAAGCGCATTTAATCCTACGGTAATGCTGTTTTCTTTATCGTAGCCGATATAAGCCGTGCCGTTTTCGGTCATCTGAACTTTTTTATTCGTGTCGCCGAAGTAAGCAAAGCTGTCTTTGCCGTTCAGCTCAAAAGTATTGTCGCTTACATTTTCGACCAACGCGCCGTCAGGCAAACGAATTGAGAAAAAGTATTCGTCCGTGTTGTCAATCGTCACCGTGCCCGTGCCCGCAATTCTTGCGTCGTTTATCGTAAATGAATTTTCATTCAGCGGAACTTTTATGTTGTCCTTGTCGGCTGTAATTTCAAGCGCGTTGTCGGTGATGATTGTCTTGCCGTCGATTGTAAAACTGCCCGCCGCAAGATTTAATTTAATCTCTTCGGACGAAGTGATATTAAGCGTCGCGCTGTCCGGGACTGAAATTTTATCGTTCGCCAAATCGAAAACAACTTCTCCGCCGCCGGCAACACCGTTGATTTTCACGCCGTCAAAATAAATTTCTGTCCTCGCGTCGTTCAACGGGATTTTAATTTCGTTCGTGTCGGCAGTGAACGTTAAATCCGCCGAAGTCTCGAAACTCTTGCCGTTGACGACGTAACTTCCCGCCTCGCACTTGAAAGTTTTGGTCTCTTCGCCCGTCGAAAGAGTCGCCGTGTCGCTGATTGAAATTTCTTTTCCGTCAAGCGAATAAATTGCGGGCTTATTCTGCGCGTAATTTGTTTTCACGCCGTCAAAATTTATTTCCGTGCCGCTGAAAGTAATTTGCTCGCCAAGGATCACGCGCCCGATTTTTTCCGCGTCAATTTCTTTGCTTTGAATCTTGAATGTGTTCCCGTTCGCCTCGACGACGTTAATATTATCTGCGGTGCTTGAAACCAAAAATTCTTTGTCGTTGACTTTGAAATTGGCTTGGGTATCGTCGCCGAGAGCGAGCGTCAGCTTTGTGAAATCGTCAGAGAGAGTTTTGACCTGCGCGGAATTTTTTATCGTGTAGCTTTTATCGGCGGAATTGTAATTGACTGTCATCGGCGCGAGTTTGCTGAAGAAACTTTCCGGAGCAACTTCCAAATCAACGAATTGCACGCCGTAACCTTCAAAGCTCAAGCCGTCCGCAGTTACAGTGATTGTGCCCGCGCCGTTGGTCAAAGAATTTATCGACAGATTGTTGATTGTAAATGTCCCCGCGTTGATGTTGATTTTGGCACCTTCGGGAGCCGTGACGCTTGCTGAAGAATTGTTGTCGAAGGAAATTTCCTTTTCGCCCTTCGTCGAAAGGACGTTGCCATTGAGCAAATCGACTTGAATTTCGCCGTAAGTGAACGCCGCATCTTCTCTGAACGTGATTTTGTCGCCGTAAGTCTTGCTCGTCAAAGTCAAATTATTTTTTGCGCCGTCAACTTGATATTCGAGAGTGCCGGTGCCGCTCAATTCTGCCGAGCCGAAAGAGCCGCTCACTTTGACGGAAGAATCATCTTCATTTCTCACCGCGACGGGATATTCTTTCAAGTTGTCGTTGAGCGTCAGCAGATTTAATTCCGCGTTGAATTGATACGCGTCGCCTTCGACCGATTGAGGAATGGCGGCAGTGACTTTGGAATCCTTAACCGTGAAAATCGCATACGTGCCGTTAATGATATTGGCAGAAGACAAACTCGCCGCGCCTTCCAAAGTGATTTTGCCTTCGCCAACCGTAACAATAATATCGTTGCCGCTCTTTTCTGTGGAATGGAGAGCACCCGAAATTTCGAGCGTCGAAGTTTCATTGAAGCCGTGAATCGTGTCGTTGCCGTCGCCCGCGTTGTATTGAATCAAATCATTTTTCGCGACACTTGCCAAGCTGATGGAATCATCGCCGCTGCCGCCAATGATTGTGACGTTTTCGCTTCCGTTAGGAATGGTGTCGTTGCCGTCGCCGCCGTTGATTATCACATTGGAAGCGAGATTGTTAATCGCATCATCGCCTGCGCCGCCGTTGATTGTCGCATTTCTGCCAATGTTCCAAATGTAATCATCGCCGCCTTGAGCTTGAATCGTGACGTTTTGACCTCTGTTGAAAATCGTGTCGTTGAGGTTGCCGCCTGTCAGTTTCTTGTTGTCGTCAGTATTATTGATACTAATTAAATTTTGAACGATATTGACAGTTTGCAAGCTCGCGGCTCTTTCCAAAGTGATTTTGCCTTCGCCGACCGTTACAATAATATCGTTGCCGCTCTTTTCTGTGGAAAAATTGTCCGCAATCGAGAGCGTAAAATTTGATTTGAAACCGCGAATCAAGTCGTTGCCGTCGCCCGCGTTGTAGTTGAACAAAGCATTGTAGCCGCTGCTCATAATAGTATCGTCGCCGATGCCGCCTGTGATTGTAACGTACCTGTCGTAATAACTTCTTATAAAATCATTTCCCGCGCCGCCATCGATTGAAACTTCCTGTGCCTCGTTTTCAATCGAATCGTCGCCGTCGCCGCCGTTGATTGTCGTGAGCCTTGTATAGTTTTGGATTGTATCTTTGCCGTCTCCGCCGTCGATTGTAACGTACTTTGCCCCGCTTTGAATCCAATCGTCGCCCGCGCCACCGTTGATTGACGAATATCGGCTGAAGTTGCTAATTGTGTCGGAGCCGTCGCCGCCGTCGATTGTAAGACCGGAGCCGATACGGGAATTGTAAATGATATCGTTGTCCGCGCCGCCGTCGATAGTCACGTTGTCGCCCGCGCTGTTGATTGAATCGCGACCCGCACCGCCGTTTATGCTGACGTTTTTGCCGTCGTTTTTGATTGAATCGTTGCTGCCGAGCGCGTCTATTGTAACGTTTTGACCGCTGTTGAAAATGGTATCGTTGAGGTTGCCGCCGCTCAGGAGCTTGTTGCCGAGAGAATTATTGACGTTGACGGGAGTTTCAACGATATTGACGTTCGATAAAGCCGCCGCGCCTTGCAGAGTGATTTTTTCGTCTCTGACCGTCACGACAATATCATTACCGCTCTTTTCTGTGGAATAATCGCCCGAAATTTCAAGCGTCGAAGTTGAATTGAATCCTTGAATAACGTCGTTGCCGTCTCCGTTGGTATAAACAATCACATTATTTTTTGCAGAGGCGGCAAGACTGATTAAATCGTTGCCCGCACCGCCGTCAATAGTTACGTTGGAGCCGCTGTTCTTGACAGTATCATTGTCGTCGCCGCCGTTGATTGAAACGCTTGCGCCTTCATTGGTAATGGAGTCGTTGCCGTCTTGAGCTTGAATCGTGACGTTCGAGGCAATGTTGGAAACGACATCATCATCGCCGCCGCTGTTTATTGAAATTCTCTCGCCGCTGTTGGTAATGGAATCATTGCCGTTGCCGCCATCGATTGTGACGCTTGCGCCGTCATTGATAATGGAGTCGTTGCCGTCTTGGGCTTGAATCGTGACGTTCGAGGCACTGTTGGAAATGACATCATCATCGCCGCCGCTGTTTATTGAAATTCTCTCGCCGCTGTTGGTAATGGAATCATTGCCGTTGCCGCCATCGATTGTGACGCT
>CALFJC010000044.1 GCA_937877655.1 uncultured Selenomonadales bacterium
GAAAACATCCTGTTTTCGTTGCCGGCGACCGCCCATCCTTGGGCGGTCGGGTTTTTTTTCACTTCAAAGGAGAATCTGTATGAAAAAAATTACTCTGATTAAAATGGAAGGTTGTCCGTACTGCGCGGCGGCGTTCAAAGCCATTGACGAAGTCAAAAAAAATTATTCGGCAACCGAGATTGAAATTATTGATGAAAATCTTCAACCCAAGCTTGCCGAAAAATTCACCGATTATTATTATGTGCCGAGTATGTATGTTGACGGGAAAAAAATTTATGAGGCGCATCCCGGCGAAAGTTACGCGGAATGTCTTGCCAATGTCAAAAAAGTTTTCGAGGCGGCGATACAATGAAAGCAGTTGTTCTCTCAAGCGGCGGAGTAGATTCGACGACGTGTTTGGCGATAGCGGTTAAAAAATTGGGCGCGGAAAATGTTTCGGCTCTTTCGATTTTTTACGGACAGCGTCACGCCAAAGAACTTCAAGCGGCTCAAGCAGTTGCAAAATTTTACGGCGTAAATCAATACGAACTTGACGCTTCAGAAATTTTTACTCATTCCCATTCTGCTCTGCTCGAAACTTCAACTGAATCTCTTGAAAAAGGTTCCTACGCCGCGCAGAAGAAAAAAAATCGTTCGCCGCGAATTGCAACTTACGTTCCTTTTCGCAACGGTTTGTTTTTGTCGATGGCGGCGAGTTTCGCGGACGGTCTTTACGAAAATGATTCTGTCGAACTTTATGTCGGCGTCCACTCCGACGACGTAACAGGCGATGCCTACGCCGATTGCAGCGCAAAATTTATCGCGTCAATGAGTGCGGCTGTAAGAATCGGCACTTACGAAAAAATTCGATTGGTCGCGCCGTTTTTATGCGAAAAAAAATCCGACGTTGTTAAGGTCGGATTGGAATTGAAAGTTCCGTATGAATTGACTTGGAGCTGTTACGAACGCGGCGACAAACCTTGCGGGCAATGTGCCACTTGCATTGACAGAGCAAAAGCCTTTGAACTTAACGGCGTCAAAGACCCTGCCCTTTGAAAATTATTTTTTATGGAAAGCAGTTTTGGGCTGTTTGCAACGCGGGCAAAATTCGGGCGGTTCTTCGCCGACAAATTCATAGCCGCAGACACTGCAAACCCATTTCGTGCCGCCGACTTCTTTTGGCGCATCGATTTTTTCTTCAGCAACAGGAGATTCTTCCATTTCGGGGAGCTCCATTATTTTTTGTGCGTCAAGATTTTCATAGCCGAGCGGCGTATGTGTCGACAGGTAAACGGTTTTATTTTCCTTGATGAAAGTGCGAACTTTGCTCAAGGTATCGCGGGCGGCGGCTAAGTCTTCAAAGACAACCGACAATTTATTTTCAATCAACGCTTCGTCGGTATAAGTCACGTCACCGTGAATCATGAAAAATTTTTCGCCGTCTTCAACGATAACAATCGAATTGCCCTTTGTGTGACCGGGCGCGAAAATGTAATAAACTCCGTCGGCGATTTTTTGGCAGGCGGAGAAATTTTTATAAGCTCCGTCGGTAAAATCGACGCGAACAACATTATCGCCTGTCAACTTCATGTCGTCAGCCTCAATGCGCGAGATAAAAATCTTAGCGTTCGGGAAGGCGCGCAATTCGCCGGTATGGTCGGGGTGTTTGTGCGTGACAAGAATTTTTGAAACTTTTTCGGGCGCGTAACCTGCCGCCTTAAGCGCGTCAACATAATTATTAATTTTGTCGCCGAAAGTTATCACGGAGTCTTTCGTAACAGGAAAAGTTTCTTCTGCCGGAAAACCTGTATCAACCAAAATAATTTCCTTGCCGGTATCGATAACATAATTCTGCAAACTTGAACGAAGTTTTTCTTCCTTAATCGAACCTTCGGGCAAGCCGCCGCCGCAAGCAAACGACTTCATCATAAAGCCGCCGTCGTAAAGTTTAACCGCAGAAATTTTCATTTTTGGAGACCTCCTCGCCTCAACAAGATTTTGACCGTCAATCATCAGACCGAATGTCATAACGCCTGCCGTTTTAATAAATTCGCGCCGATTCATTGAACTTTTTCCTTAAAGACGGAAGCGGGCTGTCCGCAGACAGGACAAACTTCAGGCGGAGCGTCTCCGACATGTTCATAACCGCAAATTGAGCAGACAAAAATTTTCTGCGCGGATTCAATTTTTTTCGGCGCATATTTTTTCAACAGCTCGTCGATAACAACGCCATGATGCCATTCCTGCTCGGCGAAAATTTCCATCTCGTCCGCCGCCTTATCAAAACCCGCCGCACGAACTTTATCTGCCAATTCCTTAATTTTGGTTTTGCCGCTGTATTCTGCTTTGGCGACGCCTGCAACGAATTGCCAAAAATCTTTCGGATATTTTCCGTTGAGTGTGGCGTAAAAGCCCGCGTGAACAGCCTCTTGATTCGCCGACTCAATAAAAGTTTTCGCCGCGTCGTTTAATCCTTGTTCCTTCGCAAGCCGCGCCAATGCGTAATACATCATGACGCCGCCAGCCTCGCCCTGCGCCATTGCCGCCATCATCGGTTCAAGCTCGGTGCCTTTCGTCAAGCCGTGAATGCTCTCCGATTTTTCGGACGGTGAACGATTAATTTTCTTGTACTCAAAAGCATGTCCCACGCCGAAATGAATAATCCATTCGGGTTTTTCGGGAATCGGAATCCAATAGCCGTAAGCCTTGCCGAATTTTCCTTCGTAAGTCACAAATTGCGCCTCGCCCGTATCGCAAGCCGCGTTGCATTGACAGCCCTTGTGATTTTCGGGCTTGCCGATTGTGGAACATTTAATTCCCGCCTTGAGTCCGAACTCGGCGGCTTTTTTGTTGACGGCGACGATCTCGCGACTTTTCTGCGTAATCATCACGGCTTCGGGAAAATTATCCCACATCAAATGAAATGCCTTAAGAATTTCTTCGTTGCTCATACGAATCACTCCCAAAAATATAATACGCTTAAAAAATAACCTGCCGCGAATAATTTTGCAACAGGCAGAAAAATTTTTCAATCATTAGGATCGTCTACATAATCGACTTCGGAATAGCCCGCGTGCAAAGTGATTTGATGACGCAAGCCCGCAGGAATGAAATATGTTTCGCCCGCTTTGTAAATTTTGCTCTCGCCTTCGGCAGTGAAAGTGCAAAAGCCGCTTACGACAATCGTCCACTGCGCGGCGTGGCTGTGTTCGGGGAAAACAACTTCCTTTTCCGCCGTGACAAAATAAATCGTGCCCGTCGAAGTATGATCAACATGAACTTCCAAGCCGTCAATGCCGTAATTGCGGCTCGGAACTTTTTTTATAATGTCGGGAAACATTTCTACACCCCAAAAATTTTTTATTTTTCGATAGCCGCCTTGTAAGTGTTCAGCGTATTATCTGCCGCAACGGTCAAAAAGCCGGTGTCCGCGCCCACTGCAAGGAAACTTGCGCCCAAATCTGCAAAACGTTTTGCCTGCTCCGTCGTCAAAGCGATTGTGCCGACAGGTTTGCCCAACGCTCTGATCCTTTTAATCATGTCGTCCATTGCCGCTTCAACTTCGGGATGAAAAATATTTATTCCGTGCCCCATATCAACCGCTAAATCAATCGGTCCGAGAAAAATTGCGCCGACGCCCGGCGTTGTGGTTATCGCTTCCAAATTTTCCATGCCGCGAACACTTTCAATCTGCGGCAAGATACAAATTTCCTCGACGTTGCGTTCCAAATAATCGGGATGACGATTGAAACGCCCTGCGCGGACGGCACTCGCTCCAAAGCCCCGATTGCCGCGTGGAGGATAGCTCGCCCAATACATAATATTTTCCGTCTCTTCGCCCGTCTCGACTTTCGGAATGATTATGTTTTGAATGCCGCCGTCCAAAAGTTGTTTGATAATGCCCGTGCCCGCTTGCGGAATTCTGACGACGGGCGTCATGTCGTAAGCCGCGATTGCCCTTGCAATGTCCAAAATCGTTGTCACGGTATGTCCGCCGTGTTCACCGTCAACAAAAAGCCAGTCGTAATTTGAAGTGGCAAGAATCTCCGCAACCTCCGCCGAAGTCGTCTCCTGCCCGACGCCGTATTGCAAAATCCCCGCCTCGATACCGTGTTTGAATTTGTTCTTGAGATAATCTTTTACCATCGGCATAAAAAAATCGCCTCCCAAAAAATTTTTACGAAGAAATTTTACAAGGGAAGCGATACCATTTCAATTTTTAAAGCGGAAAATTTATAAATCGACTTTATAAAAATTCAAATTTGTAAAAGCAAAGGTTTGAGCGGCGCGGGCATTGCCGAGATAAAAAATTTTGCCATTTCTCGCGGCGAACATTCCCATTTTTCCAAAGCCCAATCGTTTACGAATTCCGATACTCCGCGCATGAAAAATTTGATGCAGAAATAAATTTCCGGCGAAAGCTCCGATAAATTGTGCCGAGCCTTTATCCAATCGGAAATTAAATTAATCGCATGATCGTTCGTGGCGTAGCGGAAAGAATTTTGTCCGACCGCATTTTTCAATAAGTTCAAATAAAAATTTTCGTCCTCAAGAACAATCTCCATCCATTTGCAAATGACATCCTCAAAAGAATCGCCGCGCCCGAAATTTTTAAGAGACTCCTCAACTTCCCGATCGTAAATCCAAGCCATCAAATCATATTTGTCGCGAAAATTATTGTAAAAAGTCGGCGAAGTCAGCCCGCAATTTTTTGTCAGCTCTTTAATCGTAATTTTGTCGACGGCTTTGAATTTCGCAAGTTCCTTCAGAGATTCGGCGAGCAATTCTTTCGTGGATTGACGGACAATCATTTTTTCTCCTTTAATCAGCTTTTGCGGCTTGCGTCCGATAAAAATAATAGCCCATCAGCGTCCATATCAGCAAAAAGAAATAAGACTCTCTGCCCAAAGAAATGTTGAAATATGGAATTGGAACCAAGAGCAGAATTGCGAAGAAAACCGCGAAAATAAATCCCAAAAGCCCCGTGATTTTAATCGCCGTGTCGCCGCTTTCGCTTGCATATTTATAGGCGACAAGCGAGGTGTAAGCGTAACCGACGGCGGCTCCGAGTGATGCCATGTCGACAATCCAACCCAAAACCGTTCTGCCCATAAACGGCGCAATTACGGAGACTGCCAAGATAAAAAGTATCGCATTTCGCGGCGTCTTATATTTGCCGTGCAACACGCTGAAAACTGCGGGAATAACTTTATCGCGTGCCATTGCAAAAAGCAAACGACTCGTCGCCATGTAAAAGCCCAAAAGCCCCGAAAGTATCGCCGCTATTACCGAGATACTCAAAGCAAACAAACCGACTTTGCCCAAAAGCAACGACGTTGAATAAAATGTCGGCAACGCCATTAAATCGGAAGCCGTTTTGGAAGCTTTTATGTAATCAACCCAATTATCGAAGCCCGGCGGCAAAATCGAAATCGTTATCATGTTCAAGGCAACGTAAGCAAAGGAGCCGAATAAAATTGCCACAACCATTATGAAAAGACTTTTTGCGGGCGAGAAATTAAATTCTTCCGCCGCTTGAGGAATTGTATCGAAGCCGACAAATGCCCACGGCGATATTGCCAAAATTGAAAGTATCGCGACAAGATGATTATCAACGTCCGGCGGGAAGCCCGGCGAGAAATTTGACCAAGACACTTGAGGATTTAAAAATGCCGCGACCGAGACGACGACAATTCCGCCGACAAGCATCATGACCAAAAGCGTTTGAAATTTTCCCGTGACACTTACGCCCCTTATACTCAGCCAAGCGAATAAAAAAAGTGCCGTCAAAGCCAAAAGTACTTCGCCAAGATAAACATCATAGCCCGCCACTTGATAATGGAAACCGAATTGAAAAACAAAAACGTCATGCAAAACCGTTCGGAAAATCAAAGCCAAAGCCGTTGCGTTGAGCGGCACTATCGAGAGATAACACAGTGCCAAAAACCAAGAGCAGATAAAAGCATTTTTCATTCCGAACTTGGCATTGACATATATGAACTCGCCGCCCGCAACGGGGTATCTTTTTATCATGTAGTAATAGTTGATTGAAATTATTATCAGAATAATCGACGCCGCGACCATTGCGAGTGCCATGCCCAGCGGTCCCGCTTTGACCAAAAAAATTTGTCCCGGCATTATGAACGCGCCCCAGCCGATTATACAGCCCAAAGCCAACGCCCAGACATTCAACGGTGACAATTTCTTCTGCAATTTTTCTTCAGACAAATGAATACCTCCTGTTATGTAAAAAAAAAATTTTAAAACTCGAAAATGATTTATCAAAATCCAAACAGACAGATTTTTTTTATCCTCCTTGTGGCACTGTCCGCTTATCTGAAGTGAAGATTGTTAAAATCAGCCGCCGAATCGTATCATCATGACTAATACTTGTCAACAATGCCCTTGACGGAATATATTGAATCAAAAAATCGTCGGGGCTTTTTAATTTTCATATGCCGTGATAAAATCACTTAAAAATTTAAGGAGGCAACTATGGTTAAGAGAATTTACGTTGAAAAGCGCGCAGGGTTCGATGTTCCTGCAAAACAACTGCTCGAAGACTTAAAAGAGACGCTCGACATTAAAATTTCGGGCGTTCGCTTGCTCGTTCGCTACGATATTGAGGATTTGAGCGACAAAGACTTTATTAAAGTGCGCGATATAGTCTTTAGCGAGCCGAATGTCGACAATTTTTATTATGAACTGCCCGAAGACATCGATTTGTCGAAAACATTTGCTGTTGAATACTTGCCGGGACAATTTGATCAGCGTGCAGACTCCGCCGCGCAATGTGTTCAGCTCGTTACAGGAAAAGAATTGCCGATAATTCATTCTGCGCGGATAATTTCGTTGCTCGGCGACATTTCGGCTGAAGATTTCGCTAAAATTAAATCGTACTCGATTAACGCGATAGAATCACGCGAGGCAAGCTTTGAAATTCCTGCGACGTTGAAAATTTCTGCCGAAATTCCACCAGATGTTGAGATTTTGAACAATTTTAACGAAATGAATGACTCCGCGTTGAAAAATTTCTTAACAGAACGCGGCTTGGCTATGAATCTCGACGATTTGAAGTTTTGCCAGAAATATTTCCGCGAAACTGAACGACGCGCTCCGACAATTACCGAATTGAAAGTTATCGACACTTATTGGAGCGATCATTGTCGCCATACGACTTTCACAACCGCTATTGACGGCGTAGAAATCGAATCTGCGGTTATTCAACGCGCTTTTGACGAATATTTATCCGTTCATAATCCTAAAAAAGATATTTCGCTGATGGATTTGGGCACAATCGGCGCGAAAATCGTTAAACCTGCGAATTTGGACGTTTCTGAAGAAATTAACGCCTGTTCGATAAAAATTCGTGCGAAAATCGACGAAAAAGACGAAGATTGGCTGGTAATGTTCAAAAATGAGACGCATAATCACCCTACGGAGATTGAACCGTTCGGCGGAGCGGCAACGTGCTTAGGCGGGGCAATTCGTGACCCTTTGAGCGGCAGAAGTTACGTTTATCAGGCAATGCGCGTCACCGGAGCGGCAAATCCGCATAAAAAATTTGCTGAAACTCTGCCCGGCAAGCTTCCGCAGAAAAAAATCGTTCGCGGCGCGGCGCAAGGTTACAGTTCATATGGAAATCAAATCGGATTGGCGACGGGACAGGTTGTTGAAGTCTATCATGAGGGCTATTTGGCTAAAAGAATGGAAATCGGCGCGGTAATTGCGGCGGCTCCGTGCGAAAATGTGATTAGAAGTCGTCCAAAAGCGGGCGATAAGGTAATTTTGCTCGGCGGAAGGACAGGACGCGACGGAATCGGCGGCGCAACGGGTTCAAGCAAAGTTCACACGTCAAAATCGCTCACAACGGCCGGTGCGGAGGTTCAAAAAGGCAATCCGCCGACAGAAAGAAAAATTCAAAGGCTTTTTCGCAATAAAAATGCCGCGCAGATGATTAAACGTTGCAATGATTTTGGCGCGGGCGGCGTTGCGGTTGCAGTCGGCGAACTTGCGGCAGGTTTGAAGATAAATTTGGACGCAGTACGCAAAAAATATGACGGTTTGGACGGCACGGAGCTTGCAATTTCCGAAAGTCAAGAGCGAATGGCTGTTGTTTTGGATAAAAATGATGTAGAAAAGTTCATTTCGCTAGCAGATACGGAAAATTTGGAGGCTTATGAAGTCGCGGAAGTCACGGACAGCGGGCGCATGGTTATGAATTGGCGCGGAGTGGAAATTGTGAATATCAGCCGCGAATTTTTCGATACAAACGGCGTAAAACGTCATATTTCGGCAAAAATCACCGTTCCGCAAGAAATTTCGCATAAAGAAACTAAATCTTGGCTAGAAAATCTGCGCGGCTTGAATAATTGCTTGCAAAAAGGATTGGTAGAGCGATTTGATTCTACAATCGGCGCGTCAACGGTGTTAATGCCTTTTGGTGGAAAAAATCAGCTGACTCCTGCGGAAGGAATGGTCGCGAAATTGCCAACAAACGGCGAAACTTCGACGGCAACCGCTATGACATTCGGATTTGACGCGGAAATATCGGAAAAAAGTCCTTTTCACGGCGCGATTGATGCGGTAACGAGTTCATTGGCAAAATTGGTTGCTATTGGCGCAGATTATTCAAAAGCATATCTTACATTCCAAGAATATTTCGAGAAACTCGGCGAAAACGCTGAAAAATGGGGAAAACCGCTTGCCGCATTACTCGGAGCGTTTATAGCGCAGAAAAATTTCGGCGTGGCGGCTATCGGCGGCAAAGATTCAATGAGCGGTACGTTTGAAAACTTAAATGTGCCTCCGACGCTGGTAAGTTTCGCGGTTGCGGTTGTCGACGCGGAAAAAGTTATCTCTCCCGAATTTAAAGCCCCGAATCACAAAGTTTATCTGGTCGAATGTCCTCGCGACGCCGATAACGTTCCGATTTTCGACGAACTCAAGAAAAATTTCGCCAAAGTACACAAATTAATCAACGCTGGCAAAATTATTTCAGCAATGAGCGTAAAAAGTGGCGGAATTGCGGAATGTATTTCAAAAATGGCGATTGGCAACGATATTGGCTTTCGCCAATTAGGAATTAGGAATGAGGAATTAGGAATTGGTTACGGAAGTTTGATAGTCGAGGCGACTTGCGAGCTTGATTTTGAACTTTTAGGCGAAACTGTTTCCGAACCTGTAATTAAATTCGCTGACGAAGAAATTTCGCTTGAAGACATTAAAAAAGCCCTTATCGAGCCGCTTGAAAAGATTTTTCCGACGCAAATTAAGAATCAGTCCGCGCAGATGATTCCGAATGAAATTTACGACGTTCCGCGCAGATTTACGGCTAAAATTGGAATTACGAAGCCGAAAATATTTATTCCCGTGTTTCCCGGCACGAATTGCGAATATGATTCTGCAAAAGTTTGGAAAAAAGCGGGCGGAATTCCCGAAATTTTTATCGTTCGGAACCTTACACCGTCTGCAGTCGAGGAAAGTATTGAGGAAATGGCTAAAAAAATTCGTTCCGCGCAGATAATTATGCTTCCGGGCGGATTCAGTGGCGGCGATGAACCTGATGGTTCGGGAAAATTCATTGCGGCGACGTTTCGGAATAAAAAAATCGCGGAAGAGGTTATGAAACTCCTACGTGAGCGCGACGGCTTGATTTTGGGCATTTGCAACGGATTTCAAGCGTTAATTAAGCTGGGATTGCTCCCTTACGGCGAAATTCGCGATTTGGAAGAAGATTCTCCGACATTAACGCACAATTCTTTGGGGCGGCACGTCAGCCAATATGTCCGCACGCGAATTTCAAGCAATTTATCCCCTTGGTTATCAAAAAATAAGGTCAGTGACGTTCATTCAATCCCCGTAAGTCACGGCGAGGGCAGATTTGTAGCAAGCGAGGCTTGGTTGAAGAAACTTTTGGCGAACGGGCAAATCGCAACGCAATATGTTGACTTCGACGACGCGCCGACAAGTGAACTTCCTTTTAATCCTAACGGCTCGGCATGGGCGATTGAGGGAATTACCGACGCGAGCGGAAAAATCTTCGGAAAAATGGGACATTCGGAGAGAATCGGCTCCAATGTTGCCAAAAACATTCACGGAAATAAAAATCAGCAACTTTTCGAAGCCGGAATTGAATATTTTGCTTGAGGTGAATTAAATGTCGATATTTTCACGGCGATTGAGTGATAATCCGCCAAATCTTCAACGTATGAATTCAAATCGCAGGAATAATGATGACGATAACGATAATGATGATGACGGAGATGGTTAAAATATGAATCAGAAATTTTATGTGGCGGCGTGCGCTTTTACGGAGCAATATCCCGCGTTGAGCCGCAAAATCCAAAATTACTTGCGCGGAAAATCAGTGCCGATAATTCGCTGTTGTGTTCAAAATTACAGGATGGCGGATTGTGATACTCGCGTTGCGGAATGGTATCAGCCCGAATGGAAAAAAGTTAAGCACTACGAGAAATTTCCGCCCGACTCGACACTGATTTCAATTTGCCATAACTGCTCGGCGATTTATGAGGAAAGTCGTCCCGAAATTCAGCGCGAATCGATTTGGGAATTTATTCTTGCCGACAAAAATTTTTCTTATCCCGATTATCACGGCGAAGAAATTACGATTCAAGATTGTTGGCGGTCTAAGGAAAATTTTTCGGAACAAGAGGCGGCGCGTGAACTTTTGCGGCGCATGAACTTTAAAATCTTCGAGCTCCCCGAAAATCACGAGCAAACAAAATTTTGCGGCGTGTCATTGTATCAACCGCAAGTGCCGCGCAACCCGAAATTGGCTCCGCGCAGATTTTTATACGGCGCACAAGGATTATTTCAGCCGCACACCGACGAGCAAAAGAAAAAATTAATGGAAGAGCATTGCGCCCGGATTCAAACGGAAAAAGTTGTTGCGTATTGCCATTATTGCGTTCGCGGTTTAAAATTGGGCGACAAAAAAACTTTTCACTTGGCAGAACTTTTATTCGACAAGGAGAGTGGACGACATTAATTTAAAAAAATTGACCTGCGCGGACAAAAAAATTTTCGATAAGTACTTTGGAGTGCGCTACTGCGAAAATGCGGAGTACACGTTCACGAATCTTTACATGTGGCGCGACATGTTGAATTTGCAATGGGCGGTTGAAGACGAAGTGCTTTATATTTTCTCTTCCAACGACAAAAATTTTTCGGCGTGGCAACCAATCGGCGCGCAAGACAAAATGCAGGACGCGATAACGAAAATTTTGCGCGTTGGTGAAGAAAATCGCGGCGAAAGGCAATTTAGATTCGTCGACGTGGAAAAAATTTTTGCTGACGAGCTGGAAAAATATCCTCACGCGAAATTTGAAATTACCGCCGAGCGCGATGACTTCGATTACGTTTATCTTGCGCAGGATTTGATAAATTTATCGGGAAGAAAATTTCACGGCAAGAAAAATCATCTCAACGCATTTAAAAAAGAATATCCCGACGCAAAATATTTGCCGATAACCGAAGAAATTATTCCGAAATGTCGTGAGGAATTAAATCTCTGGTATGCAAATCACAAGCGGGCGAATCCCGATGATCCTTTTATCGGCTACGAGCAGGCGGCGATTCACGAGATTTTTGATCACTTCGACGCATTCAAACTCAAAGGCGGCGCGATTTTGATTGGAGATAAAGTTGTTGCCTTTACCTTCGGCGAAAAATTGAATTCCGATACCGCCGTTATTCATGTCGAGAAAGCCGATCCGACAATTCGCGGGATTTACGTGGCGATTAATCAAAATTTCGTCGAGCACGAATGGTCGGACATGATTTATATCAATCGCGAAGAAGATATGGGCATTGACGGCTTGCGGCAGGCAAAAGAATCTTATCGCCCGATAAAAATGATTGAAAAATTTAATGCGACACTTGCTTAAAAAAAATTAAGCCCCGACAAAATGTCGGGGCTTTTTTGTTCAAAATTTAAATCGCGTTCAGCAATTCCGTCCGATTTACGGCGTAAGTTCCGACTTTCGCAACCACAACGCCCGCCGCCGCATTTGCAAGGTAAGCCGCCGCCTCCGAATCCAATTTTCCCGCCAATGCCAACGCAAAAACCGCTATAACCGTGTCTCCCGCGCCCGATACGTCGAAAACTTCCTGAGCTCGCGCCTTTATGTGCGATATTTTTTCTCCGTCAATCAAGCTTAAGCCTTCAGCCGAGCGCGTCACAATCAAGCCGCGCAAATTAAATTCCTCAATGACTTTTTGCGCCGATTCTTCTATCTGCGCGTCAACATTTGCTATTTTTTTGGGCAAAACCGCGTTAAACTCCTTTAAATTCGGTGTGATAAAGCTCGCGTCAAAATATTTTTGCCAATTATCGCCCTTCGGGTCGACGATTACATATTTTTTCGCCGCTCTGCAAGCTCCGATAACCTCGCGGCAAATTTTTTTACTGCAAACGCCCTTTCCATAATCAGAAATAATAACCGCGTCGACATTTTCAACCTGCGCGGAAAAATTTTTTATCAATTTATCGCTGTCCGCGCCGCAAATCTCCGAAGAATCTTCAAAATCAAGGCGAATCATCTGCTGATGT
This sequence comes from uncultured Selenomonadales bacterium, assembly GCA_937877655.1. GTDB lineage: Bacteria > Bacillota > Negativicutes > Selenomonadales > Selenomonadaceae > Quinella. The sequence goes on from CALFJC010000044.1 coordinate 12,554, forward strand.
CCGCTTATCACCCGAATTTTAGTCGTTGTCGGCTTTGATGTCTCAATCATGCCCGAATAATCGACGCCTAACGATTTTAACTTGCTTAAAAAAATTTCTCCGTGATTATCGCGCCCGATTTGACCGATTATCGATGTTTGACAGCCCAATAACGCCAAATTGTGTAAAACATTCGCCGCGCCGCCCAAAGTTTCCTTAACTTTCAAAACGCGAGCTATCGGAACGGGTGCTTCGGGAGAAATGCGCGTAACTTCTCCGAAATAATATTTATCAAGCATGACATCGCCGATAACCAGAATTTTACACGCGCCAATTCCGTTTTCTACAAAATTTTTCAATCCGTCAACCATTGGCAAACCTCAAATGCATCAACTGTCGCTATTATCGCGTTCGCAACGTCTTCTTGTGTGTGCGCCGCCGACATAAACAGCGTTTCAAACTGCGACGGCGCGAAATATATTCCCTGTTCCAACATTGCCAAGAAAAATTTCCTAAACATTTCCTGATTCGCCGCCGCCGCCTCGTCATAATTCGTTACTTCGCTTTCGCTGAAGAAAATTCCGAACATTGATCCCGCTTGCGGCACTTGTATTTTCAAATTTGAAACCTGCGCGGAGGCTTTTATTCCTTCGACGAGTATTGTTGTGTTGTAAATTATCTTTTCTGTCAAATTTTCTTCCAAAAGTGCCGTCAAAGTCTCAATTCCTGCCGTCATTGCCAATGGATTTCCGCTTAAAGTTCCCGCTTGATAAATTTTTCCGTCGGGAGAGACGTTTCGCATAATATCTTCGCGCCCGCCGTAAGCCGCGCAGGGTAAACCGCCGCCGATTATCTTTCCGAGACAGGTTAAATCGGGTTTGACTTGATATTTTTCCTGCGCACCGCCCAATGAAACTCTGAATCCGCACATTACTTCATCAAAAATCAAAAGTGCGCCGTATTTCTTCGTAATTTCTCTCAATCCGCGCAGATAATTTTCTTTTGGCAGGATCAAACCCATATTTCCCGCGACTGGCTCAACAATTATCGCCGCAATTTGCTCTCCGCATTGCGAAAAGACATTTTCGACAGATTTTAAGTCGTTGAAAGGCAAAGTGATTGTATCCTGCGCGGTTCCGCGAGTAACTCCGGGACTTGAGGGCTCTCCGAAGGTTGCCGCGCCGCTTCCCGCCTTCACAAGCAGAGAATCGCTGTGACCGTGATAGCAACCGATGAATTTTACAATTTTTTCGCGGTTTGTGTAGCCGCGAGCCACTCTCAAGGCACTCATGGCGGCTTCTGTGCCGGAATTTACCATGCGAATGACTTCCATTGACGGATAAATTTGATTTACGAGCTTTGCAAGTTGAGTTTCGAGCAAAGTTGGAGCCCCGAAACTGGTTCCGCGCCTTATTTGGCGGTTCAAAGCCTTGACAATGCGCGGATGGGCATGACCGAGAATCAAAGGACCCCAAGAAAGTACGAAATCGATATATTCATTGCCGTCAATGTCGAAAATGAGTTGACCTTTGCCGTGAGAAATGAATGGCGGAGTGGAATTGACGGTTGAAAAGGAGCGCACGGGGCTGTTGACGCCGCCGGGCATGAATTTTTTTGCTTCAGCGAAGGCTTTGGCAGATTTTTTTAAGTTCAAAGCGATTCCTCCTTAAAAATTTAGTAAAAAGATTGTAACACAGCGGCTTGAAATAAAAAATACCTTCGCGAAAGGAAATTGGAAGGCAAAAAAGGTTTTGAAAATGATTTGAGCCGCCGAAAAACTTTTTGGCAGAGATTTTTCTGTCGAAAAAGATTTTGGAAGGAATTTTTATGTTGAAAAAGATTTTGGAAGAGATTTTGAGGCTCTAAAGGAGTTTTGAAGGTCAAAAACGATTTTGGAGGCGATTTTGCAGCTCAAAATACAAAATACGCTATACTGAATTTTGTAAAATGAACAACGAAAAACCCTCCGACAATGCGCCGAAGGTTTTTTTGTTGACGATTGCGACCGTCCGCCGCGTTTTAGTATTTTCTTTTGTCATAAGGATCATGCTCTCTTGGACTAGCTCCGCCTGCGACCTATTCGAGTTGTTCATTGCTCAAGAGTTCGTCCTTCGAGATTTTTTCTTCTTTCAAGCTTTTGTCCTTCAAAATTTTTTCGTCCGCCATAATTATCAATCTCCAAAAATTTTTGTCGACACGTCCATTATTTGCCGAGGAATGCGTAGCACTCTCTGACGACATCCCAGTGGTCGAGAGTCTTACCGTCGCGTTTGTAGACGTTGGGAGTATTTTGGTCTTTGTTGTTAATAATCGCGTCAATGTTCAGATTGTCTTTAAGCCACTTCTCTGCTTCTTCCGGTGTCATGCGACCAGTCAGAGAATATGTCGCCGGCAAAATATCCGTCAAATAAGCATATTCATGAAGTGTTCCGCCGGCAACGTTGTCGAGTTCCTCGTCGGAGAGCATTTCGCCAGCGTATTTGTCTTTTTCAGCCATAATATCAATCTCCTTTCTGTTTTCTATCTTTTATACGTTGTAAATCGGATTTCGTTACAAATTTAGCAGAAAAATTTTTCTTAGTCAACGAAAAAACCCTCCGAAATGAAATCGGAAGGCAAAAAAGGTTTTGAAAATGATTTGAGCCGCCGAAAAACTTTTTGGCAGAGATTTTTCTGTCGAAAAAGATTTTGGAAGGAATTTTTATGTTGAAAAAGATTTTGGAAGAGATTTTGAGGCTCGAAAGGAGTTTTGAATGGCAAAAACGGTTTTGGAGACGATTTGGAGGCGCGATTTACGTTTTCCAATATATTGGATTTTTACGGCTGAAAAAATTTTTCGGCGGCTGTAACGAAACTTGACAATCGGCGTATAATAGGCAGAAAGAAATTTGGAGGTTGATAAAAATGAATGGTTTCAAGGAATTTAAGGCAAGAATTGAGAGTGACACGGCATTTCGTGCAAAATTTGCAGAATTCGACAGCGAAGACAAGCTTATTGCGGCGGCAAAGGCAGAAGGCTACGACTTAAGCGAGAGCAACTTTGAACAACTCAGCGAAAACGAACTTGACGAAGTTGCAGGCAGACTTCGCGGACCTTCTTATGGTGGATTCTATAAGTCTATTAAAAATCTTATAGAGCTGATAAAAGGCGGAAATAAAGTTTATTAAACGCGGCACGTGGTCGCTAATCAAAAAAGCCCTTCGGCGAGCGTCGGAGGGTTTTTTCGTTGCCAAAAGAAAAAATTTTTTTAAAGCCATTCTGCAACGTCGATAGCGTGATAAGTAATGATAATATCTGCGCCGGCGCGTTTCATTGCGGTTAAATTTTCTGTAACGATTTTTTTATAATCAATCCAACCGTTAAGGGCGGCGGCTTTGACCATGGCATATTCGCCGCTGACATTGTAAACGGCGACGGGGCGATTAATTTTTTCGCGAACCTTAGAAACAATGTCGAGATAAGCGAGCGCGGGCTTAATCATGATAATATCCGCGCCTTCAGCCAAATCCAATTCGACTTCCTTAAGAGCCTCGCGGCTGTTGGCGAAATCCATTTGATATTGTTTCCTGTCGCCGAATTGCGGGGCGGAATCAGCCGCATCGCGAAAAGGAGCGTAATAACCCGAAGAATATTTGACTGCATAGCTCATAATCGACACGTTGACAAAATTTTTAGCGTCTAAAGCGTCGCGAATGGCAGAAATTCTTCCGTCCATCATATCTGAAGGCGCAACAATATCCGCGCCCGCCTCCGCCTGACTTACGGCGACTTTTTGCAAAAGTTTAAGCGTTTCGTCGTTGTCAACGTAATTTCCGCAGAGTTTTCCGCAATGACCGTGCGTTGTATATTGGCAAAGGCAAACGTCACCGACAATAACGAGTTCGGGGACGGCTTTTTTTATTGCGGCGACAGCTTTTTGGACGGGACTGTTCATATTCCAAGCGGACGAGCCGATTTCGTCTTTATATTCGGGCAAACCGAAGACTTCGACGGCAGGAATGCCGAGCGCGGCGATTTTTTTTGCCAATTCAACGGCATTATCAACCGATAAATGATAACAATCGGGCATTGAAGGAATTTCTTCGCGAATATTTTCTCCCGCCACAACGAAAATCGGATAAATCAGATCTTTGACGGATAAATTTGTTTCGCGAACCATTGAGCGCAGATTTTCATTGAGTCTCAGCCTGCGCGGACGCAATTTCAACATAAAATCATCTCCAAAAAAGTTTTTGACAGTGAAAGGATAAATTTTTAAAATAAAATTCGACGGGAGGTTAAAAATGATGATAACTTTGAGTGTATTGGAAGAAGTAACGGATTTACGAACGGTTTGGGAACATGAAGCGACCGATTTTACGCCTTGGCTCGCCAAAGAAGAAAATATTTCACTTTTAGCCGACACTTTGGGCTTGGAAATTGCAGTTGAGGAAACAGAATCGAACGTTGGTGACTTTCGCGTTGACATTCTCGCGACAGAGACGGGCACGAGCAGAAAAATTATCATTGAAAATCAGTTGGCGGATACAAATCATGAGCATCTCGGCAAATTGATAACATATGCGGCGGGAAAATCGGCAGCCATAATAATTTGGCTTGTGAAACATGCTCGCGAAGAGCATCGCGCCGCCATTGAGTGGCTGAACAACCACACGAACGAAAATATCGGATTTTTTCTGTGCGAAATAAAATTATATCGAATAGGAGACTCCGCGCCCGCCGTAAAGTTTGAAATTGTCGAGAAACCGAACGATTGGACGAAAGAATTTCGCAAAACCGAATCAGTCAGCGAGACAAAAGAAAAAAATTATGAATATTGGTCGGCATTTCGTGATTATGCCTTTCAAAACAAGGCATTCACTCAAAATTTTAAGCGTCGCAAGCCTTCGACTGATAATTGGTTTGATTTCGGCATGGGTTCTTCTGCCTGCGTGATAAGAATTTCGCAAATTCGCCAGCGCAATGAACTTGATGTCGGGATTTACATTTCCGACAACAAAAATTTGTTCCGCAAGTTCTTTCAGAACAAAGAAGCTATCGAAAAAGAGAGCGGCTTGGAGTTTGATTGGCGCGAACTGCCGAATAAGAAGGCGAGTCGCATTGTAATTACCAAAAAAGTTTCTTTCGACGCCAAAAACGAGTGGAATAATCAATTTGATTGGCTGATTGACGCGATGATTAAGATGAAAAAGATTTTTGTCCG
>CALFJC010000045.1 GCA_937877655.1 uncultured Selenomonadales bacterium
TGATTATTCCGCTCAAGCCGCCGATCTCGGAAATCCCGTCGCCGTTTTCATTGCCGACAACAGAAATTGTGCCGTCGCCGCCGAGCCGCTCCGAAATTGTCTCCGTCACTGCGAACGACTGCCCGTTTATCGACGTGACATCCGAAAAATCGCCCGTAAGTATCTCATCTGAATTCAATCCCGTTACGGCGAGTGCATTTCCATCATTTAAAACGATTACAACACTGCCGCCGCCGGCAAGTGAAAAACTTTTCTCGTTAATAACCGTCGAGCTGCCGGAGCCGAGAGTGACATAAGTTAAATTTGTTTCATCCACAATCAACAATTCCTTTCACTTGAAAATTATTATCATCTGGGGCAATATACCAAAAAAATTTCTTTTTGGCAATGGCACTCGGCTAAAAAATTCCGTTCGTCATATGAATCGCCGAGAAATTTTTCTGCAGGAAAATTTTTCGCTTGAAAGAATAGGCGACGTATGAAAATTTTAGTTATAAATTTAATGCACTTGGGCGATTTAATGTTGGTGACGCCCGCCTTGACGACGCTGAGAAAAAATTTTCCGACGGCATATTTGACATTGCTTGCCGACAAAAAACTTGCCGACCTTGTTCAATACAACAAAAATCTTGATGAATGCATTTTGATTGACAAAAAGGGCGTAGATGATCATTTGCCGAGCTTTATCAAATTTATTTTCAAAATCCGCGCAGAAAAATTCGATTTGGTAATAAATCTGCATAGAAATGAGCGGGCGTCGGCATTGGCGGCTTTCAGCGGCGCAAAAAAAATCGTCGGCTACTCCAAGCCTCTTTTTTCTTTGTTTTTTGATAAGGTTTTGCCTAATCCTTCGATAGCGCGGCATATAAAGCACGGTTTTAAGACGGAATATCAGGCGGGCACTCAACATCAAGTTCATTCGCATTTCGACGTTTTGCGCGAGGCTTGCGGCATTGAAAAAATTTTTGATAACGGCTTGGAAATGTGGATACCCGAAGCCGCCGAGCGCGAAGCCGAAAAAATTTTCCGAGAGAATTTTCCCGAAGGAATAAAAGTTATCGCGTTCAATATCGGAGCGAGTTGGCAGACCAAGCGTTGGCTCGATTCATATTTTGCAACCTGCGCGGACATTTTGATTGAAAAAGGATTCGGCATTGCATTTTTGGGCGGCGATATGGATAAGGAAATTGTTTTGAGTTGCATTGACAAGATGAAACATAAAAAAAGCGACCGCCTGAAGATTTTCACGGGAAAATTTTCTTTGGCGATCCTCGCGGGTTTTTTGGATAATTGCGTTTTGTTTTTAACGACGGATTCGGGACCGATGCACGTCGGGGTTGCGAGAAATATTCCGATTGTCACAATGTTTGGCGCGTCGCCCGTACCGGGATTTTATCCTTACGACGCAAAAGATATTTTAATCAAGTCGCCTGAGCCGTGTCATCCTTGCGGCAGGCACATTTGTCCCCGCGAAGGCGAAGACAATCTGGCTTGTATGAAAAAAATTCCCGTTGAAGTCGTGATGAAATATGTTTTCGAGCTTTTGGAGACTTACGGTGAGCCTGCAAAAAAAATTCCCCGCGTTCACGGGGCTTATCAATGTCGAGTTATCGATTTGGCGAAATAAAAATTTTCGGACGGCGCAAGCCGTTTTTTTATTTCTACAGTGATAAAAATCACTCAAAAATCTTTTATTTCTTGATAAAATATCCTTGCAGTAAATTTTGCGGGGAGTTTTAAAAATGTTTGAAGAAAAAATCGTAACCCGATATGACGCCGGCAAAAATATTTTCACAACCGCCAAAAAATTTGTCGCGGTTGAAAAATCTTTTGCGCTCCAAGTGAACGGAGAATTTTTTAGAGAAATTTTTTGTTCGCCGAGCGATTTGGAAGATTTGACAATCGGGCTCCTCGCGCAGGCGGAGAAAATTTCTTCAATCGACGATTTAACTCGTTTTGAGATAAAAAATTCTTTAATCGACGTTGAAATTAAATCTTCCGTCGAGCCCGCGCAGATTTTTTCCGAAGTCAAATTCGTTGCCAAAAATATTCTTGCCTGCGCGGATAAACTTTTGGGCGAACTTTCGACGACGCACGACAAAACCAACGGCGTCCACAGCGGCATTTTGTTTGACGGAGAAAAAATTTTGCTTTTCCGCGAAGACATCGGGCGACACAATGTTTTTGATAAAATTTTCGGCGCGGCTCTTCGCCAAAAAATTTTTCTCGGCGACAAGATGATAATTTTCAGCGGGCGTTGTTCTTCCGAAATGATTTTAAAAGTTTTGCGCATGAAAATTCCCGTTGTCGTTGCAAAATCGGTGCCGACGACTTTTTCAATTAATCTTGCCAAGAAATTCGGCATCACGCTCGCGGGGCGATTGACTGCCGATTCTTTTTGCATTTATACCAATCCACAACGCATTATAATGAGTAATGAGTAATGAGCAATGAGCAATGAAGAAGTTTTTTAATTACTCATTACTAATTGCTAATTGCTAATTAAAGGAGGGGGATGAATTATGGATTTAAGCAGGCGAACATTTCTGAAAGCCACAGGGCTTGGAAGTTTGGGGCTTGCGCTGTCGAGTCTCGGTTTCGACATGCCGAAAGTCGAGGCGGCGGCAAAAGAATTCAAATTGCAGGGCGCGAAGGAATTTACTTCGGTCTGTCACTTTTGCGCGTGCGGTTGCGGACAAATCGGCTACGTCAAGGAAGGAAAATTAATTCAGCTTGAGGGCGCGAGCGATTGTCCCGTAAATTTCGGCGGGCTTTGTCCGAAAGGTTTAGGCTACGCGCAAATTCCGCGTGATGAGGAACACCGCACAACCAAACCAATGTATCGTGCGCCCGGCGCAACCGAATGGCAAGAAATTTCTTGGGAAGAAGCCATTGACAGAGCGGCGAAAGCTCTCAAGAAAGCTCGCGACGAAAATTGGATTGACACCGAGCAAATCGGAAATGAAACCGTCAAAGTTCAACGCACAGACGCAATAGGACTTATCGGCGGCTCCCAAGTCAACAACGAGGAATGTTATCAGCTTACAAAAATTTTCCGCAGTCTCGGCGCAATGTCTCTCGACAATCAAACTCGCGTCTGCCATGCCAACACTCCGCCCGCGATGAGTGCGGCTTTCGGGCGCGGCGCAATGACTAATCCTTGGTACGATTTAAAAAATACCAAACTCGCTTGGGTTGAAGGCTCCAACATTGCCGAATGTCATCCTATGGGCTTGAAAAATCTAATGAAGGCGAAGGAACGCGGCTTAAAAATTATGCATGTCGACGTTCGCTTTACCCGCACTTCAAAAATCGCAGATTATTTCATTCAAATTCGCCCCGGCACGGACATTGCATTTCTCGGCGCGATTATCAACTACGTTATCCAAAATAAAAAATACGACGAACAATATCTGCGCCTCCACACCAACGCTTACATGCTGATTGATCCGAATTTCGGTTTTGAGGACGGAATTTTCAGCGGCTACAACTCTGAAACTCGCAAATACGATATGACGACGTGGCGTTATCAAGTCGACGCGAACGGAAAACCCATGCGCTCGGCAGATCTCTTCGCGCCGAATACCGTAATGAGCATTTTGAAAAAACATTATGAACGCTACACCTTTGAAGTTGTCTCGGCGATAACGGGCGCAAGCGTCGCCGATATTAAAATGGCGGCGGAAATTTATTCAAGCATTAAGCCCGCCGTTTTCATGTACGCGCTCGGCATGACGCAACACACCGTCGGCGTAGAAAATATTCGTTGCTTTACCGTCCTGCAACTTCTGCGCGGAAATATCGGCGTGCCCGGCGGCGGCATTGATGCAATGCGCGGACAACCGAACGTCCAAGCTTCAACCGACTACGGAATTATGTTTCAATATTTCCCCGGCTATCTGCCTTGGCCGACGGAAAAAACAAATACGCTTGCCAAATGGACTCAAAACAGCGGCACTTTCCGCGCAAAATTTTTAATCAATCTGCTTAAAGCTTGGTTCGGCGACGCCGCAACCAAAGAAAATGATTATTGCTTCGGACTTTTGCCGATAAGAAATACTCATCAAAACGACTCGATTTACGTTCAGTTTGAAAAGGCGATTGAAGGCAAAATGAAATGCATTTACTTTGCGGGACAAAATCCTATGGTTTCCAATCCGAATATCGGAAACGTCCACAGAGGAATGCGCAAGCTCGACAGCGTCATTGTCGAAGATTTGTATTTGAACGAGACGGCTTGTTTCTGGGAACGCCCCGACAGCCCCGAAGGAGATCCGATTGATCCGAAAGATATTCAAACAGAAGTAATTTTCCTGCCCGCCTGTTCATATCTTGAGAGAGAAGGAACGATGACAAATTCAATGCGCATGATTCAATGGCGCATGAAAGGTCCCGATCCTCTCGGCGATTCAAAACCCGATTATGAAATTTTGGACATGCTCTGGAAAAGAATTCGTGAACTTTACGCCGATTCAACCGATCCCAAAGATCAAATCATTAAGCTTTTGACTTGGAATTATCCGTTGGATCATATGGTTGAATATATTATGCGCGAAGTCAACGGCTATGATCTTTCGACGGGAAAACTTTTGAACGGAATAGGCGAAATTAAAGACGACGGCACGACCAATTCGGGCATGTGGATTTATGCGGGCGTCACTCGCGACGGCGATGTTCATATGGCAAAACGCCGCGGGCAGGAAGATCCGGGCGGCATGGGAATTTATCCCGGCTACGGCTGGGTTTGGCCCGACAATATTCATTTGCTTTACAATCGCGCTTCCTGCGACGAAAACGGCAACCCGATTAATCCCGATAAAAAAATTGTCTGGTGGAATGCGGAAAAAAATATGTGGGAAGGTTATGACCGCCCCGATGTCGGCAGTTTGTCCGCCGCGCCGAATACTCCCGCAGGACAAAAACCTTTCCGCATGGTCGGCGAAGGCGTCGGCAGAATTTTTGCGGCAAGTTATAAAGACGTCGAAAACGGAATGACTCGCGACAGTTCCTCAACACCCGTTGACGGTCCGATACCCGAATTTTATGAGCCCGTCGAATCTCCGACAAGAAACGCGCTCCATATGAATCCCAACGCGCAGTTCAGCCCGTGCGTCATCTATCCTCGTATGCCCGACTTGCAAAAAATCGGCACAAAGGACGAATTCCCTTACGTTTTGTGCAGTTCAAGTATTTGTGAACATTGGTGTTCGGGAACAATTACGCGGCACGTCACTTGGCTTAACGAACTTGTCAAGGAACCTTTTATCGAAATGCCCAAAAAACTTGCGGAGAAACTCGGCGTCAAGAGCGGCGACGAAGTCATTGTTCGTTCGGTTAGGGCGCAGATTAAGGAAAAGGCAATGGTTACCGACAGAATTCAGCCGCTGATGATTAACGGCGAAGAAGTTTTCGTCACGTGGCAACCGTACAACTGGGGATTCAAAGGTTTGTCGACGGGACCGAGCGGAAATTATATTACAATCGACGCGCTTGATCCCAATGCGCAATCGCAAGAATTCAAAGCTTGTCTGATTGACATTCGGAAGGCTTAAAGGCAATTATGAATTATGAATTAGGAATTAGGAATGAAAAGATTTTTGACATTGGAAAAATATTTGGCTGAAAATAATTTTTTGCAAGAGGCGGCTGATTTTCATTTGAAGTTGGAAAAAGATTTGTCCGAAGTCAAGCCGCTTGACTTGCCGCCGCGAGAAAAAATTTTGGATCTCGTCAAGGCAGAGAAAATTCCGCTCCTTCAACAGGAAAAATTTCAAACTCAAATCCTCGACGCGGCAGAAAAATTTTTATCCGATATTCCGCGCAGGCTTATGGAAAGTTTGTTGCGACAGGAAAATTTATCGGTAAAAAAAATCTGCGCGGAGTCGGAGTTAAACGAAACTTTGACGCGCAAAAGATTTTGGACGGCGATTGATAAACTCGTTCCCGCCGAATTGAAAAACTTGGAGCGCGAAGATTGGCAAGAAAATTATTGTCCGATCTGCGGGCGGCGACCGGTTATGGCGCAGTTGAAAAAATTTAATGACGGGCGGGCGCGTTGGCTGTCATGCGGCGGCTGTCATACGCTTTGGAATTGGAAAAGGTTAGGTTGTCCGTATTGCGGCAATGAAAATCTTGAACGAATTCACATTTTGGAGGCGGACGCCAAAATTCGGCTGGACGTGTGTGACGAATGTCACGCTTATTTAAAAACTTACTGCGACGAAGACGAGGAAAATATTTATCTGAACGATTGGACGACTTTGCACTTGGATTTACTGGCTGAAGAAAAAAATTTGCACAAGTGCGGAGCCGTCGAGCTGGAATAAATTAGATGAAAAGATTGCAAGATGGCAAGATTGAAAGCACTTTCCACCTTTCCATCTATCTATCTTTCCATCTGTTAGGAGGTATAAAAATGGCAACAGAAATGGCAATGCTTCACGACGTGGCGCGATGCTCGGCTTGTCGGGCTTGCATGGTTGCTTGCAAACAATGGCACGACTTGCCCGCCGACATGTCAACGCCTTTCAAAGGACAATATCAATCGCACGCCGACTTGACGCCCACGACGTGGAACTTGATTAAAATGAACGAACGAACCGATTCAATGGGAAAATTTCATTGGGACTTTATAAAATTTCAATGCATGCACTGCCAAAAGCCCGCGTGTTTGCTTGGCTGCCCGCAACATGCAATTTCTCAAAAGGAAAGCGGCGCGGTCGTCATCAACGAAGATTTATGCGTCGGTTGCGGCTACTGCAGGGCAAATTGTCCGTTCAACGTCCCGCGCATTGATCCCGAACGAAATAAATCTACCAAATGCGATTTGTGTTTTGACAGAATTGAACACGGCATGGTTCCTTCCTGCGCCAAAACTTGCACGGCGGAGGCTATCGCCTTCGGGACAAAGGTTGATATGCAAAAATTAGCCGAGCAAAGACTTGCGGAAGTCAGAACAAATCATCCGAACGCGCAACTTTACGGCGTCCGTCCTAACGGCGTCGGCGGAACTCATATGATGTATGTTTTGCCGGAGCCGCCCGAAGTTTACGGCTTGCCCGTCAATCCCAAAACGCCCGACTCAATCGATCTCTGGCGCGATTATATTCGTCCGCTCGGAAAAATCGCGGGCGTCGGCGCGGCGGCAGGACTTGCGGGCTTATTCGTTTTGAACAGGCTTTTGGGCAAGAAAGGCGCGTGATTAAAATGTTGATTGATAATCGCTACGTGCCGCGTCATCAAAAAACTTTTACAATCTGCCATTGGCTCAACGGCATTTCGTTTTTGATGTTGTTCCTGACGGCTCTGCCGCTTTACTCGGACACATTCCTTTTCCTGTACAACATTTTCGGCGCGAAGACACTTCAATACATGCACAGATTTTTTGCGATAATTTTTATCTTGACGCCGATTTTCGGACTGCTGTCGGCGCGAAAAGGTTACGCCACCATGATTAAAGAGGCGTTCAGCTTCGGGCGCGACGATTTGATTTTCCTTTTGAAATTTCCCGTCACGCTGATTGGCATTGAACCGAAAATGCCCAAGCAAGGTTTTTATAACGGCGGCGAAAAAGTCAATATCCTCCTGCAAATGTGCATTTGGGCGGCGTTGGTTTGTTCGGGCGCGATTCTCTGGTTCGGGACGGGCGTCGTTGACAATTCCATTCGCGCTTGGATGATTCCGATTCATTCATTGGCGGCGGGCATCGGTTTTGCGGCGGCTCTCGCCCATATTTATCTTGCCGTCGTTCAAAATCCCGACTCGTTGCACGGCATGACTGAAGGCTCGATTAATGCGCGTTACGCCGTTCATCATCACGGCGCGTGGGTTGACGAACTCATTAAGAAAGGCAAAGTTACCAAAAAGGAAATTGAACAGGCGAGTTAAACATTAAAAATTTTTCGGACTGCGCGGAGAAATCTGCGCGGTTTTTTTTCGGTTCGGAGAAATTTTTTTGTTATAATCACTTCGGAGGTTATGTTCATGAAAAAAATTTTTCAAACTCTTTCAAGTGCGCAGACGGAAGAAGAACTTAAAAATTTCTTTGGCACTTTTAAAAAGTGCACAAACAGCGGTCGCGCCTTACTACTCGAAATTTTAATTTTTTAGCCGCGCTCGGAGGTAATTTTTATGGCTAAAAATTTTTTCCAAGTCCTTTCAAACGCCCAAACAGAAGAAGAACTTAAAAATTTCTTTGGCACTTTTAAAAAGTGCACAAACAGCGGTCGCGCCTTACTACTCGAAATTTTAATTTTTTAGCCGCGCTCGGAGGTAATTTTTATGGCTAAAAATCTTTTTCAAACTCTTTCAAGTGCGCAGACGGAAGAAGAACTTAAAAATTTCTTTGCAAAATTTTTCCGCATCAAACTTTCTACCAAAAATTTTATCGACCTTTACACGACGCAAATCCTTTTTGAATTCAAACTCGACGCGCCCATTAAAAATTCTCAAATTCGCGCCGCCGCCGTCGCTCAAACACTTTATTACATTCGCCGCCTTAAATTCGGTAACGATTCCCGCACGCCAAGTCAAAATATCTGCGTTGTCACAAAAACCGCCGCCGTTTTCTTTCCGACCGATAAATTTTCCAACTTCATCAGGAAAAAATCTTACGATTGGGATTTGGCTCCCTCTTCGCCTTGCAAAAAACTTGTCGCCGACCTTGCAAACTCCGAAATTATAAAATCTGCACATGTTTTCGATTTCTCCGCCGTCGAAGACGAAAAAAATTTTATCGAACTGATTAAACGCAACCTTGTCGAACAACTGTCCCTTTTCGGCGAGAAAAAAGTTATCACGGAAAATAATTTCTACGCCGTCTTCCAACTGTGGCAAAAAATTTTCGGCTCGGCGGTCGACAACGGGCGCAAGGCTTCCGAATATTTTATTACCGACATTGAGGAAGGCAAATCTTTTCTTGTCAACAATCACAGCGTCCTTTTTCGCATGAGCGGCGGCGAATTGGTCGAAAAATTTCTTAACGTCGCCGAGTACAAACATTTCTGGAGCGTCTACGAAAAAATTTCAAATCCCCGCGCCGTCATTTCCATTCGCCAAAAAATGGACAGGATGTCCGAAATTTCTTTGCGGAGATTCACAGGCGAATTTTTCACGCCGATTGAGTTTGCCGGCAAAGCCGTCGAATATCTTTTGCGGACGGTAAATTTTTTGACAGGCGAATACAGGATTTGGGACATGGCGGCGGGCACGGGCAATTTGGAGTTCGCGCTCCCCGCCGAAGCTCTGAAGTTCTGTTACATTTCCACGTTGCTTGACGATGACGCCGATTATTGCAAAAAAATTTTTCCCGAAGCCACAGTTTTTCAATACGATTATCTCAATGACGACGTGAATTTTTTCGGCAACGAAATTATCTTGGAAAATCTGGGAATAAAGCGGAAAATGCCTGCGCGGCTCACTGATGATTTAAAAAATCCTTCCATAAAATGGATCATTTTTATCAATCCGCCTTATGTAACGGCTAACGATTATTCAAAACAAAATTACAGGAACGGAGTTTCCGATACCGCGATAAAAAATTTGATGGCGGCGGAAAATATCAAAGAATCGAGCCGCGAGCTTTTGATTCAATTTTTGTACAGAATCAGCCGGGAATTTTCGGGGCGAACGGCTTATCTCGGTATGTTTTCTTCGCTCAGATATTTTACGACCGTCAACGACGAAAAATTTCGCGAGAAATATTTTTCTTTTAAGTTTGAACGCGGCTTTATGTTCAGTTCGCAGAATTTTGACGGTTGCAAAGGAAAATTCCCCGTCGGCTTTTTGATTTGGAATTTGACCAAAAAAATTTCGCCCGAACAAAAAATTTCTTTGGACGTTTACAACAACAACCTTGAAAAATTTGCCGTGAAAACAATTTACTCTTCGTGCTCCGAAGAATCTTTGAACAAATGGATTGAACGCCCGCCGCGCATAAAAAAATTTCCGCCGATGTCGGGCGGTTTGAATGTCGGTTATAAAAATAAAGTTCGTTGCGATTTGATTTCGGAAAATTTTTTGGCGGGCTTTATGTGCAAGAGCAATGATTTATATCAGCAAAATTGGACGGCGTTATTATCGGGACCGTATGTCAGCGGGCACGGAATGTCTGTCACTCCAAAAAATTTTGAACAATGCATGGTTGTTCATGCCGTGAGAAAACTTCCGAAAGTCACTTGGCTTAACAACAAAGATCAATTTCTTCAGCCGACAAAAAAATTGCCGCCGGAATTTATCTCGGACGCGGTGATTTGGAGTTTGTTTGCGCCGTCGAATCAAACGGTTTCGCTTAGAAATGTGGAATATGAAGGCGAAGTTTATCGTATAAGAAATAATTTTTTCCCGTTCGCATTATCGGAGCTTCGGACGTGGAAAATTTCGGACGCGGAAATTAGGACGCAAATATTTTTGGCGCAGGAAGACAGATTTGCGGCGTTGTGGATAAAAAATAACCGCCTTTCGACGGCGGCGGAAGAAATTTTGAATTCTGCGCGGGAAATTTACAAGAAATTTTATGCGGAATTGTCTTTACTTGATGTTCAAAAATTTAAAATCGAAGATTGGGACGCGGGCTGGTATCAAATCCGAATGTCGCTCGGCGAAATTTTAAGCTTGGAAAAATTATCTGCAAAACTTCTGCCGCAGATTTACGAATTGGGCTTTTTACGCGACGAAGTGAGATATTTTTAACTGCGAATAACCTGCGCGACAGCCTCGACATGCGAAGTGAATGGAAACATGTCGACGGGCTGAATTTTTTTTGTTTTATAACCGAGCTCGTCCAAAATTTTCAAGTCGCGGGCTAAAGTGGCGGGGTTGCAGGAGACATAAATAATTTTTTCGGGCTTCATTGCGGCGAAAGTCTCCAAAACTTTTTTATCGCAACCTGCGCGGGGCGGGTCGACAATCACAACTTCGGCATAATCGGCGATTTTCGGCAGAATTTTTACAACGTCGCCGACAATAAATTCAGCGTTTTTGACATGATTTTCGCGAGAATTTTTGATTGCGTCGGCAATGGCGGAAGAAACAACTTCAATTCCGATAACCTTCCGCGCTTTTTTCGCCATGAACAGAGAAATTGTTCCCGTACCGCAATAAGCATCGATAATCAGTTCATTTCCGCGCAGATTTGCAAAATCAAGGGCGGTTTTGTAAAGAATTTCTGCCTGCGCGGTGTTGACTTGGAAAAAACTTCGCGCCGAAATATTAAACTTTAACTCGCCGATTTTGTCATGAATTGTAGGCTTGCCGAATAAAATTTTCGTTTCACGCCCCAAAATAACGTTGTTATGAAAAGTTTGGATGTTTTGTTGAATGCTCGTGACTTCGGGCAATTCATTTCGCAAGGCGCGGACAAAATTTTTTTCGTTGGGAAAATTTTTCGCGGCAGTGACCAAAACAATCATGAATTCGCCGTTGCAACCGACTCTGCCCATGACGTGGCGCAAAAATCCTTTGTGATTGTCTTCGTTGTAAGGCTGAAGGTTAAATTTCGTAGCGATTTTGCGGACGGCGGAGAGAATTTTATCGTTTTGAACATTTTGAATCATGCAAGCGTTTGTATCAATGATTTTGTGACTGCCGCGAGCATAACAGCCGATTTGCAAATTTCTAGTTCCTGGTTCCTGGTTCCTGGTTCCTACAGGAAATTGCATTTTGTTTCGATAGCGCAGAGGATTTTCCATTCCGAGCGTATCGAAAATTTCAACGCCGTCGAGCTTGCCGATTCTTTCAACGGCATCGACAACCTGTTGACGTTTCCATTTCAACTGCGCGGGATAACTCAAATGTTGCAGTTGACAGCCGCCGCAATTTTTATAAAGCGGACAAAACGGCTCGACGCGCTCCGAAGAAATTTTTACGACTTCGACGAGCCGAGCGACCGCATAATTTTTTTTGACAGTCTCAATCTCCGCCAAAACTTCTTCGCCCGGCAATGCGCCTTCAACAAAAAAAGTCAATCCTTCAAAATCATTCCTAATTCCTAATTCATAATTCCTAATTGCCTTTCCGACTCCTTCGCCGCTTGAGCCGAGCCCGTGAATTTTAATCGGTTGTTGCATTTCTCATCTGCCTCAAGTCTTCATTCAGTTGCGCCTTTAATTCTTCGACGGACGAAAAAATTTTCTCCTCGCGAATTTTGGAGATAAAAATTACAAAAATTTCTTCGCCGTAAATGTCGCCGCCGAATTTATCGATAAAAACTTCCAACCGCCGCCGCGCAACTTTGAAAGTCGGATTGTCGCCGATATTCGCAATGCCGTTGAAAAAATTTCCATGAACTTTGACGCGAACGATATACGCGCCGTTCGGCAACATTGCTCTTTGGTCGGAAATTTCAAGATTTGCTGTCGGAAAACCGATTTTGCGCCCGCGCTTGTCGCCGTTGACAACTTTTCCCGCGTAAGTGAAATTTCTTCCGAGCAGTTGATTTGCAGAAATTAAATCGCCCGCCGCGATTAAAGCCCTGATTCGGGTACTGCTGACGATTTTTCTTTCAACCGTGAACGCCTGACAAACTTCCGCCTTAAAGCCGTAATTTTCGCCTTCGCGCAGGAGCATTCGCCCGTTGCCGCGTCCGAAACGCCCAAAAGTATAATTCGGACCCGTGACGACGTAAGCGGGCGCAATTTTTTCTTGCAAAAGCTCCAAAAATTCTTCGGGCGATTTGCGGCTGAATTCTTTTGTAAAAGGAATTTCAATCAGCACTTCGACGCCGAGCTCCGAAAAAATTTCACGGCGAAGATTTTTACTTCCGATCATCAACGGCGCATTTTCGGGCGCGATAACGCTTAAAGGGTGATTTGAAAAAGTGAAAACGATTGACGTTCCGCCGATTTTTTTTGCAATGTCGACGGCGTGACGAATAACGGCGGCGTGACCGAGATGAACTCCGTCGAACATGCCGAGCGCGACAACTGGTTGAGGATATTTTTCAGTCAAAGCGGTAATTTTTTTTATGATCTCCAAACATAAACCCTCCGAGAAAGATGGAAAGATAGTTAGATGATAAGATGGCAAATACTTTCAATCTTTCCATCTTTCAATCTTTCCAACTATTTTTTCTTGCGCTTTTTGGATTTTTTGGGCGAGCGCGTGGCATTGGCGAGTTTGTTTTTCATTTTCTGTTCCTGCTCTTTCTGCTTGTCGGTAGATTTTTTGTCGCGTTGCATTTTGGCATATTCCGCGCCGAGCCCCGCGATTTTGTGCTTGACAGTCATAATCGGATGGCTGAGAAGCATTTTTTTCTGTCCGCCCTTCATAATCTCGTTAAATTCGTTGGTAAAACGTTCGCCGAAGCAGGGCGTCTCGCATTGTTCGCAAATGGGCTTGCCGATACCGTAAGGGCAACGGCTGATTTTAATCATGACGGTTGAGAGAACGGCGGTACACTTCGCGCAAAGTTTGTTGTCGGTCGTGCCGTGATTCGCGTTGCAATATTTTCCGAAAGTCTTGCGGATATTTTCTTTTTCGTTAGGAATGTTGTTTTTCAATTCGGGCTCCTTGCGTTTTGGCAGGAGATTTTTAACTTTTTCTTTAACCTTGTCGAAAATTCCCATGTTCAAACTCCTTTCGATTTGAATTGATTTATTTTAATTGCCGCGCAGGATAAAAGCAAGCCGCATAAGATTTTTGTTTGACACAGAGTCAACTTCAACATTAGAATTGAAAAAAATTTTAGGGAGGAATAATTTATGACGCTTGAGGAACTCAGAAAAAGTTTTGCGGACGAAAATCATCCCGCCAATAAAAATCCGGAGCGATTGAATTTTTTCCGCGAACTTTGCCAAGACAGCCGCCGCATTGAAATGGAATTGAACGCAGCTTATCACACGCCGGAAGAAATTGTCGAGATCATGACGCGGCTGACGCGCAGGGAAGTTGATTCGACGTTCAGACTGTTCCCGCCGTTCACTGCCGACTTCGGAAAAAATATTTCGTTCGGGAAAAATGTTTTCATCAATTCGGGCTGTCACTTTCAAGATCAAGGCGGGATAAAAATCGGCGACGGAGTTTTGATTGGGCACAATGTGGTTTTGGCGACGGCAAATCACGACTTGGAGCCGAGCAAGAGCCGCAAACTTCACTACAAGCCGATTGTGATTGAAGACAACGTTTGGATTGGTTCAAACGCCGTGATCCTGCAGGGCGTCACGATTGGCGAATGGGCAGTTGTGGCGGCGGGCGCGGTTGTCACGAAAAATGTTGAGCCGTTTACTGTTGTCGGCGGCATTCCCGCAAAATTTATCAAAAAAATTGACGATGACCGCGAAAAAATTTCTGCCGTCGATTATCTTGATGCGCACATATGAAAAAAATTTTTCGGAATCTGCGCGGCGCGAAATTAATCTCGTTTCAAGAGGATTGGCGTCATTACGCCATTATCAATTAGCCTTAAAATTCAATTTGTGAATCTGAAAATTACCGTCGAATTCTGAAAGCCGCTCCTAATTGTTAACCTAAAAGGCGGGATTTTTGGATGCAATTCTGAAAGAGGTTGACAATAAATTTTTCACAAGGCGTCATGACGCCATTATCAATTAGAAAATCGCGGAATCCAATTTGTTAAACCCGTTTTTTCGGCGAATTCTGAAAGAATTTCTAATTGTTAACCCTAAACCCCGTGATTTTGGATGCAATTCTGAAAGAGGTTAACAATTAATCCGACAATTTTCAGAAACGAGGCAGGAATTTTTGAAAAACCAATGAATCGCGAGTGGAGACTTTATGAAAAATTTTTTATTTATAATCTGTGCGGTCGGAGCTTTGTTGACGGGTTGCGGAGAAAATTCTCAAGCAACTTCCGTCGAGATTAAGGAGGAAAAAATTTTGAACACGATAAAAATTTCTGTCGGAGATAAAAATTTTTCGGCGCGGCTTGAAGAAAATCCGAGTGCCCGCGCCTTTTCGGAAATGTTGCCGCTTGAAATTGAGATGAACGAGCTCAACGGCAACGAAAAATATTTTTACCTTGACAAAGATTTGCCAAGCAATTCGGAGCGCGTGGAAAAAATTCATGCGGGCGATTTAATGTTGTTCGGATCAAATTGCGTCGTGATTTTCTATAAAGATTTTTCGACAAGCTACAGTTACACGCGGCTCGGCAGGCTTGAAAATTCTTCGGGGCTTGAAAAAATTTTGGGCGCGGGAAATATTTCTGTTAAATTCGAGGAGTGATTTTTATGATGAAATTTTTAATCGTGTTGATTCTGCTGATTGTGCCTTTGACGGCGTCCGCGCAGAGTCAAAATCTTTTTATCGACGGAGATCACGGGAAATTGTCGGCGATTTTGCAAACTCCCGACGGACAAAAAAATTATCCGCTCGTGATAATTTGTCACGGTTTCACGGCGAACAAGGAGCATCTTCTTTTAAAAAATCTTGCCGACGATTTGGAGGCGGCGGGCATTGCGTCAATTCGTTTTGACTTCAACGGGCACGGCAACAGCGAAGGAGATTTTCAAGACATGACGGTTTTGAATGAGATTGAAGACGCAAAGAAAGTTTACGAATACGCAAGCCGTCTCCCCGAAGTCAAAAATATTTCAATCGCGGGACATTCGCAAGGCGGAGTTGTCGCTTCAATGGTTGCCGGGCAACTCGGCGCGAAAAAAATTAAAGCCGTCGCGTTGATGGCTCCCGCCGCCGTTCTTCGTGATGATGCTCTGCGCGGAAATTTGATGGGCGTAACTTACGACGCGGCTAATCCGCCCGAATACGTCGAAATTTACGGCGGACACAAAGTCGGGCGCAATTACATTCAAACCGCGCAGGTTTTGCCGATTTACGAGACGGCGGAGAAATTTACGGGCGCGGCGTTGATGATTCACGGCACGGGCGACGTGATTGTTCCCTACACCTACAGCTTGAGTTATAAAAAAATTTTCAAGCGCGGCGAAGTGAAATTGCTTGAGGGCGTTGACCACAGTTTTCACGGCGAAGAGAGCCGCGCAGCCAAAATCGCCGCAGAATTTTTCGTTCGTCAGCTGAAGAAATAAAAAATCCCGCGCAGATTTTTCACGGGAAAAAATTTTTCGGACAAAAAATTAACTGCTCAACCTTTCGGTCGGGCAGTTTTTATTTTACAAAACTTTTACGGTTGTATCGGGCGCGAAGTTGCGGAAAAACTCCAGCGCGTTGATTTTATCTGCCGAACTTGCAAAGGACGCGTCGCGGAAGAATATTTTCTGGGGTTTTCGGCGCGCCAATGCCCTAAACACTTCAGCAGGGATATTTTTATCGAAACTCGCCAATATCTCGCCGCCCGCGCAGTTCAAAACCTTTACGCCGTCGATTTCTTCAACCTCAACCGCTAAATCTATCGGATTGCCAATCTCAAGCAACGTCCCGAACAGTAAATCCCACTCGTCGCGGTCGTCTTTTATGTTTTCGGCAAATAAATCTATCGTTTGCGGCGTCCAAACCTTCGGTATCGGCTTGAAATTCGACGAATCAACCTTGAAAACCCTAAATCCCGTGTCGACTGCAGGATTTTCTGCTTTGATTTTGTCGCCGGCGCGTCTAATCCGCTCCTTGCCGATGTCGCAAATGGTTTTAAAGCCTGCGCGGCGTGCCTCAGAGTTTTCGGGCGTCGGCTCGTCAATCTGAATCATGATAAATCGACGATTGCCGCCGTCTTGCGCGTTCAATTCCATTACTGCGTGCGCCGTCGTTGCACTGCCGCTGAAAAAATCCATGACGATTGAGTTTTCTTCCGTCGCAAGCTGTAAAAACTTCTTTATTAAGCTCACAGGTTTAGGATTATCGAAAATTATCTTGCCGTCAAACATTTTTTTAAGTGATTGAGTGCCGTTTGTCGTCGTTTCTACGTCGTCCCACCAAGTTTTTGCAACTTTACCACGTTCAGCCGCCTCATGAATAAATCTTTTACGTAAAGGAGCACCGTCGCCAGTTTTTCCGAAAACAATTCGATTATCAGCCAATAATTTTTGAAAATGTTCGTAGTCATTCTTCCAACTGCAACCAAGATTTGGTTTATAAATCTTTCCTGTGTTAGGATTTACAATTTCGTATTGCTGATTAGGTCTCCAACCGCCAACTTGAAACGGGTCAGCCTTCCATGCGCCTCGCGGGTCGTTATCTGGATTTGAAAAACCTTCGCCGTCGTCTGGAAGTCTAAATTTCGTTCGATTCTTAATGAAATAATCCATATTCTTGAAGTAAACAAGGTTATGCGTGTGTGAAACGGAAATTATTGCAGTGTTTGTAACCGATTTTGTAGAGTTCCAAAGTATATCAGCGACAAAATTTTTCTCTCCGAAGACTTCATCGCACATTTTTTTGAGATTAGCCTGTTCGTGGTCGTCAATGCTGATAAAAATCACTCCGTCGGGCGACAAAAAGTTTTTGGCGAGCAAAAGCCGAGAATAAATCATCGCGCACCAATCAGAATGAAAACGCCCGCGACTTTCGCGATTTAAAAGGCGGTTGCCGTCGTCATCAAGCACTTGCGCGTCGTCGTCGAAGGCGTCAGCGTCCTGTTTGTAGTCGTCAAGATAAATAAAATCGTTGCCGGTATTATATGGCGGGTCAATATAAATCATTTTTACCTTGCCGAGATAACTTTCCTGCAAAATTTTCAGCGCGTCGAGATTATCGCCCTCAATATAAAGATTTTTCGTGCTTTCAAAGTCACGACTGGCAGAAATAATCGGTCGGAGCGTCTTTTTTATCGGTTTATGTGCCTCAAATTCTGCTTTTTTCTTGCCGACGAAGTTAAAAACATAAGCCTCGCGCCCGTCAAGCAATTCATCAGATAAAATTTGCTTTAAGTGTTCAAAATCAATGGCGCGAATCAATTTTCCGTCGTCGTCTTCCGTTTCCGTTATGACTTCGGGGAAAATTTCCGCGATTTTGTCAAGATTCGTCATTTAATCGCCTCCAATAACTTATAAAAACTGTCCGTCACGAAATATTTTACCTTTCCGCCGCAGATTATGTCAAAAAATTTCTTGGCGCAAGTAATTTTGCCGAGTTCAGAGCCGCGCAGATTAATTTCAGCGTCCGAGCCTTTAGTTTCAACGACGAAATAAATATTTTTAACGTCACCTTCGCGAAAAACAATCGCCCAATCGGGATTATATTTGCCGAGCGGCGTCGGAATATAAAAACTGCGCGGCAACTTAACATAAATCAAAACTCCGTCGGCTTTTTCGAGTTCGGCGGCGAATTTTTTCTCAATTTCCGAGTCGAAAATCAGATAATCATAAATATTTTTCGCAGTTTCAATCGCGTTGACGTTCAGACGCCCTTTTATCGGCGCATTGAAAATTTTAATATTAAATCGTTCGTCAAGCGCGGTGTAGGAAATATTCGCCGTAACCTGCGCGGCTTTGGCTTCGAGAATAATTTTTTTAGTGTTCGGGATAAATTTTTCATGATTAACCTTGCCGAGTTCGATACTTTTAAGAATTTCGGCAATATCGCGGCGCGTCAAGTCAGTTTCGGCGGCGAGTTCGGAGATTAAATCAATTTCGGGAGTCGTTGCAGTTGTTTGAAATGATTCCGTGCGAAGATTTTCACTGTCAAATTTTAAATCATAGTTCAAAGTGCCGCGTTCGATAATAAAATAGCTTTTAGGAGAAGATAATTTGCTGTTCAGCTTGTCAATCGCACCTTTTATCAATTCGTCAGAATCAAATTCGACGCTGTAGAAACTTTTTTGACTGATTTTAGCCCAGAGTTCAAGGAAATTTTTATCGCGCAATTTTTTATCGTCAGCCGTCGCCTCAACGTCAATATCGCGAGCATTTTCAATTTTTATCTTATCAGCCGCCGCGCAGTCCTCAGAAAATTCTTTTTGCAAGCCCGCCGCGAAATTTTTATAGCTTTCGTTGGCAATTACGGTCAAAATATTTATGTTGTGAACGTCCGCGCCGATTTTTTCAACGTCCATGCGTTCGCCGCGACTGTTTATGCAAAGTCTCATGCCGCGACCGACCTCTTGCCGCCGACGAATATCGCTTGAACTTTGTTTGAGCGTGCAAATTTGAAAAACATTGGGATTATCCCAGCCTTCTTTCAACGCCGAGTGCGAAAAAATAAATCGAACGGGATTTTTCAAGTCCAAAAGCCGCTCCTTATCGCGCATAATCAAATTATAAGCGTCTGCGTCGTCATCTTTTGAATTTGTGGCGCGATTTTTCTTGTCAATCGAGAAATAACCGGCGTGAGTATCCTGCGCGGCGATTTTTTCAAGATAATTTTTATAATCGGCGTCGGCTTTGAAGTTTTGAACTGCAGAAATATATTCTTCCTCAAAAATCTTAGCATAGACGCCCGCAACCGGATTATTTCCGTCATATTTGCGATATTTGGCGACTTCATCAATGAAAAACAGCGACAAAACCTTAATTCCGTGTTGAAAAAGTTGATATTCGCGCTCCAAATGGCTTTGAATCGTCTCGCGAATTTGAATGCGTCTAAATTCGTCTTCGTCAACGTCGCCTATAACTTGACCGACGAAAATTTTAATGCCGTTAATAAATTCAACAGATTTTTCCGCGCCGTCAATCAAAGTCACTTTAAAATTCCGATAATCATCAATTCCGCCCGATAAAATGAATAAATCATCTCCCGTAGAAATTTTGCGGGTAATTTTTTTGTTTCCTTCAGAGATTTTGCGGTTAAAAGTAAGCGTGGCGGTCGGATTTTGCTTGGAAAGGTTTAATTTCTCGAAAAAAATATAGCCCGTCGAATTTCCGCCGCATTTTTCAATACCTTTGACAGAAATTTTCTTGACAAGGCGTTGATTATAGGCGTCAAGCGCGTCAAGGCGATAAACAAGGTTAAAAAGATTTTTATGAGTGGCGGAGTAGCGCAAAATCATCAGCGGGTTGAAATTTTTGATTTTTTCGCGTGCAACGGAGCCTTCAACCGACTGCGGCTCGTCGATAATGACAATGGGATTGATTTTGGCGATAATTTCAATCGGAATTTGGCTTTGAAACTCATCAAGCGGCTGTAACATACGGCGGGCGTCGGCGGAGCGGGCGTTGAAGGCTTGAACATTGATAATCATCGCCCAAATTTTGGAATCGGAGACGAAATTTTTAATGACGGAGAGATTTTTGGAGTTATAGACGAAATGGCGGATTTTTTCGCCGTAAATTTCGGCAAAATGGTCTTCAGTCATCTCGAAAGACTTTTTAACGCCTTCGCGAACGGCGACGCTCGGCACAACGACGATAAATTTGCTCCAGCCGTAATTTTTATTGAGTTCGTAGACAGTTTTGATGTAAGAATAGGTTTTTCCGACGCCCGTTTCCATTTCAACAGAAAAATTCATGCCGCAAAGGCTTTCTGAAGGCTGAATGTTGTTGCGAAGTTGAATTGCGCGGAGATTTTCCAAGATTTTTTCTTCTGAAAGGAAAATTTTCTGATTGGAGCCGATATGAAGTTCATCAAGGCGGCTGAGATATAAATTTTGCTCTTGAATTGGCTGTCCTTTGAACAAATCGGCGACGGACGCGGCGGCGGCGGCTTGAAACGCTTGAAATTTGAATTTGAAAATCATAAAATCACCTCGCAAAAGATTATAGCAAAAATTTTTATGAGGCGATAATATGAGGCGACAAAAATATTTGACAATCTCGGCGATGATAGCGTACATCACCTTCATAAACATGTTTATCCCGCTGTCGACAGATTTATATTTGCCTGCGTTGCCGGAAATGGGAAATTATTTTTCGGCGAGTGAATTTTTGGTCGGCTTGACGCTGACGGTATTTTTTTTCGTGTTTGCGGTGTCAATGGTGTTATTCGGACCGCTTGCGGATAAATTCGGGCGGCGACCGATATTGATTTTGGGCGCGGCGATATACACGGCGGCAAGTTTCGCCTGCGCGGAGTCGTCGAGCATATATTTTTTATTGACGGGGCGATTTTTTCAAGCTGTAGGATCGGGCGCGGTGATAACGGTTGCGACGGCGTTAATCAAAGATTGTTTTCGCGGGCAAGTCATGAGAAAAATTTTGGCGATAACTCAGGCTCTCGGCGTGATTGCGCCGATGGTGGCTCCGCTGATTGGCGGAATTCTTTTAACATTTACCGATTGGCGCGGCTCGTTTTATTTGCTGACAATTTTGGGCGCGATAAATTTAATCGTGGCGTTTTTATTTTGCGAAACGTTGCCCGAAAACAGGCGTTATCACGGCGGGATTTTAAATTCTTTGACGCTTTTAATCGATGTCGGGAGAAAAAAATATTTTATGTCGTCTCTGATAATGTTTTCGATATTGGCGGCACCGTACATGGCATATTTGAGCGCGTCGAGCTTTATTTATGTAGAATTTTTCGGTTTAACGGCGCAGGAGTACAGTTATTTCTTCGCGGTGAACTCGGCGGCGTCGATTTTGGGACCGATTTTGTATTTAAAGCTGAAAGATTTGATGACGAATGTCGGATTATTGCGCTTGACGTTTTTTGTGGCGATGATTAGCGGAATTTTGGTTTTAAGCGTGGGAAAAACAGCGGCGATAATGTTTTTGCTGGCGTTTGTGCCGTTCACGGTGATAGAATCGGTTGCTCGCCCGTTCGCAATGGAAATTTTGTTGCTTGAGGCGAAAGAAAACGTCGGAACGGCTTCATCAATGATAAATTTCGTGCCGACGCTGTTTGGAAGTCTCGGAATGATGTTGGGGACGTTGCCTTGGGGAAATTTTATAATCGGACTGGGATTAATCATCATGATTTCAACATTTTTATCAATCGTGTTGTGGATTATGATTAAGCGCGGGAAATTTGGAGCGGCGCGGCAGTCTGCAAGCGATTTAACGTAAGGGGGAAGAGAATTTTGTATGAATTGACGGTTAGGTCGGCATTTGAGGCGGCACATTTCATTGAAGGTTATGACGGCAAGTGTTCTCGGTTGCACGGGCATAATTGGAGCGTTGAAGTGGTAGTTCGGGGCGAAAAATTGGATGAATTGGGAATGCTGATTGATTTTAAGGTATTGAAAGCGGAGTTGAACAAGGTTTTGGACGAATTGGATCACAGATTTTTGAATGAGCTTAAGATTTTTGCGGAAGAAAATCCGACGGCGGAGAATATTGCGCGGAAAATTTATAAAAAACTTGCGGCGAGCGAAATTTTTGACGGTTCGACGAAAATTTATGCGGTAAAAGTTTTTGAGAGCCCAAATTCCTGTGTGATTTATTATGAGTAAGGCGAATTTGATAGAAATTTTTTCGTCAGTGCAGGGCGAAGGGAAATATTTAGGTTTTCGACAAATTTTTGTGCGATTTTCGGGCTGTAACTTGAATTGTGCGTATTGCGACACGAATTTTCTCCGCGCAGATTTTTGCAAAGTGGAAACTTCGGCAGGAGCGATGAAATTTTTGCAAAAAAAGAATCCTCTGGACGCCGCGCAGGTTTTTGAAGTTATAAAAGCTTTTTCTGATGAAATTCCGACTCAAGCGGTGAGTTTTACGGGCGGCGAGCCGCTTTTACACACAAAATTTATCGGCGAAGTTGCAAAATCGGTTAAAAATTTAGGTTTGAAAACTTTTTTGGAGACGAACGGCACGCTTTACGAGGAGTTTGAAAGAATTTCGGACGCGATTGATATTGTCAGCATGGACATAAAGCTTGGACAGAATCTTTTTGCCCGGCACGAAAAATTCTTGCGAGCCGCGCAGGGAAAAGATTTGTATGTTAAAATCGTCGTGACGGGCGAAACAACGCCGGAAGAATTTTTATCGGCAGTGGATTTAATTGCAAGGGTTGACAGAGAAATTTTAGTGATTTTGCAACCAGTGACGCCCGTTAAAGGGATTTGCGCGGCTTCAGCGGAGAAAATTTTATCGTTTCAAGCCGCCGCGCTCCGAAAAATAAAAAATGTCCGCGTCATTCCGCAAACACACAAATTTATCAATCTGCTCTAGGAGATTTTATGAGAAAATTACTGTTCTGCGCGAGAAATTTGCAAGATTATCTTTCGCACATTCAAAACGTCGACAAACTCAATCTGCCCGCCGCCAAATCTTTTGAGCCTGCGCTGTTGGATTTGCCTTTTGTTCAAAAGTTTTTGTGCAGTCTTTCACGTGAGGAAGACGACGAAGAAATTTTTTGGGAGACGAATATTGAAGGAATTCGCTTGGATTTTAATTGCGGCTTGCGCCTTGAAATCCCTCCGGGAAATTTTCGCGCAAAAATCAGCGACTTCGACAGCGGGCTGATTTTTTTTGACAGAGAAATTTCCGACGTTCGATTAATTTCTGTCGAAAAATATTTTATTCGTTGGCATGTGGAAATTTTTTCGGGCGGAGAAAAAATTTTTGAACACATTTTGGATTTGAGCGGGCAAAAAGTTCATCTGGCATTTGACAAAAAGGGCGGGCTCGGAGATACATTGGCACTTTTGCCCTATGCGCGGGAGTTTGAAAAAATTTTTAAATGTCGCGTCGAAATTTCATTGCCCGAATATCTGCGCGGGCTTGCAAAAAATTTTTATCCCGAACTCGCGCAGGTTGACGACATAAATTTTGAAACTTACGCGACGTATTATCCGCAAATGAACTTCGGAGATTTTCCGACGGTTCCCGCCGACATTCGCAACGCGCCGCTTAATCGGTTGGCGGGAGAAATTCTTGGGATAAAAAATCTTCCGCCGCGCCCGATTTTCAAACCGACTTCGCCAAGAATTTGTGCCGAGCCTTATGTTTGTATCGGCGTGCAAGCTTCCAACCCGACTAAGGGCTGGCTTTATCCGAACGGCTGGGAAATTGTTGTCGATTATTTGAAAAGTCTCGGCTACAGAATTTTTTGCATCGACAAGAAAAATTTTCAAAGCGCAGGAAAATATTCCGCCGCAATGCCCGCCAATGCCGAAGATTTCACGGGCGATTTTCCGATAATGGAGCGGGCTAACATGCTTTATCACGCGGAATTTTTTATCGGACTTTCAAGCGGCTTGGCTTGGCTTGCCGATGCCGTAAATTGTCCCGTCGTCATGATTGGCGGCTTCACTCATGATTGGCACGAATTTTATACGCCGTATCGTGTGGCTAATCGTCTTGTTTGCAACGGCTGTTACAGCGACATTCGCGTCCGCGCCTTCAATAATTTTTGTCCTTACCAAAAAAATACTGCGAGGGAGTTGGAATGTCAGAAAAAAATTTCGCCGCGTCAAGTTCTCAACGCGATTGAACAACTGATTATCGATAAAGGAAATTTGAAATGAGGAAATTAATTTTTTGCGCGAGAGATCTCCGCGATTATCTCAAAGAAAAAATGGACGTGAGCAAGTTTGAAAAAGTTCGCGGGTTCAAACCGACTCTGCCCGAATTTACCGACGCGCCGGCTATTCAAAATTTTTTATTCGGCTTGATGAAAATTTATCCGCATTGCGAAAGAAGTTACGACGCGCCGATTTACGGCGAAACAGGAATTGAAGGGTTGTGCTTGGATTTTAATTGCGGTTTGCGGCTTGAAATTCCACAGGGAAATTTTCATGTCCGAATCGGTGACGACAACGGACAAATTTTTTTCGACAGAGATATTTCCGACGTTCGATTGATTTCTTTTGAAAAATATTTTATCCGTTGGAAAATCGAAGTCGCGCTTGACGGCGAAAAAATTTTTGAACATGTTTTTAATCCCGAAGGATATTCCGTGCTGATAATTTTGCGGCAACGCGCTCCTTTGGGCGATACGCTTGCAATGCTCCCCGCGATTGAAGAATTCAGACGGCATTTCAAATGCGAAGTTTCAATTCTTCTGCCCGAATATCTCAAAGAAATTACGGCGCATCTTCATCCCGAAATTAAACATGTCGACAAAATCAGCTTTGAAAATTACGCGACGTTTTATCTTTCGGCGATTATGAGTCCGCTTCCTTATCTGCCCGTCGACCCGCGAAATAATTCGCTTGAGAGAATGGCAGGTTCAATCATCGGGATTAAAAATCTTCCTGCCAAACCGATTTTCAAACCGACCGCGCCGAGAATTTTTTCCGAGCCTTACGTTTGTATCGGCGTTCAAACTTCCACTCCCACAAAATGTTGGCTTTATCTCGGCGGCTGGGAAATTGTCGTTGATTATTTAAAAAGTCTCGGCTACCGCGTCTTTTGCATTGACAAGAAAAAATTTCAGCGCGAAGGAAAATATTCCGTAGAAATGCCCGCCAATGCCGAAGATTTCACGGGCGATTTTTCGATTATGGAGCGGGCGAACATGCTTTATCACGCAGAATTTTTTATCGGCTTGTCGAGCGGCTTGGCTTGGCTCGCCGAAGTCGTAAATTGTCCCGTCGTTATGATTGGCGGCTTCACTTATGATTGGCACGAATTTTATACGCCCTACCGCGTGGCAAATCGCTTGGTTTGCAACGGTTGTTTCAACGATATTCGCGTAAGTTTTATGATCGGCTGTCCTTATCACAAAGGAACGGCGCGTGAGCTTGAATGTCAGAAAAAAATTTATCCGCAAGCCGTCCTCGACGCGATTAACCGTTTGATTGTCGAAAAAAATTTAACGCCGCCGATATTCAATTAGGAATTATGAATTAGGAATTAGGAATGAAAAAAGCCTCCGAATTTATCGGAAGCTTTCTTTTTTATTCCGCGCAGATTTTATTTCGCCGCGAATTTCAAAACTCTGTCTGCCATTTCGTCTTTTTCGCAAACCTCTTCGTGCAAAATTTTTGCATCGGCAAGTTTGGAAAGATTTCTTGGGATTTTGGCGTTCGTCAAGTTGTTAAGGGCTTGCCGTCGAGGCACTCAATATCGGAGTAAAATCCTGCGTCTTGCCGCGATATTTACTCAACGCGCAAATTGCCATCCGTTACGATAAGTTAGTTTTCTGCTTTAAAAATTTCGTTCTGTCAGCTGTTTTCGCTATTCACTTTTAATTTACCAACAATTCTTAATTAAAAAAAGGCTTGCCGTTTTGTTGTTTTGAAAGTATAATGTCAAAATATCAAGAAGAGGTGATTGATCATGCTGAACAACAAGGCAGATACGATTGAAGAATATATTTTGAGACGGCTGGCGCAAAACTCCGATAAGCAAATTGAACTGAAGCGGACGGCTTTGGCGGACGAAATAAGTTGTGCGCCTTCGCAGATAAGTTACGTTTTGAGTACGCGTTTTACAACCGAGCGCGGCTTTGCGGTTGAGTCTCGACGCGGGCTCGGCGGTTACATTCGCATTGCGATTATTCCGGAAGAACTCGACCAAAAACAAATTTTGTATCGCAACATGATAGAGGACATTAATGAAGAAACGCCCTTTGCGCATGTGAAATCAATGTTGGATTTTCTTTTGGAGAACAAACTTATCACGCGGCGCGAAGCGGAACTTATCGCGCAGATGTCGGCAAATCTTTACAAGTCGGAGGCGGCGGGGCAAATCGCGGCGGAAGAACGAGTAAAATTGATCCGAGCTGTTTTCGCGACGTTGTCAAAAATAACTTAAAGGAATTTTTATCCTGTGCAAAAAAAAATCTCTCGTTGAAAAATCGGCGGGAGGTTTTTTTATTTACAAAAAATTTTTTGGCTGTTAGAATAAATTTGCCGACAAGATTTTTTTAAGGAGGAATTTTTTATGGGAAGAATAGCGGTTGAAATAATTCCGCGAGACGAGGCAAGCCTTCAGGCGGACATCGACGTAATAAAAAAATATCCGCAGGTTGACTGCGTGAACATTCCCGATTTAATGAGTTTTGAACTGCGCCCGTGGCAGGCGGCGAAAATTACTCAGCCCGCGCTTCCGACGATACCGCACGTCCGCGCAATGGACATTGATTTATCAAAGCCGCTCTCCATGCGCGAAGATTTTATAAAATTCGGCGTCAAAGAAGTTTTGATAATCGCGGGAGACCCGCCTAAAGATTTGACGCGCACGGTTTATCCGACGGAGACAATCGACGTGATTCATAAATTTCGCGAAGAATTGCCCGACGTAAAAATTTATGCGGGCATTGATCAATATCGGAGCGGAATTCGCGAAGAACTTTATCGCGTCGAAAGAAAAGCGCAAGCGGGCGCGGCGGGCTTTTTCACGCAACCTTTTTTCGACTTGAGATTTTTGGAAATGTACGCAGACCTTCTTGAAGAACATGAAATTTATTGGGGCGTCTCGCCGGTTTTCAGCAATCGCAGTCGCAGTTATTGGGAGATAAAGGATAAAGCTGTTTTCCCGAAAGATTTTAAGCCGACGATGGATTGGAATATCGACTTCGCCAAAAAAGTTATCGACTTCATCAAGACTTCAAGCGGCGGGCTTTATTTCATGCCGATAACGATTGACATTGCGGAGCTCCTGCCAAAAGTTTTTGATTAGAAATTTGCAACGGGTAGTGGAGACACAGACGCAGAAAATGCAATTTATAATGCGTAATGAAGAAATTTATGGCGGGTGGCGAAGACACGGGCGCACATGGATGTGCGCCCGCC
>CALFJC010000046.1 GCA_937877655.1 uncultured Selenomonadales bacterium
TGCAGATTTAATCAGCTGTTCGGTTGAAGAATCGGGCGGAGCTTTTTCAAACACCGAAGAAATTTCTGCCGCCGTATAACCCAACGCCTCCAAAGCTTCGCGGGCTTCGTCCTGCGCGGTTGTGTTTATGACAATCGGTTGCGAAAATTTTTCCGGCGGACGAATTTTATCTTTAAGCTCCAAAAGAATTCTCTCGGCAGATTTTTTTCCTACGCCCGGCAATTTCGTTAGAGTTTTTAAATCTTGTCGGGAAATTGCCGCCGCGAAGTCGTTTGCCGAAATTTTGGAGACGATACCCAGCGCGATTTTTGCTCCTATGCCCGAAACCGTCAACAGCAATTCAAACAGTTCAAAAGTCTCCCGCTCTTTAAAACCGAAAAGATTTATCGCATCTTCCCTTACCGCCGTATGAATAAAAAATTCTGTCGCAGAATCAACTTTCAAAGTTTGCAAAGTCGGAGTGTCGACAAAAATTTTATAACCGACGCCGTGCACGTCAAGGATACAATAATCTTGGAAGACAAATTTTATTTTCCCGTTCAAATAACCGATCATGACAAATCTCCCAAAAAATTTCTGCGCGTCAAAGAATCTGCCTCGTAAGTTGCGGCAAGTGCTATTGCCAAAGCGTCGGCGGCATCATCGGGCTTGGGCGGCGCATCAAGGTTGAGAATTTTTGTAACCATATAAATGACTTGCTCCTTCGTTGCGGCACCGTAGCCCGTGACGGATTGCTTGACTTCGTTTGGAGTAATTTCGATAAGGTCAAGATTATTCTGCGCGGCGGCTAAAAGTACAATGCCGCGAGCTTGGGCGACGGAAATTGCGGTAGTGGAATTCTTTCCAAAAAAAAGTTTCTCGACGGCTAAGATTTGCGGTTGGAAATTTTTAATCAGCGCGTCGAGTTCGATATAAATTTTTAAAAGTCTGTCCTGCATTAAAGCTTGCGGGCTTGTGGTTATGACACCGAAATTTTTTGCAACGAAATTTCCGCGCAGATTTTCCACAAAGCCGAAGCCGCAAATGGCAGTTCCCGGATCAATGCCCAGCGTTATCATTCGGCAAACTCATAATTTCCGTAAACATTTTGAACGTCATCATCTTCATCGAGCGCGTCAAGGAGTTTCTGCATTTTTTCTGCGTCCTTATCGGCGAGCGCGACGGTTGTATCGGGAACTTGAGTTATTTCGGCTGAAGCAGTTTCAATTCCTTTTTCGGCAAGCGCGGACTCAATGGCGTTGAAGTCATCGGGGGCGGCGGTTATCTCAAAAGATTCTTCGTCTGCCGAAAAATCTTCCGCGCCCGCGTCCATTGCAATTTCCATAAGAGCATCTTCATCGTCGAAAGTTTCTTTGTCGACAGTGAAGACGGCTTTTTTCTTGAACATCCAAGCAACGCAACCGTTTTCGCCGAGATTGCCGCCGTGTTTTGAAAAAATGTGGCGAATATTGGCGGCAGTGCGATTGCGGTTGTCTGTAAGAATTTCGAGCATGAGAGCTGCGCCGCCGGGTCCGTAACCTTCATAAATAATTTCTTCGAGATTTGCGGCGTCGGAGGAGCCGAGCCCCTTTTGAATTGCGCGATTGATATTGTCCTTTGTGACGTTGTTAGCCTTCGCCTTGCTTAGCGCGAGTTTAAGGCGCATGTTGCCTGTCGGATCTGCGCCGCCCATTTTTACGGCAATGGTAATTTCGCGGCTGATTTTGGTTGTCATTGCCCCGCGAATTGCATCGTTGGCTCCTTTTTTACGTTTAATGGTTGCCCATTTGGAATGTCCTGACATAAAATTATTGCCCCTTCATCATAAAATTTTTTTGAAATAAATCACGTCGTCCATAGGATTTTTATAATAAGGTTCGCACTCGACGAAGCCGAATTTTTTATAAAGGCGAATTGCGCTTTGCAAAGGCGTTATCGTATCCAAAACCATTTCTTTAAAGCCGTCTTCGCGAGCAAAATTTATAATCGCCTCAACGAGTTTGGAGCCCGCGTGATGTTCGCGATGACCTGCGCGGACAAAAAGCCGTTTCATTTCGCAACGAGCGGCATTGTGCTTGTGATAGGCAACGCAACCGATAATTTTATCCTCCAAAGCCGCGCAGAGTAAACGTCCTTCCGGCGGCGCGTATTTTGCAGATAAATCATTAAGTTCTTCGTCAAAGTGCTGAAAAGATAAATCGCGCCCCAAAAATTTCGTGTACTCCATAACGAGCTGTTTGATTTCGTCGAGATGCTCTAAGCCGTTCAGAATTTTAATCTTCGACATATCTGTAAACCTCTGTCCAGCCGCGCCCTTGCGCAGGATAAAAATCAATTTCGCCGCCCTGATCTCCCGTCGCGTAACTGCCGCCGCGATAATTATTCACGCCTTTTGCCTCAACAGTCATTCCGTCGCCGATATAAATTGCGCAATGGCGGGCGGGGTTGCAAAGAATGTCGCCGCGTTGAAGATTATCTTTTATCTCCGACCAAGAAAATTTTTCCCAGCCGCCGTCAACGCTCAAATCTTCCCAAATGGTATCGGCATCGCCCGAATATTGCTTGCCGTCATAGCGGCTGAAAAATTTCGGATTGTTATGCCAGTTGTCAATGATATTGAATCCCGCGTGATTGAAGGCGTGATAAATCAGCGAAGAACAATCATAATCGGGAGACTCACGGGAGCCCGTGTAAGGCGGAATCCCCTGCGAATAACCGTGCGATTGATCGTTTGCAATGTCTATGGCGAATTGAACGGCGACTTCAACTTTTGAATTCGTCGCCTGCGCGGAACTCATGAAAAAAAAACTTGCCGCGCAGATTATCGCCAAAAAATTTTTTAACATAATAACCCCTTCAAATTTTTTTAATCACAAAATTAAGTTCCCGAAAATTGATCTCTAAGAATAACATCATGCGAGCCGCCTTCAACGATACTGACGGAAGAAACAAGAGTAATTTTTGCTTTGTCGCGGAGCTCGGCTAAATTGAGCGCGCCGCAATTACACATTGTCGAACGAATTTTTGACAAGGTACTTGCAACATTGTCTTTAAGAGAGCCGGCGTAGGGAACATAAGAATCAACGCCTTCTTCAAAAGAAAGTTTTCTTTCGCCGCCGAGATCGTAGCGTTGCCAGTTGCGAGCGCGATTTGAACCTTCGCCCCAATATTCTTTGTAATAAGTGCCGTTGATTCTGATTTTGTCTGTCGGCGACTCGTCGAAACGCGAAAAATATCTGCCGAGCATCAAAAAATCCGCGCCCATTGCCAAAGCAAGCGTCATATGATAATCATGAACAATGCCGCCGTCGGAGCAAATTGGAATGTAAACGCCCTTTTCTTTAAAATATTCGTCGCGAGCCCTGCATACGTCGATAACCGCCGTCGCCTGTCCGCGCCCGATGCCCTTAGTTTCTCTGGTAATGCAAATGGAGCCGCCGCCTATTCCGACTTTAACAAAATCCGCACCCGCGTCCGCCAAAAATCTGAAACCTTCCGCGTCAACGACATTGCCCGCGCCGACTTTGACTTCTTCGCCAAAAGTTTTGTGAATGTATTCAAGAGTAATTTTCTGCCACTCGCTGAAACCTTCCGAAGAATCGATACACAAAACGTCCGCGCCCGCCTTCAACAACGCGGGAACTCTCTCGGCATAATCTCTTGTGTTGATGCCCGCGCCGACAACATAACGTTTTCTCTTGTCGATAAGTTCAAGCGGATTGGTTTTGTTATCGGTATAATCCTTGCGAAAAACCATGTAGCGAAGACGTTGTTTCTTGTCAACGAGCGGAAGCATGTTGAGTTTATGCTCCCAAATTAAATCGTTTGCAATGGGCAAAGTGGTTGAATCGGCGTCGGCGTAAATTAATTTTTCAAAAGGCGTCATGAAGTCTTGAACCAATTCGTCGCCCGTCATGCGGGTAATGCGATAATCGCGGCTTGTGACAATCCCCAAAAGTTTTCCCGTCGGCTTGCCGTCTTCGGTAACCGCCATAGTTGAATGCCCCGTTATTTCGAGCAAGTCCAACATTTCGCGCAGAGTATTTGTCGGCTTAAGATTTGAATCGCTGGAGACGAAGCCCGATTTGTAATTTTTGACGCGGGCAACCATAGCGGCTTGTTCCTTAATCGGTTGCGAGCCGAAAATAAAAGAAATGCCGCCTTCTTTGGCAAGCGCGATAGCCATTGTGTCATTTGAAACCGATTGCATAATGGCTGAGGTCATGGGAATGTTGATAAGAAATTTTGGCGATTCACCGCGTTTGAATTTCACGAGCGGTGTAGACAAATCAACATTGCTTGGGATGCAGTCAACGGACGAGTAGCCCGGTATAAGCAGATACTCTCCGAAAGTGCGTGACGGTTCTTGATAATAAAATGCCAATTCAATCCCTCCCGAAAAAATTATTTGCCAAAGTCTTGATTCATGTCGACAAACTCAACAAGTTCATCAACGCTGTAACATTCTATGACAGTTTTGCAAGTTTGCTTTATGAGTTTTTGGAGTCTGTGAAAGTCTTCATTGGGCGGAAAAGGTTCTTCGGCGTTGAGAATAACGGTTGAAGATTCGGGGCGAATATGCGCGGCGGGATAAAAATTTTTATAAAGGACGAGGTTGCCCGCGACGCCCGTCGAGACAATTATAATTTCGCCGAAATTTTCCGTGTTGAAAGTTCGACATGTCCCGGTTTGAAAATTTTCCGCCAAGGCGGCTTGCAATTCGTTTTTGCTGTTCATGCTGAAGCCTCCCGAAAATTTTTTAGTAAATTCGGCAACAGCGGCTTAAATCCTGCAACAAAAAGCAATGCGTAATTTATGATTAAAAATCTCTTAATTCCTAATTCTTAATTCCTAATTCCTAATTGAAAAAAAAGAGCCCCGATTTTTTGTCGAGGCTCAAAT
>CALFJC010000047.1 GCA_937877655.1 uncultured Selenomonadales bacterium
AGAAACATCCTGTTTCTGTTGCCGGCGGGCGCACGTCCTGTGCGCCCGTGTCTTCGCTACCCGCTGTGAATCTTTTTCATTACAAATTTCGCATTGCGCATTGTTTTTCCTTCGCCCAAAGAAAAAATAACAAAAAGAAATGGCACTTGGTACTTGCTCATCGCTACACTTTCAACATGCTGAAATATTTGATAAAATCTGTTGCAACAATTAAATTTTGAAAAACAATTCTCCGCAATTCAAGGGAGGTATTTTTGTGACTGCGCAGGAAGTTATAAAAAATTTTGTAAAACAACTCGCCAATCACGGCTATTCAGATTCAAGTTCCGTCGGGAAAAATATGCTCGATTCTGCCGCCAGAGCTTCTTCGCGTTACGGGAACATTCAAGAAGTTATCGACGCAATGAAAGCTGACCAAGTTTCTGCAGAAAAAGAAGCCGTTGAAGAAGTTCTCGGAAGCGATTATGCAGGCAAAATCATGTCGGAAATTTCTTCGGGTATTTTGGATGCCGACGCAAAAGATTATGACACCGAAAATAAAAGCAATGCTTATTACGATGAGGAAAACGACGGCAGATCAACCGTCAGAAATTTTATCAAGGAGCGCAAGGCATATATTTTTTTGGAAAAATATTGCGGCGTCATTTTGAATAAAAAATTTTGGTTTGATTCAAGCGGAACGGCAAAAGATTGGACGGAGTCAAGCGGCAATGACGATACGGGAGCCATCACGGGCTCGGACGCGGGCGGCTCCGAAATTAAAACCGCAGAGAGCGTCGTTCCGGAAATTTTTATCAACACTTATATTGCCTCGACTTCGACGGCACAAAATATTATCACCAATGACAGAAATTGGATCATCAAAGCAACGGATGCCGATGATTCTATCACTGCCAACGGCGCGGATTCTGTCGACGCCTGCGCGGGCTCCGATAAAATTTTTGTCAACGCAGGCGGCGCAACCGTTACTTCAGGCGACGGCGAAGATTTTATCACAATAGCCGAAGGCGTCAACGACATAACTTTTTCCGATTTAAATTCCCAAGACACTTTGAAACTCGAAGGAAATTTTGAAATTGCTTCCGCGCAAATTGAAGATAATTTGCTTGTCATCACCGATAAGGCGGGAAGAAAAATTCGGCTCGGCGATTTCGATTCTGCCAAAGAAGCAAAAATAAATTCGTCAACAATCGGCGAGTGGCTCGCCAATGCGGGAATAAGTTTCGACAATCTCAAGACCGTAAATTATTCCGAAGGAAAAGTTCTTTCAAATGTCGTTGACGAAGGCAGGATTGAAATTGATGAAAATTATTATCCCGCGCAGGTTGCCGCCGAGAAAATTTCTGCCGATAAAAATTTTTCAAATGTCGTTGACGAAGGCAGGATTGAAATTGATGAAGATTATTTTCCCGCGCAGGTTGCCGCCGAGAAAATTTCTGTCGATAAAAATTTTTCAAATGTCGCCGCGCCCGCCGATGTCGAAGAAGATTTTTCGGTTACGATTGATCTTGATACCGTCGAAACGGACGCGGCGGGCGAAGTTATGATTGACGGAATTACTGTCGGGAGTCTTTCAAGTACATTTCCAAACGCCTCGACTTTCACGCGCAACGGCTTGACAATTCATCTGCTCGGAGTATCGAATACAACTTCGGGCGATACAAGCAAAATAACGGCGAAAACTTTTGACGAACTCACGGACGATCAAAAAACGATTTTCGCGGGACTTTTCAAGTGGTGGGTCGGCGAAAGTTTGAATTTGAGCGAAGAAAGTTTCGGGATAAGTTTCAACTCCCCAACCGCAATGATTAAAGACATGGGAGTTTTTTTCTACGACGGAAAAGGAAGCAATACAATTCTTGCGGCGGCTCCCTATTGGCCAAGATATTCCGACGGCGCGATAACTCAACTCATGCTGAAAATCAACGTGAATTATTATGCCGACATTTCCTCAGATGATCTCAACGGAAAATCTTCCAAGACAACGGGTTATCTCGACCGAACTTTGGCGCATGAATTGACTCACTCGAATATGGAAACCAACATTAATTATTTCGTTCGCCTGCCGCAATTTATTGTTGAAGGGATGGCGGAACTCGTTCACGGCATCGATGACGAACGCGGCAACAGAATTTTTTCTGTCGCCGCCACAGATTCAAGACTGAATACAGTTTTAAATCTTACCAACACCGGAACCGCGCAAGCCGATTTTTATGCGGGTGGTTTTATGTTCATGAGATATTTTGCCAAAACCGCCGCCGCGCAAACGGAATCTCTTCCCGCCTTCGGAGAAATTTTTTCAACCGTCAATCCCGATGAAGACGGCGATTATTTTATCGGCGGAATTTCTTCTTCAGAAATTGCCTCGACTTCCGCGCAGGATTTCAAAATCGGAAGTGTTTCTGAAGGAGTTTACAGCGTCGAAAATACGGGCGTTCATCAAATCATTTCCAACACGAACAATTTAAAAATCGTCGGGCTCACGATAAACGATACACTTTTGGGCGGCGACGGAGATAATATCGTTGAGACTTCCGAAGGTTCTTTTATCGTGACGGGCGCAGGAGCAGACAGTATCAATATCGGCGGACAATTTTCGACGATCTCGACGGGCGCGGGAAATGATACAGTCAACGCGACGGACGGCGGACATCATTTTATAAATCTCGGCGACGGAGATAATTTCGCGGCATTCAATCAAAGTTCCGTTTACGGCAACACAATTTCAAGCGGAGAAGGCAACGATTCTTTTTCGTTCAAATCTTCTTTTGACGCCTCGATAATTTCAGGCGCGGGCGATGATTCAATTTATTTCGGCGGAAAAAGTAACACCATCTGCGTGGGCGAAGGAAATGATACCGTAAGATTTATTTCAAGCGGTATGGAAGAAAATTTTATAGATCTCGGCGCGGGAAATGATCTGGCAACAATTTTTGGCGGCAACAATACGATTATCGGCGGCGAAGGCAACGATTCAATTTTCAACAACGGCACGGGAAATTATTTCGTTTTCAATTCCTCTTTCGGCAAAGATACAATCAACGGCTTCAACGCGAACGATACCCTTCTTATCCCTGACACTTTCGACTTCGCCCAAGAAAATTCCGTTGTCACGGTAAGCAAAAAATCTTCGGGGAAAATTAAGGGCGTTATAAATCTCGGCGGCTTCAGCGACGCGGTTAATGTCATTTCGGGCGCGGTTGCGGAAGAGCTTGAAGAAAGTTTTGTTACGGAAAATTTTTTGAACGAAACTTTGATAACGGGCACGGAAAATGATGATTCGATTACAAATTACGGCGACGCCGTGACAATCGACGCAGACGAAGGCGACGATCTCATTTTGAATTACGGCGCGAAAGTTTCAATCTGCGCGGGGCTCGGAAAAAATTCGATAAACAATTTCGGCGCAAGCGCAACGGTTAATGTCGGCGCGGGCGACGATACAATTTTTCTCGGCGAAGGCGTTAAAAATTTCAGCGTTAAAAATTTCAATTCGGGCGATGAAATTCATTTTGCTTCGGCGGTTGAAAATCTTGAAACAATCGACGGCGGAATTTTGGCGGGCGAAGTGACAATCGGCGGCTTGAGTTTGTTCACGACGATTGAAGATTGGTCGCTTGAAAACAATGTTGCAACGCATTCGACAAAAACTTTGGCGGGCGCGATTTTGTCCGATGATAAAAAATTTCTCACTTACGGCGAAGGCAACGAAGAAATTTTTACTGTAAGCGGCGTGACTTCGACGGACGGAATTGAGATTGAAAATAAAATCGTCACGGTTTTTAAATCGGCTCTCGGCGCGTCAAGCGTTTCAATCAGCGGCGGTTACAGCTTGGCTCTCGGCGAAGATGTTCCGCAATCTTCGACGCAAGAAGCGGCTTGGCATATCGGAGAGACGGCAATTTATTCCGGCAGTTCAACGATTGAAGGATATATTCTCAGCGATAATCAAATAATTTACACGGCGGCGGACGGCGGCGAAACTTTGATTGAACTCGGCGGCATTGTTTCTGCTCCGACAATCAAGGGAAATATCGTCAAACTCTCTGCGAAAAATTTTTCCAAAGAAGTTTCCGTGATTGAAAGCGGCGGTTACGATTTTGAATTGAACACGGGAATTTATTCCGGGAAAATTTTCAAAGGCAGTGAAGACGCCGATAACATTTCAAACAACGGCGCGTCAATAAAAATTTTCGGCGGCGGCGGCAATGACACTCTGCGCGGCGGCTCCGCCAAAGATTTTTTGGACGGCGAGGCGGGCGACGATCTTTTAATCGGCGGCAGGGGCAATGATACTTTTTCTTATTCGGGCGGCAAGGACACAATCGCCGATTATTCGGCAAGCGATAAAATCATCACGGGCGAATTTGTTCACGAAAATTTTTCAGTCGACGGCTCCGACATAATTTTTACCTTCGGCGAAGAAAATTCCTTAACCGTCAAAAACGGCGCGGGCAAGGCGATTAATCTAAATTCGGTCGTCAATTTTTATACAGAGGAAGGAATTTTTGACAAAGGAAAAAAATCTGCCACACTCACAAGCGCGACAGAAAATTTTTCCGCAAAAAATTATTCCAATCTCGCGACAATCGACGGCTCGGAAACAAATGCGATTGAAATTTTAGGCAACGGAAAAGCAAATCTTATCCGCGCAGGCTACAACTCGACAATTTCGGGCGGCAAAGGTAAAGATACAATTTTCGGCGGCGAAGGAGCAGACATTTTCATTTACAACAAAGGCGACGGCAAAGATACCATTTTTAATTTCGGCGACGGAGATAAAATCAGTCTCGGAAGCGGCGCGGAGATTAAGGACGCAAAAATTAAAAAGGGCGACTCGATTATAAAAATCGGGAGCGGCTCCATAACCGTCAAAGACACTTCGGAAATAACTTTAACTTCGGGCGGCTCGGATACAATTTTCAGCAACGGAATTTTTATCGAAGAAAATTCGGCAAAAGTTTTGGGCTCGTTTAACGGAACAATTAATCTCGAAGAAATTGGAGTTTTTAAGGCGGACGCCTCCCTTGCCAAGAAAAAAGTTTCAATCAGCGGCTCGGCTTCAGCTGATTCACTTATCGGCGGCAAGAAAGGAGATATTTTAATCGGCGGAAGCGGCAACGACACTTTGTGGGGCGGCAAGGGAAATGATACACTCACGGGCGGAGATGGCAACGACATTTTTATTTTCCGCGCAGGGGACGGTTCAGATGTCATTACCGATTTTTCAAGCGGCGACATGTTACAAATTCTTAACAAAAAAGGCACAGGCTTTGTTGATTACAAATCAAATTTCAAAAACGATACCTTGACGCTCGCGATTAACGGGGGCGGTAAAATTATTCTCAAAAATATTTCGGACTCGACTTCTTTCAATATCAACGGGGAAATTTTTAGCGTAATATTCACATCTAACACCTAAAACCTAAAACCTAAAACCTATAACCTAAAACCTAAAACCTATAACCTAACCTTGAAATTATCCTTAGTCTTTGCTACAATGCAAACAAATTATCAATTAAGGAGGAAAAATCATGGACGACAAGGATTGGGAACTTTTTAAGCAACAACTGAATCGCAAAACCGGAATCGATTTGCAACTTTACAAGGAACAGCAAATGCGGCGGCGCATCAACAATCTCATTCAAAAGACTCCGTTCAAAAGTTACACGAGCTTTTTCAGCGACGCGGTAAGAGATAAACAAAAATTCGCGGACTTCATTGAGTATCTGACAATCAACGTCTCGGAATTTTTCCGTAACCCCGATAAGTTCAACATGGTCGAATCGGACATCATTCCTTATCTTTTGAAGCGCAACGACTCGTTAAATATTTGGAGCGCGGGCTGTTCAATCGGCGCGGAACCTTATTCCTTGTCGATAATTTTGAAAGAGTTGACGCCCGGCAAACGCCACAGAATCCTTGCAACAGATCTCGACATTGAAATTATCGGCAAGGCGAAGAAGGGCATTTATACCGCCGACGAAATTAAAGCCATGCGCTCCGACCGCAAAGTAAAATATTTCACCAAGACGCCCGACGGAAAATTTGCCATCAAGCCCGAAATTAAAATGGCTGTCGACTTCAAACGCCACAACCTTTTGAAAGACCCTTTCGAGTCAAATTTCGATCTCATTCTTTGCCGCAACGTTGTAATTTATTTCACCGAAGAGGCGAAGTCGGAACTCTATAAAAATTTCTTCAAAGCCCTGCGACCCGGCGGAATTTTGTTTGTCGGCGGCACCGAATCCATTTTGAACGCACGGCAAATCGGTTACGTGACTTACAAGCCGTTTTTCTATCAGCGTCCGGAGCTCAACTGATTTACGGAAAAAAAATTCAAAAAGCCCGAAGGATTTTAAACCTTCGAGCTTTTTTCGTTTATGGAAGTGAGGAGAATCGAACTCCTGT
This sequence comes from uncultured Selenomonadales bacterium, assembly GCA_937877655.1. Lineage (GTDB taxonomy): Bacteria > Bacillota > Negativicutes > Selenomonadales > Selenomonadaceae > Quinella. The sequence continues at coordinate 6,412 of CALFJC010000047.1, forward strand.
CCAAAAATGTTGTTGCCCAACTTTCTCCGAGCGCAGTCGCTGAAAAAATTTAAGCTCTGCCAACCTCAACGACAAACTTGACATCGCCGAGCACTTTGAATTTCCCGCGCCCCTACAATGCTCTCAAGGGCGGTATCCCGTTATTGACCCCGCTTACGACCTGACGGGAAAAATCAGTCGGGCAGGGTGGCGTTAAGCCGCCAGTGCGTAATCGTCGTTCGCGATTATTTTAAAAGTTTTCCGCTTGTTGAACCGGTTCACGGAGCCGGTGCTCGCTTATCAAACCCCATCCATCCCTGTCGAAACCATTACACTCCCTTAAAAATTTTTCGCAAGTATATCACAAAAAATTTCCCAGTCAATGACTCCTCGATTAAAATTTGATAAAAAATTTTCTCGCCGCGCCTTCAGCCAAAAAATTTTCAATCAAAATCTGCAGCAACTTTTAAAAAGTTGACAAACAGCGGTCGCGCCTTGCCTTTCAAAAGTTCGGAGCAAATTACCGCGATTGTACGCAACGCTGCGCATTGCCAGCTCAATAATTTTTTTCAATCGAAGTCGGCAGAAGAAATTATCGGCTCAAAATCGGCAAGATTAAAATCTTCGGCGGCATCTAAATTTTGAGTAGGTAAAAATTTTTTTCCGTCGAAGTCGGGCTTGCCATTCTTGTCGTCAAAACTCGTGCGGCATTTCGGATAAGCCGTGCAACCCCAAAATTCTCCGTTCTTGCCGTTGCGTTTGACGAGAGCACTGCCGCAATTTGGACATTTCGGAGCTCCTTCTTTAATCAGTCGCGCCGAACGAATTTTCCCATCAAAGTCGGGCTTGCCGCTATCGTCCTCGAAAGCCGTTTTGCATTTGGGATAATTCATGCAACCCCAGAAAAAATTCCCGTCCTTGCCGTTGCGTTTGACGAGAGCACTGCCGCATTTCGGACATTTGAAAATATTTTCCGCTTCGGCAAATTTCGCGGTCTCCGCCGCCGCGCAGAGTTCGCTTGTAAATTTCACTTGCCCCGCCAAAAAATCTTCCAATGTGCCGTCGCCTTCGCTCATCGAATGAAGTTTGTCCTCCCAAATCGCCGTCGCGTCGGGATAAGTCATTTCATCGGGCAATGCGTCTATCAAAAGATACGCCTGCGCGGTCGGTTGCAAAATTTTTTTCGTGACTTTCAAAAAGCCGCGCCGTATTAAATCGTCGATTATCGCCGCCCGCGTCGCCTCCGTCCCAATCCCGTAAACGTCTTTAAGTTGCTTCTTCGATTCGGGATTCTTAACGTACTTGTGAATATCTTTCATGCCCTGTACCAAACTCGACGAAGTAAATCTTTGCGGCGGCTTCGTCACAGATTTTTTCAGCTCGGATTTTTTGTGAAGAACATCATCGCCCGTTTTCATTTGCGGCAAAAGACTTTCGCTCTCGTCATCAGATTTAATTTTCGGCGCAACGTAAAATTCCCGCCAGCCGAGTTGCTTTACAACTTTTCCCCGCGCCGTGAAAGTCTCGCCTTTGTATTTGATTTCGACAACCGTTTCATCATAAACATGGAGCGGATAAAATTGTACCGCGTAATTTTTCGCTATCAGATTGTAAACGTTCATTTCAATTTCGGGCAAATGCATTGCCAAAAATTTTTGTGTCGGAATTATTGCATGATGCGCCGAAATTTTTTTGTCGTTCCAAGCCCGACTTTTTATCGCGGCGTCAGAGTGAACGGCTAATTTTTTTACGCCCTCATTGGCGGCGGCTGAAAGATTTTTTAAAATCCTCTGCGCGTCCTTGAATTGATTCGTAGGTAAAAATTCGCAGTCTGAGCGCGGATAGCTCGTCAATTTTTTTTCGTAAAGACTCTGCGCGGCGTCCAAAACTTGTTGCGGCGTGTATCCGAACGCTTTTCCCGCCGCCACTTGCAAACTCGACAAAGAAAACGGCAACGGTTGAGATTCTTTTTTCTCCGTCGTCTTGTACGAAGAAATTTTCCCGTCGAAAGGCGCGGTCGAAAATTTTTTTACAAGCTCCTCCGCAAATTTTTTGTCGATAAGTCGTCCTTCCGCGTCAAAAGCTTTTGAGTCCGACATTTTTTTCGACGGCTTGAACTGCGCGGAAAAAATTCCGTTCTCGTGTTCAAAAGTCGCTCGGATTGTAAAAAAATCTACGGGCTTGAAATTTATTATCTCCCGCTCCCGCCGCACGACCAAGCCGAGCGTCGGAGTTTTTACTCTGCCTATCGGCAAAACCAAATCTTTATGTCCCAATCGCCGCGCCGCCAATGTGTAGGCTCGCGAAAGATTCATTCCTATCAGCCAATCTGCGCGGCTCCGTGCCAATGCCGATTGTTTCAAATTAAAAAATTCCGCATTGTCGCGAAGATTTTCGTTTGCGCGAAGTATGCTCGTTTCGTCCAGCGCGTTGAGTAAAATTCTTTTGACGGGCTTTTTGTTCCCCACATAATCCAAAACTTCGTCAACCAAAAGTTGTCCTTCGCGGTCGGGGTCGCCCGCATGAATTATTTCGTCCGCCGAATTTATCAAATCCTTTACGATACGAAATTGCGCTATCGTTGACGGATTCACTTCCAATTTCCATTTCTCCGGCACTATCGGCAAATCTTCCGCCCGCCACTTTTTATATTTCGGATCGTAGCCGTCGGGCTCCACTTGTTGCAAAACGTGTCCGAATAGCCACGTCACTATTCCGCCCGCCGTTTTTATGTACCCGTTGCGTTGCTGAGGATTTTTCAAACACGCGGCGAGTTCCCGCGCCATTGACGGTTTCTCGGCTATGTAAAGTTTCAATGCTGTTCACCTCGCGCCGATTATACCAGAAATTCTTTCGGCAGGAAAATTTTTCTACAACAGCGAAAAAACTTTTCGGAGGTGACTGAAAATGGCTGAAGAGAAAACCAAAAACTTCAACGAATATCTTTTGGAAAATGTGCAAGCCGCCCGCGAAGAAACCCGCGAGTTCA
>CALFJC010000048.1 GCA_937877655.1 uncultured Selenomonadales bacterium
CAGCGCGGGAATATCGGTTGCTTAAAAATTTTTGCAGGCTCGAAAAAGTTTCATGCGGCGGAGAAAAAAATCCTTGACGATCGCAAAATTGCTTGACGAAAAGATCCGTGCGAGTGTTTTCGCCTTTAACATACATGCAACCGCAAAAAATTCCGCCGCGTTTCAAAACCCGATAAGTTTCCGACCAAGCAGAATTTTTATCGGGGAAAGCGTGAAAGCCGTTGACCGATAAAACCAAATCGAAAAAATTATCTTCAAAAGGCAAATCGCCGACATCGCCTTGAATAAATTCTATTCCGCGCAGATTCATTTGCTCTGCCCGTGCCCGCGCCGCCTCAAGCATTTTGTCCGAATAATCCAAGCAAAAAATTTTCGCGCCGCGCAGATTTTTATAGACGGGCAACGACAAAACGCCCGTGCCGACGGGAACTTCCAAAAGTCGTCCGCAGAAATTTTCGGGGATGCCCGCAAAGGCTTGCGTCAAAAATTTTTGATGCGCCGTCTCGTCAAGCCCCCAAAAAAATTTCAATGCCAATCGCGCAGGCAAATCGGCATTCGTCATCATTCTGTCAAAAAAAGTCGATAAGTGTCCGACCAGTTGATAAGCATTAAAAATTTTCTTCATTACCGGGTACCGTCGTCAAGAGCGCGTCGCAACTCCCGCAAATTTTCCATTCGCCGGAATAAGCAGTCAGAAAAAACGAATCGCCTTTCCGATAAAAAATTTCTCTGCCGCCACAAGAAATTTTCCCTGTGCCGTCCAATATCAACACGTTCAAAAAAGTTTTTTCGTCAACGTTGCCGCGAGCTTCGGATAAAATTTTCCCGTCGAGATTGAGTTTGTCGACAACGAAATAATCACAAACGGCAATGTGCGGATAATTTTTGCCGCGAGCCTTCGAAGGATTTAAATTCGTCACGTCAAGGGCTTTTTCGATATGGAGCGGGCGATTTCTGCCGTAGTCGAAGACGCGATAACTCACATTTGAATTTTGTTGAATCTCGGCGAGCAAAATTCCCTTGCCGACCGCGTGAATTGTTCCCGCCGGAATAAAAATCACGTCACCTTTTTTGACGGACAGAGCGTTCAAAACTTCCGGCAACGAATTATTTTTTATGCGGGCGGCAAATTCTTCTTTGGAAATTTTTTTCTTAAAGCCGCAATACAGCACGGAATTTTCTTCGGCGTCGAGAATGTACCACATTTCGCTTTTGCCGAGCTGATTTTCATGAATCTTGGCGTATTCGTCGTTAGGATGAACTTGCACCGATAAATTTTCGCGGGCGTCGATAAACTTTATAAGGACGGGAAAATTTTCAAAGCGTCTGCAGTTAGTACCCAAAATTTCTTTGCCGTTGCGTTTTAAATATTCGGCAAGAGTTTCTCCGTTCTCAAGAGTTGACGCGCCGTCGGGATGAACGGATAACGTCCAAGCTTCCGCGCAGATTTTTTCTTTGCTGTCAAAACCGAATTCCTCAATCAGTCTTCGTCCGCCCCAAATATAATTTTTACAAGCAGGTTTCAATTTCAAAATCGCCATAAAAAAATTTCCCCTCCGATTCTTGCGAAAGTTTAAGGGGAAAATAACATGTATGAAAAAATTTTTCAAGGGCGAATCGATTTGCGAAAAAATTTCTACCAATGATAAGGTTCGTTGCGATTGATTTTGAACGCCCGATAAATTTGTTCGACAAGGAAAAGCCGCGCCATTTGATGAGTTAAAGTCATTTGCGACAAGCTCAATCGGAATGCCGCCGCCCGTCGAAGTTCTTCACTCAAGCCGAATTTTCCATAAAAAAATCTCGCCGCTTTGACGAGATAAAAATTTCTACCAATGATAAGGTTCGTTGCGATTGATTTTGAACGCCCGATAAATTTGTTCGACGAGAAAAAGCCGCGCCATTTGATGCGTCAAAGTCATTTGCGACAAGCTCAATCGGAATGCCGCCGCCCGTCGAAGTTCTTCGCTCAAGCCGAAGGCTCCGCCGATTGCAAAAGTCAAATTGCTCACTCCGTTTAAGTTCAGCGCGGAGATTTTTTTTGCGAAGTTTTCGGAACTCAATTCTTCGCCCGCAACGTCCAAAACACACAGCCACGAATTTTGCGGAACGAGCGATAAAATTTTTTGCCCTTCCTCTTCGACGGTGCGACATTCGGAAACTTCGCGGACTTCGATTGTCGCAAATTTTTTTATGCGCTTTAAATATTCCGCGACGCCGTCCGTCAAAAATTTTTCTTTAAGCTTGCCGATGACGATTAAATTTATTTTCATTGATTCGACGGTTGCGGCATTTCTTCCAAAGTGACTTCAACGGTTTCTTCGTGCCCTTCACGGTCGCATAAAACTTTGACTTTGTCGCCGACTTTGTGAGCCGCAACTTCATTGCGAACGTCGGTTACCGAATTGACTTCCTTTCCGTCAATGGCAAGAATTATATCGCCGCGTTGGAAACCTGCGCGCCCGGCAGGCGAATCAAGCCCGACTTGGAAAACATAAACGCCCTTTTCAATCGAAAGCTGATAGCCGTAACGAGCGGCAGTCGGTTTGTCAAAAATCGTCACGCCGAGATAAGGACGCGCCACATAACCTTTATCCATCAATTCATTTACAATCGTCTTGACTGTGTTAATCGGAATTGCAAAGCCCATGCCTTCAACGCCGTTGGTTGCAAGTTTCGCGCTGTTTATCCCAATGACTTCGCCGTCGGCATTTACCAAAGCTCCGCCCGAATTGCCGGGACTTATCGCCGCGTCCGTCTGGAAAAGTTTAACGCGCCTGTCATTGAGATCAAGCGTCCTGTTCAATGCGCTGATAACGCCGACAGTCACGGAACCTTGAAACTCCAAGCCCATCGGGTTTCCTATTGCAATGGCAGGCTCGCCGACAACAACTTCATCCGAATCGCCAAGCTCGGCTGTCGGCAAATCTTTTGCATCGACTTTCACAACCGCAATATCCGTCATTTCGTCCGTGCCGATTAAAGTTCCGTTGACAGTATTTCCGTCCGACAACGAAACAATAATTTCCTTCGCGCCCGCGATAACATGATTGTTTGTGATAATGTAGCCGTCATTTCTGAAAATCACGCCGGAGCCGACGCCTTCAGTTTCAAATGTCCGATTAAAAATGTCGTGCGCCACAGCTTTATTTGTTATGCCGACAACTGCAGGACCGACCATCCTTGCCACGCGCACGGCGGGAGTATTTCTCGCATCGGAAATTTTTGCGTTACTTTCGGGCTTATTCGGAGAAGCCTCCGTAACTTTTGCCGTCTGCGTTACCGAAGTTTTTTCGACAGCCGATTTATTTTCTCCGCCGCTTGAATCTTCATTTGCCCCCGTCAAATCTCCGCAACCGCTGAGCGTCAAAACTGCCGCCAGAGCCGCCGCGCAGATTATTTTTGTAATTTTTCTCGACCTCATGCCTTAAGCACCTCCGCCGCCATTGTAATTTTTGCGCCGCCGATTGTCAATTCAAGTTTTGATTAGAATCTTCATAGAAAAATCACGGCGCAATTTTTCAGAAAATGCTGTTGACTTCGCGGAAACTGTGCTATAATTAACACACTCAAAAAGGAATGAGGCATTGTTAGGGAGGGACAAATCATGTTGAACACAATCGGCACAAATTATCTCGGTCAATATCAAAAGGCAGGATTTTTCGGGATGAATAATTCGGCGACTCAAAGTAAAAGCAACGCCGCAACTTCAAATTTCGCCGAAAAAACAATCGTCGACATTTCGGAAGACGGCTTGGACGCTCTGGAGCAGTCGCAAAACGCCGTTAAGCCCGACGAGCAAAAACTTTCCGCCAAAGCGCAGAGTTATCTTGAAAATCTTCGCAAGCAATACGGCGACTATGACTTTTTCGTCTCCGACGATCTCGACGCCGCGCAGACCGCAGGCAGTTCAAAAGAGTATTCCGTTATCTTCACCACAGAAGAGTTGGAAAAAATGGCTGAAGACGAGGAATACGCGGGAAAAGTCATGGGCAATGTCGGAAAAGCCGTCGACCTGCTTAAAAATCTTTCGGAAAAAGATTTGGGCGAAGGCGTTCAGTTCTCGCAACTTTCCGTTTCCTTTGATGACGAAGGCAACATGAAACTCTTCGCGCAGCTCGAAAAACTTTCCGAAGATCAAGCCAAGCGTTTGGAAGAGGCTAAGGAAAAACGCGCCGAAGAAAATAAAGCCGCCGAGAAAAAATCTTCGGAGACTGAAAAGGAACAAGCCGACTTCACCAAAATTATTTTCAAAGTTGCCGACGTTGAAGCCGATTCGGAAGAAGAATTGCTTACAAAAATTTTCGGTATCGATTGGTCAAAAATTCCCGACGAAGAAGCTTACATTTAATTGCTTGCAAGTCTTGAATGTTTTGATTCTAAAAATAATCTTGAACATCAACTTCACTCCCTTTGCGGGAGATTTTTTTTAAACAAAACTTTCAAGTGTTCGGATAAAAAAAGCCCCGGCAAAATGTCGGGATAAAAATTTGGGATTGTGGAAGGGGTTAAGAGTTAAGCTTTGCCGATGCTGCCGACCACCTCCATTTTTTACGCAACATATGCTGTAACTTCTTTCATGCCAAGCGCGGAATATTTTTTCGGATCGAAAGCGTTGGGATTTTCCGCCATAAATTTTTTGACGCCGCTTGTGCAGTGCATGACTTAAAGGACGTTTCGATAAGTTTTTCCTCCGATTATATTGCCAATGAGTGTTGGGCTGACGTTAAATTTTCTCGCTAAAGCAAACTGACCGAATTTTTTACCGTGCAGATTATAATTTTTGCGAATATATCGGACATCTTCTTCTGTCAAATTCGACATCCCATTTTTTGTTCCAATATTCGGCTTGCAGGTTCCTATTCGATAAGAATGTTTTTTGTTTTCGCTGTTCGTTACCTATTCCAAGTTCTCAACTCGATTATCGGTCTTATCGCAGTTGATGTGATTAACTTGCGGCTTGTCTTCGGGATTTGAAATGAATGTTTAGGCAACGAGGCGATGAACTTTACACGGTTTGCACTCGCCGTCTTTATGAAGTACGGCGTAAATGCAAGTATCCTGCGCTGTTTACACTCGGATTAAGTATCTTTTCGCGCCCATACCAGAGACTTTTAACTCGTCCATAGTTGCTGATTTGATAAAGTCCCTTGCATCTCTCGATTTCACGCCAAATTTCTGTTTCAAACGTAAAAATCGCTCCTTCGTGCTTGATTTTACACGTTGAAACGGTTAAACTTGCCCGGAAAAGCTTTTGACTCGCGTTTCAGCGTGCTTAGTTAGTCTAACAACTGAACTTTAGCACGAATTGCGGCGCGGGTCAATTATTTTGCTCGATTGCTACGAAAAACTGATTCGGAACACTGAAACGGCAAAATTTTAGCGTTTTGAAAGAGAAAATTATAAAATCCAAAATACCGGATTTTTACAAATGCCGATCTTGACTGTGCGGCTTATCGGCGTGCCGAGTAAAATTGTAATGACGAAGATAACAATCGGGAGCAGAATCCCTACCCGCCGCGCCCAATTCGATAAAATACTGGACGACACTCAAAATCATATCCATTAGGATTCCCTCCTTCAAAAAAATTTAACGGGCGACCCCACACTCGGCAGAATCGCCCGCCGTTGTCGGGGAGTGATTTTAATGGCTTTACTTCTTGAGGATGTTGAGAATTTTTTCTTCGGTTGCTTCTTTGTTAATGCCGATGAGGAAAGCCATGTCATTGACGTAAGGAGTGCTCCACGTCGGTTTGATTCTCATCGTCGTGATAATCAAGTCGACGCCCGCGAGGTTGCCTTCGATTTCGATAATGCGCATTTGCTGAACGTCCGCATCAATGCCGTTTGCTTTGCACAGGTTGCGACCGCTCCGCCGCACGCCACGATAATTTTTTTCTTTGCCATTTTGATAACCTCCAATCAATTTATAAAAAGTGTTTAGCCCTTCTTGCCGAAATATTTTTCCATAATGCCGATAATTTGTTCCGCACTCACTGAGTCTTTCAAAGCTTGAATCATGTCGGGATTTTGGAAACTCGTAAACATTTCGCGAAGGATTGTCAAATGCTGTCCGCTGTCTTTGATCGCAAGCAGGAATACAAATTTCGCCTCGATTGTCTCGTCAGGATTTTCCATTGAACGGAACTTGACGGGCTTATTTAATTTTGCAACAGCGATTCCGTTTTTAAGGACGTTGTCTTCGGGCGTGGCATGTGGAATTGCTGTTGCCAAAGTCAAAAGTTGCAAGCCGGTCGGAAAATTTCCTTCGCGTTCAATCACCGCGTCGATATAAGCCGAATTGACGTAGCCCGCATCGTCATCCATAATGTAGAGAACTTTAATCGCGCCGCTTGTCCTGTCCGTCAATGTCTCGAAAGCTTTTATGCCGTCGCTGAGTTTGAATTTGTGGGTAATGAGTTCATCGACTTTTATTTTGTCGGAGCCGATTAACTCTGCCGTGCCTATCCAATCATTGCCGGGAAAAGGAGCTTTAAAACTCTGCCACGAACCTGTTACATTGAGTTCCCCGCGCAGAATTTTTTCAAACGTCTTCGCAGGAAATTTAACTTCGCCGTGTGCCGTGCCGACGTAAACGACCGTGCCTTTTTTCTTGACAGGTTCAAGAATTTGTGCTTGAAGGAAGGGAACGCCCGCAGTCTCGAACTCATAATCAACCAAGCCATGCTCATTGAAATAATTCGCTACGTCAACATTTTTGGAATTGAGGACTTCATACGCGCCGAGTTTTTTCGCCATTTAAAGTTTGTTGTCGTCAATGTCGATTGCATAGACTTTTTCCAAGCCTTCACGAGCAAAACTTCCAGCGTCAACATTCCGATTGTTCCGCAACCGTAGACTACGGCTGATTTGCCAACGTCAATCGCGCCTGCTCTCTCGACGCCGTGAATTGCAAACGTTGTCGGCTCGATAACGGCGGCTTGTTCAAAAGTTACGTTGTCGGCAATGGGAATAAGATTTTTCGCGGGAACTGCAACATATTCAGCCATTGCGCCTTGCTGACGAGAACCGATAAAGCTGTAGTGAGTGCACATTGCCGGAAGTCCTTGCTCGCATTCCTCGCAGTGACTGCAAGGAATCAGTGGAGCAACCTTCACACGTGCACCGAGTTTTACGTTCCTGACATTCAAGCCGAGATTGACAACTTCACCGCTGAATTCATGACCGAGTGTCACGGGATAAAAATGACAGCCGCCGTGCAACACGCGAGGAATGTCACTGCCACAAATTTCGCAAGCACGAACTTTGATTAAAACTTCGTCAGCTTTGAGTTCGGGAACAGGAATTTCTTTGTAAGTAAAAACCTTGTCCGCTTCGACGTCCAACGCTTTCATCTTGGCAGGTACTTTGTTCATAATCATCAACTCCTTATTTCAACGTTGTTTATTACTTTCTGCCGAAAATATATCGCGGGAATTTTTCCTTGCATAGTTGCAAAATTTCCTGTCAGAGCGGAAATGAAAACCGCCCGACAAAATCGAGCGGCTAAAAAATTTTCCGTTCAAAAACTTTGCTTAAAATCTTTAATGAAGGCGTCATAGTCGGGATTATTCAGCAAACGTCGCACGCCGTTTTCCTTTACAAGATATTTGAAAAGCTTTAGGAAAATCGGTTCCAAAAGATAAAATTCATTGGTCGCAATGCTCAGCAGGAAAACAACCTGCACTTGATGTTCTGCCCATAATATCGGATTTTTCAAAACCAAAACCGAGATTGATGAAATAGCAGCCGAATTTGTCAGCGGGTGCGGAATTGCCAAAAGATTTCCTATCTCCGTCGGAGAAGCTCGTTCGCGCTCCTTAACTGAATCGCTCGCGGCTTTATCCATTAAACCGAGTTGCTCAAGTTCCGCCTTCATGAAGTACAGAATTTTTTCCTTCGTCTTGAAAGGCTTACCTGTGATGAAACATTCGCGGCGAAAAAATCTGTCCATGTTCTGTGCAAAAATTCTTGTCGTGCTGAATAATTTCTGCTGAATCAATTTGACTTCGTCCTCGTCGAGTAAATTTCTGACGACAACGACTTTTTTTATTTCTGCTTCAGTGAGCGGCGGCAATTTATCTGTTGCAATCGTGCTGATAATGACATCGACATTGCTGAGATCATATTCTTTAAGCCTGTATCCCGGCATGACTTTAAGGACAGTCAACAACTCCTTTAAATGTTCTTCGACGCGAGATTTAAGGAGAATTGCAGTGCCGATTCCCGCGCCGCAAACAATAAAAGCCGTCTGTTTAGAGCGGTTGACGTTAATGTTCACGCGAGTAAGAGCCGCCTCGAAATGAACGGCAAGATAACTTATTTCGTCTTCGTTGACGGCGACGCCTTCGGATTTTTCGATAACTTTGGCGGCAATAACTCCGATTTGTAAACGCCGGCAGATATTCATTCTTTACCACAGCCAAAACTTCATTGTGGATTCGATTTTTGAAACGAAGATGCGGAATCAACGCCTCCGGATGAGTTTTAAACCCTTGCCGCAAGGTTTCTTCGCCACTGAAATCAATCCCGACTATTTGAGCAACATGCGAAATCATTTCATCAACCAAACTTTGAATTTGCTGACCAATTTGGCTGTTGGTCGGGGTGTATTTATTTGCGGCTATAAGATGTTGTGCAAGATATATACGCTTCGTTAAAGAACACGTCGACGCCGAAGACAGAGTAAATTTCCTCAAGAATTGCATTAGCCATAGAAAATTCGCGATGTTCCTCGATTGATTTACTTTCGCGGAATTTGTAGCTGATATTGTGTTCTTGATATTGTGTTCTTGACCTGCGCGAACGAGCGTTATCACGATATAACCGATAAATCTTTCGAGCGAATCGTCCGTGAGCATTAATTATATCGTAGGAACTCATCACGCGGATAACAATGTTGCGCAGTTTTTCGGTGTCAATTTTTATCGACAACACTGACATAATATTTTCGCCTTGCTTCGAACCTTGAAAAATAAAGTCGGAAATGCAGTGCCGAATGTCACGCTCGATTCCTTCCGGCATCATCCCGTAATTTTTAAAATTGACGACGGAGATATCATATTTTTCCGACCAACTTTTCACGTCCCGCAAACCGATTTTAAAAGTTTAAAGGCTTACGAAAAGTTCATCGGACAATTTTTGTTGCTTGAGCGGCTCGCCCAGAAAAGTTGCCTCAAGCAGGGAACAGATAATGTAGTTGGTTCGCTCCCTGCCTTCGATTTGAACCTTGGTATTCATCTCGTAGAGCTTTTGAATTTTCTCGGCGTCGTGAATTTCAAGCCGATGACCGCTTCTCTTTGAAACAGAAATTGTGGCTATGGATTTATCCATTTCGAGCATCATATTTTTCAAGTCGGTACAGACAGTACGCGAAGAAACTCCACAGATTCGCGCAATTTCATCGGCAACTACTCCGCTTTTGTGTTGCTTGAGGATCTCCAAGATTTTTATCTGTCGCTCGGTGAACATATCTTCCGCCCTCCCGCCTGAATTATAAAATCGGAAGGGCAAAAGTCACAGGCGGTTTTTTACCTATTAAAACGGAAATTTTTTACCAAAAACGTGCCATGTAAGATGTGAAGTGGCGCAAAAACTCGTTGATAAAAATTGGTTTATAAACTATAATTTTTTTAAAGAGTTGATTTAGCCAAAATCAGCCGCCCTAAAGGGTACTTAAGGCAACGTGTGCGGTTGCCGCAGACAAAAGGATTCAAAAAGCGTGACTTCGGCTGTTTTCAATCAGTGGAGGTGAAAACTTTTTAGAAATAAAAGTATCTACGGAGACGAAAGTCGAAGTAGGGGGTTGTTGGTAAAGTCAAGTAAAATAAAAACATAGGGATAAAATGAATTTGAAAGAAGAGGAAATGCTTATGTCAAATTCATTTTACCAAAAAGATTTAACGGATACGCAGCGGAACAAGATAAAATTTTTGTTCGAGAAGTCCAAGAAGGACGCCCGTCGCTTAAGAATTTTCGCCACATTGCTGCTCGTTTCGACAAACTGTCCACATGCTTTTTCAATTTTGTCTTGCTTGACTCTGTTGCCATTCATTTTTAATTTACAAACAGTTCCTAATTATTTTCGAGGTGATTTTTATGAATGAATTAATGTTGAAGTACGGATGCAACCCGAATCAGACGCCCGCGAAAGTTTTCATTGAGAACGACGCGTTGCCTTTTGAAGTTTTGAACGGGCGACCGGGTTATATCAATTTGCTTGACGCGCTGAACGGTTGGCAACTTGTGCGCGAATTGAAAAAGGCGACGAATCTTCCTGCCGCCGCTTCTTTTAAACACGTCAGCCCCGCCGGAGCCGCTGTCGGCGAATCGCTCGATGACATTTTGAGAAAAATTTATTTCGCCGAAGGTTTTGAGCTTTCCGCGCAGGCTGCGGCTTATGTTCGTGCTCGCGGCGCAGACAGAATGAGTTCTTACGGCGACTTCGCAATTCTTTCCGACGAATGCGATGAGTCCGTTGCAAATTTTATCAAGCGCGAAGTCTCCGACGGAATTATTGCGCCATCCTATTCGGAAAAAGCTCTTGAGATTTTAAAATCAAAACGCGGCGGAAATTATCTCGTCTTAAAAATGAATCCCGACTTTCAGCCGCCCGAAATCGAAACCAAACAAGTTTTCGGCGTAACCTTTGAACAAAAACGCAACGACATAAAAATTTCCGAAGAATGTTTAGCCGACATTCCTACCAAAAATAAAAATTTCACGCCCGAAGCGCGCCGCGATCTTTTAACCGCGTTGATAACTTTGAAATACACTCAATCCAATTCCGTTTGCTACGCCAAAGGCGGGCAGGCAATCGGTATCGGCGCGGGGCAACAAAGCCGCGTTCATTGTACAAGACTTGCCGGCAACAAAGCAGATTTTTGGTTCCTTCGCCAATGCCCGAAAGTTCTCGACCTGCCTTTCCAAAAAAATATCAAGCGTCCCGACCGCGACAATGCCATTGATGTTTATCTCGGCGGAGAAACTTTTGAAGATTCTTGGCAAGAACTTTTCACGGTCAAGCCCGCGCCTTTGACTGCCGAAGAAAAAATTTCTTGGCTGAAAAATCTGCGCGGAGTTTCGTTGGCGTCCGATGCTTTTTTCCCGTTCGGAGACAATATCGAACGCGCTCACAAGTCGGGCGTGGATTTTATCGCGCAGACGGGCGGCTCGATTCGCGACGACAACGTTATCGAAACCTGCGATAAGTACAATATCGCGATGGCTTTCACGCACATTAGACTTTTCCACCACTGAGGCGATTTTTTTGGAACTCGACGTTAATATAATGTTTGCAATGGCGGCAATGGGATTTGTCGCCGCTTTTATTGATTCGGTTGTCGGCGGCGGCGGATTAATTTCTGTTCCAACGTTGATGTGGGCGGGCTTGCCGATGCTGAATGTTTTGGGAACAAATAAATTCGCCTCAACTATGGGCGCGGCGGCAGGTTTTATAACTTATTTGCGTTCGGGAAAAATCGACAAAAAAATTATGCGGTTTATGTTCCCGCTTGCGTTTGTCGGCTCGATTTTCGGCGTGTTGGTCGTCCGACAAGTCCCGCCCGATTTTTTACGCCCGCTTGTCGTCGTCATGCTGATTATTATCGCGATTTACTCCGTTGCGAAAAAAAATTGGGGCGCGGATAATAAATCTGTCCGCGTCTCCCACAAAAATTATTTGCTCGGTTTGATTTTAATTTTCGCGCTCGGTTTTTACGACGGATTTTTCGGACCGGGCACGGGCTCGTTCATGCTTTTTCTGTATTTGATGATGGGCTACGGATTTTTGGGAGCCGCCGCCAATGCCCGCGCCGCCAATTTCGCCAGCAACCTTGCGGGAGTAATTGTTTTTACGATTTGCGGGCTTGTAAATTTTTCCTACGCAATTCCTATGGGGCTCGGAATGATTTTGGGCGCATTTTGCGGCGCGAAGATGGCAATTTCAAAAGGCGCGGCTTATGTCCGCCCGCTTTTTATCGGCATGACCGTTATTTTAATCGGCAAGCAGATTATTGAGCTTTTCAAATAAAAAAAACAAAAGACAACGCGGACAATTAGAAATAAATTTTGGGCTTAGCAAAAGAAAGTATGAGAAACCCCCTTGACAGGGCGTTTTTTTTATAATGCCTCATCCTGTTTACCAACTAAAGGGAGGATTGATTTTTTTATGATGAAGGTTGCAATTTTTCTCGACTACGCGAATATCAATGCGTCGTCACGTCAGCTGAATTGCAGTGTAGATTACGGGGCTTTACTTAATTATCTCGCCGATGAAACAGAGGATCGGACTTTGCAGGCGGCTTATGCTTATGTTCCGATTGATCCGCGTCAAGAACACGCTATGGACGAAACAATTCAAAATCTCCGGCAAAACGGTTATATCGTTAAATCGAAAGTCGGAACCATTGCGGGCGACAGCTACAAATGCGATTTTGATGTTGAAATGACGCTGGACATTTCGCGAACGGCTTATGTAAATGCGCCCGACATTGTCGTGCTCGTCAGCGGCGACAGCGATTTTATTCCGATTGTTCTCGACATGAGAAATCGCGGAATTCGCGTTGAAGTTGCCGCTTTTAAATTTTCAATGTCAAAACATCTCGCCTTAAAGAGTTCGGGCTTTATCAATCTCGATGAGATAATTGAAAGTGCCTTTGCCGATGAATAATTCGACGAGCAAACTGTTGAACAACCCGACGCGGCGGCGAGTAAAATTTTGGAAGGAGAAAAAGATAATGCCGACAGTATTCATTAACGGGAAAAAAACGAACGTTCCGAATTCTGCCACGCCCGAAGATATTGTTCGTGCGTTGGGCGCAAAATTTAACCCATTGACGCGTGCCGTAACCAATACAAGTACCGGAAAAAATACTCGCTTAAAGTCGGGACAACAATATCAGATAAGAGACGGCGACAATTTCAAGACACCGCCCGACCGCGTGAAGGCGGCTGACGCAACTTATTTCAGCTATAAAGAGTTGTGGCGCAAGCAAGTAATTTATGAACAAGTTGCGGAGATCTCGCAGAAATTTTTTAAAAAAAGCACGGTCGAATTAGATGATGAGTGTAACTGGGTAGTTTTTAACGGCTTCCTTTTGCCCGAAGAGTGGAGAAAGGCTAATCCCGGTCAAAAATTCGTCCGCATGATGTTGATTTTCCCCGACCAATATCCCGACTTGCCGACAAACGGTTTTTATCTGCCTGCTTCGTTGCAGGTGCCCGCCGATGCACAGCATTTTTATAATCGCGGTTATGGAGGAGCTTTCGGGCAAACGGAAGAAGAAATGGAATTCATGCGTCAAGAGCAGTGGAAATGGTATTGCACACACATTAAACCGGGCGCGTGGCAACCTGCGCGGCTCCGCGAGATAAGCGATTGGCGTCATGGAGATAATCTCCGGGATATTATCACGCTGTGCATAGACGTCTTGAGGTATCCGCTTGACGATTAATTTTTATGGAGATGGTGACTTTGTCCGACAGAAATAAAAAAAATCGCGGGCTCGAAGTCGTGATAAAGTTTAAAAATCAAGACTTCAGCCGATTGCGCACCAAACTCCTTGCCGATTCAAGCCGCGAATATTACGCCTGTTTGCTCGGCAAAAAGCAAGTGATTGAAAATCTTTGCGTGATAACCGTTGCCGATATTTATTTCACGAACTCGGAATATTATCAAAATCAATCCGTTGCCTCGCTGAGAGTTTCGGGAGATTTTTTGCGTGAAAGACTTTTGGAGCTCGACAGAAGAATTGATGTCGACACGATGATTGATGTTCATACGCATTCCTTTTCGCAGAGCAATGTTTGATTTTCGGGTACTGATGACCGCGACGAAATTAATTTTGTGAAATATCTTCATGACGAAGGCGCGAATAATATTTTTTATGCGTCGATAGTTTTATCGCAGACAGATTACAAAGCGTGTTATTGGCAAATGGACAAAGGCGGCAGAGTTTATCAGACGCCCGCTTTGATAAAGACGCAAAAGATTGGAGAGTCGATACCTTCTTCTGACGAACGATTTCGGCGAAAGGCGGTGAACTTGGAAAAAACTGTTGACGAAATGTTTAATCGGAGCGTCCTTGCTTTGGGGCTCGACAACATGAGAAAAATAACCGGCGATCAAATAATTTCGATCGTCGGCGTCGGAGGTATCGGGTCGATTATCGCCGAACATTTGATCCACATGGGCTTTAATCGCCTTAATTTAATCGACTTCGATACGTTGGAAATTTCAAATCTAAATCGAATTGTCGCCGCAACTTATGAGGACGCGGTTAAGAAAAAAATCAAGGTCGAGGCGATACGCGACAATCTTTTAAAAATTAACCCGAAGGCGAAGATTAAAGCTTTAAACAATAAAATTGAGGACAAAAAAAATCGAGCGCGTTATTGCGGAGTCGGATTGGATTATGGTTGCAACGGATAATCACACCGACCGATTTACAATTCAACAGCTCGCGTTCAAATATTATGTGCCGTTCATTACGGCAGGCGTCAATATCACTGTCGAGGACGAAAAAATTCTTGACATGAGCGGCGAAGTTATTTTGATTCGCATTGGCGACAGAGTTTGTTTGACGTGTTTGAAGCGGCTTAAGTACAACGAAATTACAAAACAACTTTCGCCCGATAAAAATGTTCGTGAAGGGCTTGTGCGCAAAGGTTATGTTCAGGGGCTCGACGTTAAAGAACCTGCCGTAAAAACTTTGAACACACACCTTGCAACGTTGGCGATTGACACGCTGATAAATCAATACACCGAGCGGCAACGCGACGTTGTGATTCGAGTTTTCGAGGATAATTTTGCGCCCGTCATCTATGAAGACGTTGAAAGTGTGGCGGAGCGAAATTTTTCCTGCAATATTTGCGACGTCTGAGCGACTAAAAATTTTTTAT
The DNA here is from genome assembly GCA_937877655.1 of uncultured Selenomonadales bacterium. Classification (GTDB taxonomy): domain Bacteria; phylum Bacillota; class Negativicutes; order Selenomonadales; family Selenomonadaceae; genus Quinella. The sequence continues at coordinate 14,902 of CALFJC010000048.1, forward strand.
CGACTTTGCCCGAAGAATTCAGCGGTAATTCTTTTACGAAAATAATTTCCTTAGGCAATTCGGCAAGTTCCAACGCTTGCCGAATTATTTTTTTGTCGACTTTGCCGACGACATAAGCCGAAAAATTTTCTCCGCAAATTTTATCGTGAGATATTAAAGCGCGGCGATTTGCCAAAAATTTTTAATCGACGAAACGCGACATCTGTTCTCCCGCTTTTAAAGCGGTTTTATTGATTTTTCCCGAAGAATTCAGCGGCAATTCTTTTACGAAAATAATTTCTTTCGGAGTTTCGGCAGGTTCCAACGCTTGCCGAATTATTTTTTTGTCGACTTTGCCGATGACATAAGCCGAAAAATTTTCTCCGCGAATTTTATCGGGAATTTTTACGACAGCCGCCGCCTCGACGCCTTCAATCGCCATGATTTTATTTTCAATCTCCGAACAAAAAATTTTCACGCCGCCGCGATTGATAAAATCTTCGCCGCGCCCCAAGAAAATCAAATCGCCGTTTTCAATGCGCCCCATATCGCCGACGGTCGCGGGATTTTCAATACCGACTGCACGAAAAGGGGTATCGACATAAATTTTCCCTTCGCGAATAAAAATTTTCACGCCGTCAAACGGCTTGCCGAGATTTTGAACTTCGGCGGCGTTTTCGGCAGAAATTTTTTTGTAAGTAATGAAACTCAACTCGCTCGCGCCGTAATAAAGAAAAATCTCCGCGCAGGGAAATTTTTTCATAAGCGAAAGACTCTGCGCGGCGGTCAAAATTTGCGAACCCGTAAAAATCGAACGGATATTTTTAAGCGGCTCGCCGTTCAGCAAAGTTAATTTTGTCGGCACGAGATAAATATTTGTCGCCTGTTCAATGAGTTTCAGCCAATATTTCGGAGAAAATTTATCAGTCGTGAGGATTGAGCCGCCCGCGCCTAAAACTGCAAGAAAAGTATTCAAGTTGCCCGTGAAATTCAAATCGCCGTGCATAAAAACTTTTGAATCTTCATCGACGCGGAAAATTTTATTTTGGACAGGGAAAAAATCAGCCCAACTTTCATAAGTGCGCGATAAAATTTTGGGATTTGCAGTCGAGCCGCTCGTTTTGACTTGAAAAACATTTGAACGATTAAATTTTTGCTCGCGGAAAAAATTCACGGCTTGCGAGATAAAGTTCCCGTCTTGAAAATTTTCTTCGACGGCGTCAAGAAATTTTTTGTAAGTAAAAGCTTGTTCGTCAACCTGCAAAAAAATTTTGTCGGAAAAAATTTCGGTTTTATCCTTGAGTAAATCGTAAAAATTCATAAAATCATCTCCGATATTGCGATTTTATTTTAAAAACCCGTTCGCGTCAACGAAAAAAGCCTCTCAAACTTTGTGAGAGACTTTTTAGGGGCTGTTAGCAAACTCTGACAGTGACGGTTATTTTTCCAATCGAAAAAATTCCTCGTCACATTATGACTTTGAGTTTACCAACACGATCTAAAAGAAAAATTTGCGATTAAATTACTCGCTTAACACCGAAATTCGCTTTTGAATATTTTTTCCGTTGACAACTTCATCAATCACGGCAACAGCATAATCGGCATAACTTATGAAACTTTCGCCCTTGCTGTTGAGGGTAAATTCTTCGCCGGCGAGAATATATTTTCCGGTACGTTCGCCGTCGGCTCTGAAATCAGCCGCCGGGCTGATGAAAGTCCATTTAACGTCGTTGCGTTCGCGCAATTCGTCAAGTGCCTTTGCTTGCGCCGCCGCCAAAGGTTTAAAAGCTTCGGGGAAATTCGGAGCGTCCATAACCTGCGCGGTGTGTTCGGGATTTGTGTACAAACTTCCCGCGCCGCCGACGACCAAAAGGCGAATATCGGTTCCGCTGAGTAAATCGCAGAGATGCTTAAGGGTTTTTGAATGCAGAGGAAGAGTTTCGGGCGTCCACGCGCCGAAGGCATCAATAACCGCGTCGAAATTTTTCAAATCGTCCTTTTGCAACTCGAAAATATCTTTCACGACAAATTTTTCAGCCGCCGATTTATTTTCGCCGCGAACAAAAGCCGTGACATCAAGCCCGCGCTTGACTGCCTCCGCCGTAATTTTACTTCCTGCGCGCCCGTTTGCTCCGATAACAGCCGTTTTCATATGAATTCCTCCAATTTTTAAGTTGCCCGAATTATAATCTCTCGACAAAATAATTCAAGATTTTTTATGAACGAATAAGAATTGCATCGCCCGTGCCGCCCGCGCCCGCAATCGAAATCAAGCCCAAGTTATTTTCTTTAAGGCAAGCAAGCAAATGAATCAGAAGAATTGCGCCGCTCGCGCCGTAAGGATGTCCGTAAGCCAACGCGCCGCCGAGCGAATTAAATTTTTTCACAAGATTAGGATGCGCCCGTTCAAAAAGGACATCAATCACGGCAAAAGCTTCGTTAAATTCAATCGCGCCGAGATTTTCATAGGACAAATTATTTTTGGCTAAAAGTTTATCGGCGACGGCTTGAGCACCGCGAGGACTTTCCAAAGGATTTACTCCGCCCGTTGCAACGTCAAGAATCTGCGCGGCGGGCGAAAAATTATTTTGTCGAACGAAATTTTCACTCGCCAAAACAACGAAGGCGGCACCGTCATTAATTCGGCAGGCATTGGCGGCGGAGATAACGGAATTTTTTCCGAGCGGCAACGGAGCACGGGCTAAAATTTTTTGCGAAAGATTTTTTATGCCCGTATCTTCGCTGACGCCCGCAATTTCGACGATAAAATTTTTCAAAAGATTTTTGGCATTGGCGGCGCGTTGATGACTGATTAAAGCCCAAGCGTCGAGTTCGTCTTTGGAAATATTTTCGGCTTCGGCGACGCGCTGAGCTCCTTTCAACATTGCAAGCGGATCAATTTCGTTCGGAGAAAATTGCGCCGTCCGATAACCGCCTTGAACTTCTTCAGCCGTCAAAAAAAATCGTTCGTCATTGCGATTGTAAATCCTCAAAGGTTGCAGAGAAGAACTTTCCGCGCCGCCCGCAATGATTATTTCGGCGAGCCCGCAAGAAATTTTGGCAAAAGCCAAAGAAATTGCCGCCGCGCCGCTTGCACATTGTCTGTCGACAGTCAAAGCCGCCGTCGAATCGTCAAAGCCCGCAAGCAAAGTCATCAGCCGCGAAATATTTCCGCCCGTGCCGACCGCATTTCCGCAAATAATTTCGTCAACGCGGTTGAGAGAAAATTTTTCGCGAAGAGCCTTCAAAACTTCCGCGCCAAAAACTTCGGGGCGAATATTTTTAAATTTCGTATTGGCAACGACAATCGGCGTCCTTAAACCGCCCAAGATATAAACTTTCATGACATTTCACCTAAAACTTTTTTGTCGTCCGCGCAGGTTATTTCAAATCGCTTGTCAAAAATTTTTAACGTCAACGGTTCACCTGTCGTGATAAAATTTTTAAAGCGGAGTTTCAACTCTTTGCACGCCGAAAATTCCGCGCAGATTTTTTCCAAGATTAAAAAGGCGGGGACAATCGGCGGATGAATTTTATTTTTATCGCCGACCGCCGCAACGAAATTTAAAATTTCTTCCGTCGAGAATGTTCGCCAAAAATTTTCGGCGGGAGATTTTTTGTCGGGAAATTTTAAATCACTGCGCGGACGAATCATTTTTACAAAAACTTCCGCGTCGGACGAAGCGGCTCGCAAAATCACTCGCGAAGAAAAATTTTTTACAATCTCCGCGCCCGAAGAAAATTTTCCGCGCCGAAAAATTATTTCGATAATCACAAAGTCGGCGAACTCTTCAAAGGCAGTTAGTTTTTTTGCCAGCTCCCCAATCATTCCTAATTCATCATTCCTAATTCCTAATTAAAAAAATTGCCCGCCTTTCGACGAGCAAAATTTATTTCGACAAAAAATTTTTCAAACCATTACGCATTACGAATTACGCATTGCTTTTAAAGCATCATGTTGAGGAGGTTGCCCATGTTTGCATAAGCCGCCATGTTTTGATAAGCTTTTCCGGTGTAAAGCGAGGCGGCGTTGATTTGATCTCCGAGCATCGCCTGCGCGGTCGGGAAAAGTCTGTCCGCCTGACTGTTGGCAAAAGAAATGTGACTTTCAACTTTGCCCGCGAGCCCGTCACTGCCGAGAATGCTTGAAACTCTGTCGGGATTTTCGACAATGGCATTGGCAAGAATTTCTTCATTAATTTCGAGCATGCCGCCCGTGCCGACAGTCAAACCGATAGATTCATAAGCGGAGGCGCGATAGCCGGCGTCGTTGAAAGTGTTCGCCAGATTTTCCACGCGCTTTGAAACGGAGGCATTGTCGTTTAAAAATTTGAGCGAAGTATTATAATCGCTGACAAATTCGTTGACGACATCAAGTGCCGCCTGCAAATCTTTGCTGTAAGTGGTTTTTGTGGAGACAATTCCGTTTTCGTCGGTGGTTTCGGTGTTGGTTATCGCGCCTTCCTTTGCGACGCTGAAGCTGTACTTTGCAACTTCTTTTGAAGATTTGCCGAGAGCGTCCATGTTCTCCTTGAATTCGGCGTTGAAAGTGTTCTTCGCCTCGTCGTAGCTTGCCAAAACCGCTTTGAGATTTGCATTAATCTCACTCAAGCCCGCCAGAGAACTCTGCGCGTTGGATTGATAATTGCCGTAAGCATTCCACAGCCGAGCGATTGAATCTTGCTTTTTGTTTTGCGTGTTGTTGAACAGCCAACTGTAGTCGTTGCCTATCGGATTGATTCCTGCCATTTTAATCACCTTCCTTGAATCAAAATCTTTCCTTAAAACTGTATGCTGATTTTACAATATTTATCGGCGGGTTGCAAGAAATTTTTCAAGGCGTTGCAGAAAATGGCAGATACCTGCTATAATTCGTAAAAAAAATATCGCGGAGGGAATTGTGATGAGTTGGAAGAAATTTTTATGCGGAGCAGTGGCGGCGTCGATGATTTTTTCCGCGTCGATGTTCTGCTCTGCGGCGGAAGAATCGGCAAATGCCAAGCTCGCAAGAATTGAGATTGACACTTACGGCACGGAGCAGAGCGGCGCGCTTTTGGACAGAATCAGCCGCCTTGAAAAAAGTTACAGCGGACGAAATATGAGCGGCAACATGAACGCCCGCATTGAGGCGATTTACGATACACTTTACGACAGCGCGGAGCCGGGAATTTTGGCGAAGATAAATGTTTTGGAATGGAATTTGAATCATGAAGTTGCAACCGGCGGAATTGATTCTAGACTTGTCGCGTTGGAAAATCAAATCACGGGAAAAACTTTGGAGGGAACTTTCAACGAAAGAATTCGTGCGCTTGCCAAAGCTTCTTACGGCGCGGAAATTTTGCCGATGGCGCAAGTTCAAATCCCCGCAAATACTCTGATAAAAGTTGTGACGACCGCGCCCGTCAGTTCAAAAGTTTTGCAGGAAGGCGATACGATTCCCGTCAAAGTTGCCGAAGATGTCTTTATCGAAGACACTTTGATTTTCACGAGAGGTTTGACGGGCGAAGGCGTTGTTACGAATGTTCGACGCGCCAAACACATTTTCAGCAACGGGAAAATCGAAACGGATTTTTACAATCTCAAAAGCCTTGACGGGCAGGACATAAAAATTTTTTCGGGCGCGGAAGCCGCCGAGGCAATGGCGAATAATTCGATGGCTCGCGGCTTGAGTCTGGTCGGACAAACTTTTTCGGGAAAAAATAAAGAGCTTGAGGAAGTTTTGGTTCGCGGAAAAAATATCGATTTGCCGGCGGGCGTTGAACTTTACGTTCAGACAAAGGAGCCCGTTGTAGTTTACGGCTTGGGAAAAAATGTTGTTTATGAAACTCTCGTTGAAGAAAATTCCGTCGTCGAACAGCCCGTTACAGAAAAGCCCGTTGTCGAAGAAGTTTTGGTTGAAACGGAAAAGTCGAACGAACCTTATCCCGAACTTAATCCCGAAGATTATGAAACCGCGCCGCAAATTGAAGAAGGCAAAAATCTTGAAGGTTATGACGGAGAAATTATTGAGATTATTGACGAGGAATAACGATGAAAAAATTTTTGGGCGTCGTATGTGCCGCGCTTTTTTTCACTTCGACGGCGGAAGCAGTTTACGAAGCAAAATCGGACACGGGCACGGAATTTTTTAACTTCATAGAAAATCGGCGGCGAGAAATTCGAGAGCAACAGCTGACCGAAGAACAGGAAAAACTTTTAGCCGACATTGCCGAAGCCAAAGAGCAACTGCCGCAAGAACAAAAGGAAGGAGATCCTGTTCCCGCCGTTTTCGAGGGCGATGATTTGGTTTATTACTCCAACAGCGGCGAATTCATTGCGACGGGCAAAGTCGATATAATTCAGCTTGACGGCTATCGTTTTCAGAGCGAAGAAGCGACGGGCAACATTAAGGATCAAGTCGTCCGTGTTGAAGATAAAGCGCATGTTTTGCAGTTGACGCCCGGCGCACCGCGAGTCACTCTTGACGGCTATAAAACCGTTTATAATTACGGAAAAAAAACCGGCAGCATGGGCGCGGCGAACGGAAAAGTCGGCGAATATTATTTGACGGGCAAACGTTTTGAATTTTATCCCGATCATATCGTCGTTTACAACGGCACGCAGACAAAATGCGGCGCGAAAAGTCCCGATTATCATTTGAGCGCGGAGCGAATTGAAATTTGGCCCGAACAGGTTATGAAAATGTACAACGTCAAATTTCTTGTCAAAGGAAATGTTGTCGGCTCGCGAGAGTACATGGAGCGGAAATTTGAAGACGAAGGCGAAAATTATTTTCCGCGTGTCGGCTACAATTCGGATCACGGCGTTTATATCCGCGACGATTTTAAAATTCCTCTCAAGAAAAATTTGGATTTGGTTATCGGCGCGTATGTCGAAACCAAAAAAGGCGTCCGCAGTAACGCCGAACTGAGATATTCAAACAGAAATTTTATGGGGCGGCTTAAATACGGTTTTTACGATGACAGCGACGCCCGTTGGATTCAAAAAGAACCTTCGCTGGATTTGTATTATTCTCGTCCGATAAAGAGTTTGCCGCTGAGTTACAGCTTGGAGGCGGAGTATGGTCATTGGCGGCAAAATGCAATTTCCAGCACGCATCAGGAGTACGAAGCTTATTTGTATCACGATCCGATTTTTATGGGAAAATATATGTTGTTTCTGAACACGGGCTACAAAATCACGAAGGACGACGCCAAAAATGTTAAGAACGGCGAAACAACCGTTCACGGCATGAACTGGAATGTTTTGCTCGGCAGAGAGTTTAACGACAGACTTGCGGCTTACGTCGGCTATTCCTACGAAAAAAATAACTCCAAGAATTCTGTTTTTGATTTCGATTTGGATGATTACTCGAAGAAACTTCAGGCGGGCGTGAGTTATTTTTTAACGCCGAAAGATCGTTTGGTTATCGGTTATAAAATGAATGTCGACAACCACAAAATGGACGACATAGATTATTATTGGTATCACGATTTGCATTGTTCGCAGACGGTTCTTCGTTGGCGCGGCAAGCGTAAAAAATTGGAAGTTCATTGGGAGTTTGTGCCGTGGTAATCCCCTTTTTTCTAAAGTGGATTCGCAAAACCATCTCGGCTTCTCATTTCGTTTGAGTTTGAAATAATTTTTATGTATAGGATCAACTTTTTCTTTGCTCGCCCAAAGAAAAAGTTGCAAAAAGAAAGGGCATTCGCCCCGCAATAGAAACATCCTGTTTCTGTTGCGGGCGGGCGCACGTCCTGTGCGCCCGTGTCTCACCTTTCATTACGCATTGCTTTTAGGGGAATATTTTTTATGAACTTGCTGAATTGCATTTGCATTCTTATTGTATCGCTGATCTTATTTTTTTTGGGCGGATGGCTGATACCCATAACCGACCCGACCGAAAGTGTTTACACTCTGACGGCAAAAGAAATGTTGGCGGCGGACGATTGGTTATCGCCGCGCATTTACGGAGATTTTTGGTTTGACAAGCCGATAATGTTTTACTGGGAACTTTTGATCTCGTATAAAATTTTCGGCGTAAACGAATTTGCATCAAGATTTTTCCCGGCAGTCTTCGCGACGCTCGGAGTTTTTCTGACATATTTTTTCGGCACAAAACTCTATGAAAAAAAAATCGGGCTGGCGGCGGCGGTTATGCTCGCAACTTCGCTCGAATATTGGTATTTGGCTCACGCGGTCATAACCGACATGACTCTCCTCGTAATGTTTTCGGTAACCTTGATGAGTTTTTTTTTGGGCTACCGCGCAGGCAAGCCGCAATTTTATTTAATTTCGTTCGCGGCTTCGGGTGCGGCAGTCTTGACGAAAGGTCCGATAGGATTTTTTTTGCCCGGACTGATAATTTTAATTTTCTTGGCTTGGCAGGGCGATTTAAGGCATTTGAAAAAAATTTTCCGCCCGAAAAATCTTTTGCTGTTCGCGGCGATTGTGGCGATTTGGTATTTGCCGATGACTTGGATTCACGGCGCGGAGTTCCTTGAAAATTTTTTGGGCGTCCACAACTTTTTGCGGGCAACCGTCTCCGAATATCCGAAAACCGACGTTTGGTATTACTATTTGTTGATTTCGGCGATAGGATTTTTTCCTTGGACAATCCCGCTGATTTTTTTTGCGATAAAAAACTTCCGACGCTTGCCGCCCTTCGACATGCGAGAAAAATTTTTAATCGTTTGGGCGTTGACGGTGATAATTTTTTTCCAACTTTGCGCGACGAAATATTTAACCTACACATTGCCCGCGATGCTCCCCGCAATGATTTTTTTCGCAAAATTTTTCGTGCGGCGTTGGGAAGTTTTTATCGGCATTTCGGCGGGCTCGCTGATAATTTATCCGCTGATAATGTTTTTTATGGCATTGCCGCTGACGGAAGACAATTCTGCGCGGCGCGAGGCGCAAATAATTCTGCCGCTCCTTGACGAAAAAACTTGCGTGGTAAGTCACGGAAAAGAATATTCGGGCTCATTGGTTTTCTATACCGGCGAAAAAATCTTTCGGCTGGAGACTCAAGCGAACTTTGAAAAAATTCGTCCGCAAAAAATGAGTTGGACAAGCAAAAATGTTATGCCCTTCATGACTTTTGAGGAATTGCCTGCCGACAAAAAAATTGTGGCGATTGTGAGTGCCGATTTTGAGAAAAATTTCTTGGAAAATGCGGCGGGAAAATGGAAAGTTATCGGCGAAGTTGAACAGGGCGAACTTGAATCTCTCGCCGAAAAAATTTTTTACGGGCGCGAGCGGCGTGAGTTGAAAAGTAAAATTTACATGCGCGGAGGGAAAGTTTATGGCGATAAAAGTTAAACCTTATGATTCAAAAAATGTCGGCGCGGCAATAAAAATTTGGAATGAAATTGTTCGCGAGGGCATTGCTTTTCCGCAAGAAGAAGAACTTGACGAAATTTCCGGCGACGAATTTTTTAAAGCGCAATCTTTTACGGGTTTAGCCTTCGACGAAGACACGGAAGAGCTTTTGGCGTTGTACATTCTCCATCCAAACAACGTCGGGCGTTGCGGGCACATAAGCAATGCGAGTTATGCGGTTCGCTCGGACGTTCGCGGGCGTCATATCGGAGAAATTATCGTCAAAGACTGCATTTCTCGTGCCAAATCGCTCGGTTTTCGCATTTTGCAATTCAATGCGGTTGTCGCAACGAATATTCATGCGCGGCATTTGTACAAAAGATTGGGATTTAAGGAGCTGGGCATAATTCCCGGCGGTTTTCGTATGCCTGACGGCTCGTTTGAAGATATTGTTCCGCAATTCATTGTCTTGATTTAGGGGGCGAAGGTTTTGCAAGAGCTAATCAACATAACAACCAAGATGTCTGACAAAAAAATCTTGGTTATCGGCGACATTGTGGCTGATGTCTACGTTGACGGAAGAATTTCGCGCATTTCTCGTGAGGCACCCGTTTTAATTTTGGAAAAGGCGGGAGAAAAAGTTGTGGCGGGCGGCGCGGCGAATGTTATTGCCAATGCGGCGACGCTCGGCGCGGAAGTTTACGCTGTCGGAGTTATCGGCGATGATGCCCGCGCTGAAAATCTCCGAAGTATTTTGAAGGAATTGGATGTTCACATTGAAGGGCTTGTTCGCGATAAATCTCGCCCGACAATTTCCAAAACAAGAATAATTGCGGGCGGAAGAGCGACTGTAAGCCAACAAATCGTCAGAATCGACAGCGAAAGCAAAGAACCTCTGTCAAAAAAGGTTGAGGCGGAGCTTCTTGCCAAGATTGATAAGATTTTGCCGAAGGTCGACGGAATTATTATGAGCGACTACGGCTCCGGCACGATAACCGCCAATGCAAGAAAATTAATCACGCGCTTTGCCGGAAAGAAAAAAATTCCAAACATCGTCGATTCGCGTTATAAAATCGGAGATTTTGAGGGCGTCGGCTACGTCAAGCAAAATGATTCCGAACTTGGAGCTTTTGTCGGCTATCCTTTAAATGATGTGACCGATTTAATCGGCGCGGGCACAAAACTTTTGACAAAATTGAATGTCGACGGCGTTTTAATCACTCGCGGCGAAATGGGCATGAGTTTATTTGAAAGAAACGGCGCGGCGCATCATATTCCCGTCAGCGATATGAGTGAAGTTTATGATGTGTCTGGCGCGGGCGATACTTGCGTTGCGGCTTTTCTTTTGTCCTTGACGGCAGGCGCGCAACCCGTTCTTGCGGCGAAAATTGCAAATTATGCGGCGGGAATTGCCGTTCGCAAGCTCGGAACGAGCACTGTAAGCGCAACCGAATTAATTTCTGTGTTGGAGCGTGCAAGATGATTATCGACAGAAAAAATTCCGCGCAGTTTTGCGACGAGTTGCGGCGGAAAAATAAAAAAATCGTCTTCACGAACGGTTGTTTCGATATAATTCACGCGGGACACGTCAGATATTTGACGGCGGCTAAAAATTTCGGCGACATTTTAATCGTCGGACTCAATACTGATGAATCTGTGCGCCGATTAAAAGGAAATTCCCGCCCGATTAACAATCAAAACGACCGCGCAGAGGTTTTATCGGGGCTTAAGGCGGTTGATTATGTAATTTTTTTCGGCGAGGCGACGGCTGAACAATTAATCAGCGAAATTAAGCCCGATATTTACGTAAAAGGCGGCGATTATACCTTGAAAACGCTCCCCGAAGCAAAAATTGTGCAAAATTACGGCGGACGCGTCGAATTTATAAATTTGGTTGCGGGAAAATCGACAACCAATTTGATTGAAAAAATTTTAACGAGGCTTAAATAGTATGGAAGGCTTAAAAAATGTTTTGATTGTAAAATTAAGCGCAATGGGCGACGTGATTCACGCATTGCCCGTGAGTTATGCGATAAAAGAAACTTTTCCCGACGCAAAATTGACTTGGGTCGTCGAACCGCCGAGTTTTGATCTTTTAAGCATGAATCCATGCGTTGACAGGATAATTTTGTTCAACAAAAAGAATTTCCGCTCGCTCGGAGGTTTCATGAAGGAATTTTTCCCTTTCAAACACGAATTGCAAGAGGAAAGTTACGACGCGGTTTTGGATTTGCAGGGATTATTTAAATCGGCGGCGATAGCTTTTTTTGCAAAATCGAATATCAAGCTCGGAATCTGCAATATGCGCGAAATGAGCGACAAAATTTCAAAACCCGTCGTCGGAGAGAACGCTGAAGGGCATATTGTCGAAAGATATTTGGATACTGCGCGGGCTGTCGGCTGTGCAGTCAACAAAGTTGTTTTTCCTATTCAAATTCCCGTCGAACAATCGGAAAAAGCGCGGGCGATAATGGATCATGCGGGACTTCGCGAAGGAAATCCTTTTGTGGCGTTTATTGTCGGGGCGAATTGGCCAAATAAGCGTTGGAAGACCGATTATTTTGCGGCATTGGGCGATTGGTTTTATCAACTGGCTGTCGTGCCCGTTTTAATCGGCAACGGAGACTTGGATGAGCAAAGAGCACAAGAAATCGAGGCAAAAATGGAAATTCCGCCGATAAATCTTGTCAATCGCACGAATATTTATCAACTCGCGCATGTTTTGAGGAGTTCGCGCTTGATTATCGGCGGCGATACCGGTCCCGTGCACTTGGGCGCGGCACTCGGAGTGCGAACGATTATGTTAATGGGACCGACAAACGCGGCTCGCAACGGTCCTTTCGGGCAAATTGAACACGCAATCGAAGTGGAACGCCCTTGCAAAGGTTGTTGGAAGAGATTTTGCCACAAAAAGGAAGATTGTCTTGAAAAAATCCCCGTGAGCTTTGTTGAAGAGAAAATTAAGTCAATGGGCTGAGCCGCTTTAAAAGCGGCGGAACAGTTGTCGCGTTTTGCTAATCAAAAATTTTAATGTGTCAGCCGCGCCGTGAGGAAATAAAATCTGTAAGTTGATAAAAATCACTGCGCGGGAAAATTTTTTGCGATATAATCAGTCAAAATCATTTGAGAGGAGAAATTTTTAATGAAACTCAGTGCAAGGAATCAGTTGAAGGGCGAAGTTGTCTCGATTGAGGAAGGCGCAGTCAATGCGATTGTCGGAATCAAGATTAAGGGCGGCGAAATCATCACTGCGACAATTTCTCTGGCGTCTGTTCGTAATTTGGGCTTGGAAATCGGCAAAGAAGCTTACGCCGTCATCAAAGCTACGTCAGTTATGGTTGGCATTGACGAATAAAAAACATTTGACTTTAAAAAAATCCTCCCGACCGCGCAGGTTGAGAGGATTTTTTTTTGCGCGGCTGATAAAATCTGATATAATGGCAAAAATTTTTATGAAGGGAGCTTGCCGCTTGAATTTTTTAAAAAGATTTTTCGACGGGTTGCAGCGCGACGCGAGATTATTTTTGTTCGTGCTGATATTGCTTGAATTTTATCGCGGGCTGTTCATTTTTTTTATGTCGAATTACATGAGTGAAGAATCGGGGGCTGCGCAAATCGCAACGGCAATGTTCACGGGCTTACGGCTGAGTTTGAAGACGGCGGGCGCGATAACTTTGCTCTCATTTGTTTTTGTAACGATAATTGGCTTGAAGGCGCGGTGGAGATTGTACTTGGGGATATTGACGTCGCTGATTTTTTCGATGCTGTTCATGTTGCGCTTTCCGTACTATCGCGCTTTTCAATCGACATTCGGGCTCGAAGTCGTTCAAGGGTTCAACGACGACATTTTTTCAATAATCGTCACGATGATTCAAGAGTACGGGATAATTTGGAGATTTTTGGTTGCGCTGATTCTTACATTGCTTTGCATTGCGATTTACAGCCGCTTACTTTTGATAAAAACTTTTCCGTTGCCCGTTCTCGAAGACAAAAAGAAAATTTTCCAATTTTCGGCGGGAATGGTTGTGGGAATATTTTTATTCGGGTTGTTTGTGAGGTTCGGCGGGAGTTTTACATACGGAAGCGGGATAAATTGGGAAAATGCGGGCGTTACGAACGATGTTTTTCTGAATGAATGCATATTGGACGACGCGCAGGCACTTTATCGGGCGCGAGCAATGGCAAAACGCATGGAGGCGGGCGAAATTTCGGGCGTTGAGCCGGAAAAAATAGCCGAAGCCGCGCAGATTATCGCCGACAACAAAGAAATTACAGAAAAAAACCTTGCGCCGTATCTTGAACGCAAGGCGAAGGGCGAAAAAATTCAAAAACCGAAGCATATATTCATAATTTTGGGCGAAACTTTCATGCAATGGCCTATGCTCGGCAAATATGACGAACTTTTGGTTGCGGAAGGGATAAAATCGTTAATTGCGGAGGAAAATTGTTATTACAGCCGAAATTTCATGCCGAACGGAGATTTTACTTCGACGGCGATAAATGGGCTTGTAACGGGCTTGCCGGACGTAAATATTCGCGTGAATTATCAAGCGCGGACTTACGACAAGCTTTATTTAACGGCGATGGCTCCGCCGCTGCGAGAACTTGGTTACAACATAGATTTTTGGTATGGCGGGATGCCGAGCTGGGATTCAATCGCGAAGATGTCATTTGCGCAAGGTTTTGATAATTTTTACGGCTATCCGGACTTCAACGCGCCGAAACAGACGACTTGGGGCACGAAAGACGAAAATTTATTCAATGCGTTGTTGAATCACTTGGATGAAGAGCCGCCGACAGTTCATTTGATAATGACGACGACGAATCATCCACCTTACAACTTGGATTTGGCGGCTGAAGGTTTTGATGTCAACGCAGAGATAGAAACTCTGAAAAAATTCCCCAACATTGATGACGTTGAGACATTGGCTGTCGAGTTGGGACATTATTGGTACATGGACGAAGTCATTACGAATTTTGTTCGTGCGGCGAGCGCGAAAGTTCCCGAAAGTCTTTTTATCGTGACGAGCGATCATGCAATTCGTTGCGATCCTTCGACGCACCCGACGATTTTTGAACATCAGAGCGTGCCGTTTGTTATGTACGGCGCGGGAATTACGAAAGAAATTTTGCCGCCCGATGCTGTCGGAGATCACATTTCGATTGTCCCGACGATTATTGAACTGATTGCGCCGAAAGATTTTGCTTATTATTCAATCGCGCCGAGTCTTTTCGACAGCGACGGCGTAGGTTTTAACAACTCAACTTTTCTGACGGCTTCGGTTGCAGGGCAAATTGATTCGGACGTTATTGAACTTTTGCCGCACGTTGCTTCCAACGAGCTTGAGGAAGTAAATCTTGCCGACGAACGCGCCCATGCCGAAGAAATTATCGGGGCAATGCGGACGGTCGCTTGGTGGATGATCACGAAAGGATTATTTTTCGGCGGAGAATGATTGTGCAAGAAAATTTTATGCCTTGAAAAAATTTTCGGCGTGTGATAATATTTGCTCGGTTAAAAAAAGACAATTTTAAGGCAGGTTTCGGTAAACGACTCTCTGCCCGTTGATAAAAGCTAAGTGTTGGACGTTAAGAGCCGTGTGACGAACGGCTTTTTTCGTGCTTGGATTTTATTCCAAGTACGTGAGTAATGCCAAGACGGTCTGAATCAAGCTGAGCGTGAGCATCAACCAATCGAATTTATCCATGACATCACCCCCTCTTTTTAAAGAAGAAGCCTCACCTAGACCTGCCGTTTTTTTAATTAGGAATGAGGAATGAGGAATTAGAAATTAATAATGAAAGAACGGCATTCATTCCTAATTCCTAATTCATAATTCCTAATTGCATTTGGGAGGGATTTTTTTATGCGTAATGATTTTTTGGCTTTTAATTATTAATTGCCGATTACTCATTACTGATTAAAAAAGCCCCCGCAAGTAACGAGGGCTCTTTTTTTATTTTAAAAGTTGAAAATTATTCTTCGGTGTAGAATTGAATCACATTGCCGAAACGAAGGCGCGGCGGACGAACACCTTTGACGGCGATTTGACCGGGCATGGGAGCCTCGCCGTTGACAACGATTGTGCAATGCCCTTCTTCGCGAAGATTTTTATTGACGGCGTCGCCGACTTTGACGACCTCGAACTCGCTCTTGCCGACTTTGAGCTTATCGCCCGCGACAATGTCCGCTGCCAATTCGCCGACGGTGTGTTCAACGACCATATCAGCCAACATCGGGCGAATTTTTTCGTTAATGAGAATGAAACTGCTGTTGCTCGTCAAATAAGTCGGAGCGTCTTTACCAATGCTTGTCATCTTTACTTCGTATTTAACCATTTAAATCAACCTCCTTGCGCGCATAATATCAAACTGCGTCGAAATATTCAAGAAAAATTTGTTTTGACATTGAAAATTGCGCGTTATAAAATTTATTCAGATTGGAGGGCAACATTTTGCAAGAAAAAAATTTTATAACGATCGCTCTGCCGAAGGGAAAACTTTTCGGATTGTCGGCGGAGCTTTTAAAAAAAGTCGGTTGGACGGCTGAAGGACTTCACGAAAAATCTCGCAAGTTGATAATCACAAATGAAGAAGCGCGGCTGAAATTTATCATAACGAAGACTGCCGACGTTCCGACTTATGTCGAATACGGCGCGGCGGACATCGGGATTATCGGCAAGGACGTAATTTTGGAGTCGGGCAAAGATATTTATGAACTTTTGGATTTGGGCTTCGGCAAATGTCATTTGATGATGGCTGTTCCTAAAAATAAAAAACGTCCGCGCCTTGAAGATTATAATTATACTCGCGTCGCCACGAAATTTCCGCGCATTGCCGAAAAATTTTTTTCCGCGCAGGGAATGCAAATGGAGTACATAAAATTGAACGGCTCGATTGAACTTGCGCCGATAATCGGAATGTCGGAAAGCATTGTCGACATCGTTGAAACCGGCACGACGCTCCGCGAAAATAATTTGGAAGAAATTGTTACGATAATGGACGCAACCGCCCGCCTCATTGCAAACCGCGTGAGTTACAAATTAAAATTCTACAGGATAAATTCTCTCGTCGAAAATTTATCAAAGTTAATCGCGGCGGAATAAATCTCGCGTGTAAACTTTTTCCTTAACGTCGTCAAGTGCACTTTCATAACGGTTGGTGATAATGCAACGGCTTAAGCGTTTGAACTCGGCAACGTCATTGACAACGCGGCTCCCGAAAAAAGTCGAGCCGTCGGGCAATGAAGGTTCATAAACAATGACGGTAACGCTCTTCGCCTTGATTCTTTTCATAATTCCTTGAATCGACGATTGACGGAAATTATCACTGCCGGTTTTCATGGCAAGCCGCCACACGCCGACGAT
Organism: uncultured Selenomonadales bacterium; assembly: GCA_937877655.1. Taxonomy (GTDB): domain Bacteria; phylum Bacillota; class Negativicutes; order Selenomonadales; family Selenomonadaceae; genus Quinella. The sequence goes on from CALFJC010000048.1 coordinate 31,548, forward strand.
AATTTCATTTTCGCGCTCGGCAGAAAAATCTACGCCGTCTTCATATGTCCCCGAAATTTCCAAAACTCGCGAGGCGATAAAATCTTTGCGGGTGCGGTTGCTGTTGACAATCGCTTCAATCAAATTTTCGGGCACGTCGCGATAATTCGCCAAAAGTTGTTTGGTATCTTTAGGCAGACAATAACCGCCGTAGCCGAAGGACGGATTGTTGTATTGATCTCCGATTCGCGGGTCGTAACAAACGCCTTTGATAATATCTTGCGTGTTGAGGCTTTTAACTTCGGCGTAAGTGTCAAGCTCGTTGAAATAGGCGACGCGCAAAGCAAGATAAGTATTGGCGAAAAGTTTCACGGCTTCCGCTTCGGTAATTCCCATGATCAGCGTGGGAATATTTTTTTTGACCGCGCCTTCCTTCAAAAGTTCGGCAAATTCATTTGCGGCGGCAACCTGCGCGGGGTCTTCGAGATCTGTTCCGACGATAATTCGCGAAGGATAAAGATTGTCATAAAGAGCTTTTGATTCGCGGAGAAATTCGGGGCTGAACAAAATTTTATCGGTGGAAAATTCTTCCCGCGCAGATTTCACAAAGCCGACGGGAATTGTACTTTTGATAACCATAAAAGCTTCCGAGCCGCTGTTCAAAACACTTTGAATGACGGCTTGAACGGCTGAGGTATCAAAGAAATTTTTTTTCGGATCGTAATTTGTGGGCACGGCGATAATCACGAAATCTGCCGCCGCGTAAGCAGATTGGGCGTCTGTGGTTGCAACAAGATCAAGTTCATTTTCGGCAAAAAATTTCTCAATGTACTCATCTTGAATCGGCGATTGACGGTTGTTGACTGATTCGACTTTTTCTTTCGATACGTCAACGGCAAGCACTTTGTTTTTTTGCGCGAGCAAGGTCGCCAGAGAAAGTCCGACGTAGCCGAGTCCGGCAACTGCGATTGTTTTTTTCAAATCTATCTCCTCCTTAATTTGTCGATCATGATAACAAAAAAATTTTTTATGTCAAAAAAACTTCCGTCTGAAACAAAATCGTCCTGTTTTTTGCATACGAAAATTTCAAACGGCGTCCTTAAAACAATTTCCAAAAATTTTTTCGGCAAAATCGTCAAGGAAATTAATTTTGCTTTTGCTATAATGCGCCCCGCAACAAGGATAAATAATTTTTCAAAGGAGAGATTCAAAATGAAGAAAGAAAAAATTTTCGACGGCGACAAAATTTATGAGGTGGCAGTAACTTTGTTTGCGGGCACTTTGGCAATCGGAGCGTTGCTTGCGGCTGTCTTTATCGAAAACATTTTCTGAACTTGTGGCATTGAATAAAAAAAAATCCCCGCGATTCGGGGATTTTTTAAATGTCGGAGGGATTGGAGCCGATTGAAAGCTCGTGCCACTTTTGACGATACAGACGCGGAGACATGCCGACAATTTTTTTGAAAACGCGGCTGAAATAATTTGAATCTTCGTAGCCGACACGCGCCGCAATTTCCGTGAGTGATAACGACGTATAAACCAAAAGACATTGCGCCTTGCCGATTCGCCGCCGCAAAATATATTGTTGCGGGGAATAATGCGTGATTTTTTTGAAGGCGTGGGACAAATAATATTCATTGGCGTTGACGATCTCGGCAAGCTCTTTGATATTTAAATTCTCCGCATAATGCTCTTGAATGTAGCGGCGAATTTTTTCGACGATGAAATTATTTTCCTTCGAGACGGCGCGGGCACTTGTCGAAATAATTTCGTGAACAATGAGAACGACTGCGCGGGCAAGGGAATTGGCAACGTGATAACCGTTTTTTTGTTGGGCGTAATGATGAATCAGCGGGTAAAGTTGCGCGAGTTGCTCGGCTACTTTTTGGCAAGGGATTCGCGGCGAAAAATTTTTCGGAACAAATTCGTTGAGATTTTGACCGGGCAATTTTAAATTCGTGACGGCGATACACCAAGCATTAATCTGCGAATTCAAAATCAAACTTTCATCGTGAAGAGTACCGCTGTTGTAAATGAGAACGTCGCCCGCCTGCGCGTTGCAAAGTTCGCCGTCAACGACAACAATTCCGTTGCCCGACAAAATGAAATTCAACTCGACGCGATCTTCATGCAAATGCATTGAGCGAATTCCTTCTTTCCAATGATAAACGCCCGAAAGTTGCGGCTCTGTTTCAAAAGGCGAAATTTCTTGCGGCTTAACTTCAATCAACTTTGCCAAAATTTTCAACTCCTAACCCTTCATGAGCGAATCGTAAATGTGATTCAAATTTTTGAATTGCTCGTTGCCGACCCAAAGCTTGCGATAATTTTTCGGCGAAGTTCCTACAAATTTTTTAAACTGATTGTTGAAATGGCTGATATTGTCGTAGCCGACTCCCGTTGCAACGTCGGCAATGGATTTATCGGTTGTGATTAAAATTTTTTGCGCGAGTCCGATTCTCAACCGCGTAAGATATTGGAGCGGCGCAATGCCCAAAACTCTTTTAAAATTGTGCGAGAAGCCCGAAACACTCATATTGGCGATTTGGCTCAGCTGTTCGATTGAAATTGTTTCCGTAAAATGATTGTCGATAAATTCTTTGCAACGCAGGAAGGAAATATCGAAGTTGCCGCCGCGCAGATTTTTTTCGTGAGGAATTTGTTCGATTAAGATTGTCAAAAGTGCGTTGAGTAAATTTGTGCAGACGGTCGAGGCGGAATTTTTTTTGCGGGAAATTTGTTCGACGAGTTCACGGAAAATCGTTTGAACACAATTCGACATTTCTCCCGTATGCAAAACGGGCGAAATATCTTCGGGCAAAAGATGATTTTCGGGCAAACCTTCGCGCTGAAAATTTTTCACGCCGCAATTATAAAAGCTGAAGCCCAATTCGGCGTCGGGGCACTCGTCATGCAAAACGCCCGCATTGTAAACGACGACATCGCCCTTGCGAACGTTGTAAAGATGATTTGCAATTATGATGCCCGCTTGCCCGCCGAAGATATATTGCAACTCCAAATTATTTTCGTGGGCATGAAATGACGTTGGAACAATCGCGGTTTCGTTTTCGGCTCGGCAGGCGTATAAAATTTTTATCGCCC
>CALFJC010000049.1 GCA_937877655.1 uncultured Selenomonadales bacterium
CAAATTTTTTAAAGAGGACTTTTGCGGGAGCCGACGCGCCGAAATTTTTCATGGTTACGGTCGCGCCGTCAAGCCCGATATATTTTTGCCAACCGAAATCGCTCGCCGCCTCGACTGCCACGCGTGCACGAATTTTCTTCGGCAGAATTTTTTCTTTGTATTCGTCCGATTGTTTATCGAAAATTTCTTGGCAGGGCATTGAAACAACGCGCACGAAAATATTTTCTTCGGCAAGAGCGGCTTGCGCCTCAAGAGCCGTCGAAACTTCGGAGCCCGTCGCGATTAAAATTCCCTGCAATTCGCCCGCCGCTTCAGAAATTATGTAGCCGCCTTTGAGAGCTTCTTTTGAGGAATTTTTTAATTGCGGGAGATTTTGTCTCGTCAAAATTAAAGCTGTCGGAGTTTCTTTTGAAGTTACGGCAAGATACCAGCCCGCCGCCGTCTCGACAGCGTCCGCCGCTCTGAAAACATTAAAATTCGGTTGAGCGCGGAACATTGCAAGTTGTTCAATCGGCTCGTGAGTCGGTCCGTCTTCGCCGACGCCTATTGAATCATGAGTGAAAATGTAAATCACGGGGATTTTCATAAGCGACGCGATACGAATCATCGGCTTAAGATAATCGCTGAACACGAAAAAAGTTGCGCAGTAGGGACGGAAGCCGCCGTGCAAAATCAAGCCGTTGCAAGCCGCCGACATTGCAAGCTCGCGAACGCCGAAATGCAAATTGCGCCCGCCGTAATTATTTTTGTTGAAATCGCCCGCATCCTTCATGATAGTTTTGTTTGAAGGACCGAGATCCGCACTGCCGCCGATTAAATTCGGCATGAAATCTTTAAGGCGATTAATTATTGTGCCGGAACTTGCGCGAGTTGCCTGCGGTTTATCGGGTGCCGCCCAGAAATTTTCATCGTTCAAAAGTTTTTCGGCATCAATCGGCGAAAAATATTTATCCCGGAGTTTTTTGGCTTCGGGGAATTTTTCTGCGTAATCTGCAAAAAGTTTTTCCCATTGCGCTTCAGCCGCCGCGCCTTTTTCGGCAAGTTCTTGATAATGTTCATAAACGTCGGCGGGAATGTAAAAAGTTTCTTCGGGCTTATCCCAGCCGAGATTTTTTTTGAGCGCGATAACATTTTCTTCGCCGAGCGGTTCGCCGTGACTTGACGCAGAATCTTGTTTCGCCGAGCCGTAACCAATATGAGTTTTAATCGTGATAAATGACGGGCGAATTTTATCAGCCTTCGCCGCCTCAATCGCCGCGCCTATTTCCTCAAGACTGTTTCCGTCTTCAACGGTTATCGTTTGGAAACCAAACGCCGCAACTCTCTGCTGAACATTTTCCGTAAAAGCAAGGTCGGTTGAACCTTCGATAGAAATTTTGTTGCTGTCATAGAGAATAATCAACTTCGACAAGCCGAGCGTGCCCGCCAATGAAAGTGATTCGGAAGAAATTCCTTCCATAAGGCAACCGTCGCCGCAAATCACAAAAGTATAATGATCGACAATCGGAAAATCGGGCTTGTTGAAAATCGCGGCAAGGTGCGCTTCCGCCATTGCCATACCGACCGCCATTCCGATTCCCGAACCGAGCGGTCCCGTCGTCGCCTCAACGCCGAGTGTGTGTCCGTATTCGGGATGCCCCGGCGTCAAAGAATTTTCCTGCCGAAATTGTTTCATGTCGTCCATCGTCAAGCCGTAGCCGAAAAAGTGCAAAAGCGAATAAAGCATTGCCGAAGCATGACCGCTCGACAAAACAAATCTGTCGCGATTAATCCACTTGGGATTTTTCGGATTGTGATTCATTTGGTGCGCCCAAAGTTCGTAGGCAACGGGAGCTACTCCGAGAGGCATTCCCGGATGTCCCGACTTCGCCTTTTGGATGGTGTCCGCCGCCAAAACTCTGATTGCGTTGACGCATTTTGTTTCAATGTTACTCATAAAAATTTCTCCTTATACAAATGGATGCATGACAACTTTCATTGCCTGCCGCTCTTGATAAGTTTATATTCTTTTTTCCATTCGTCAATAGCGATATTGCAAGTTAAAATTTTATCGAGGCGAAAAAAATTGCCCGACTCTTCATGAGACGAGCGATTAAAAAGGGGTTGCGATTTATTTTGGCAAAGATTTTTTATTTCAGCGCGTAGCCGTTATTGTACATTGCATCTTGTTCTTTGCGAGTTTTGTAAAGTTGAGTGGTTGTATCGAGTTCAACGTCTTCGAGAGTGAGGAGCTGTCCTTTCTTAACGTCGCGGAGCATCTTCGCCTTTTTGTTGACGAGCCCGTAAATGACATAACCTTTTTTGTAAGTTTCTTCGGCAGTGGCGATTGAGCCGTAAGTTGTATAGCCGCCGATGCCGTCAATCGTCTGTCCCGCTTTGAGATCTACTTTGGCAACGGTAATGCATTCGCTGACAGGTCCGTCAAGCGGAATGATTGTCGGTTCATGATCGATAACGAGTTTTGCAACGGTTAAAGGAGTTTCGAGGTTGCAGAGATGATACGGGCGATAAAGCGTCCAGAGCGGTCCCGGTCCCATGCTGTGATATTGCATTTGATAAGCAATTTCTTGATTGTCTGTCGCAACGGTGACGAAAACGCCGGGCGCAATGCCGTTGACGTATTCAACGACGCCGTGTTTGTTCAAAATGCCGCCGTCTTCTTTCAAACGGAAAAGCGTATTGAGTTCCTTAATGCCTTCGGTACCGGGCGAAGTTTTCACGCCGTGCCCGCCGATAACGTCGGGAATTAAACCTGTCGCGTTGGACATCGCAGTCATTTCAACCATTGTTTTTGTGCCGTCTTTGAAAGAGCAGAGCATGCGCGGACTCATTTTGCGGCGAGTGGCTTCTTCAAGGACGGTGTCGGGGTTGCAATCGTAATCGAGCTTATTATTTTTTCCTTTGCCCATAACGCGGACTTGAAAACCCATTGCTTTAGCGAAACAATAAATTTCCATAACCGCGCCGGGCTCGTCGCCTGCGGAGCCGGTGTAAATAACGCCGTTTTTGTCGCCAAGTTTTTTCAGCCAAGGTCCGATAACAACGTCCGTTTCAACGTCCATCATGACAACATGTTTATGATTGTTGAGCGCGTCGGTGGCAATGCGCACGCCGATTTCGGGAACACCCGTAACGTCAATGGCGCACTCGACAAGATTAGCCGTCGAAATTAAATCTGCGTTTTCGGTTGCAACATATTTGCCCATTTCAAGGAACTTGTTGGCTTCTTCGAGAGAATTGGTTTTGGCAATGTCTTCGTCTTTAATGCCCGCGTAGTGAAAAGCGTTAATGACGTTTTCAATTTTGATGTCGGCGACGATTGCAGGCATTATGCCTTTCATGCCGACCATCTGGCTGACCATGCCGCGTCCCATTTGTCCCGCGCCGACCAAACCTGTACGAATTATTTTTCCTTCTGCCTCGCGTTGTGCAAGTTTCTTGTCCATGTTCAACATTTTAAAAAGTCTCCTTTTGATTGACGAAAAATTTTTCGGTTTGATTATCCCGCAAAGAAATTTCCGTATTTCTTGCGGGCAGTCGCCGTCCTTTGCGACAGGGTGTGCACAACCTTTATAAAAATTTTTTAATAAATCTCAATGAGAGTTTCGACTTGAATATCTTCTTTAGTTAAAGGCTCTTCGCCTTCCAACATGATGCAACCGGGACGTTCGGGCTCCTTGCCGCCTTTGAAAGACAAAGTGCAATGTCCGAGATCGCGGAGAGTACTTTTGGCTTCTTCGCCGACAGCCGTTATATCAAAAACTTTTTCGCCGATAAGCATTGTGTCGCCGGGCGCGGGAATTGCAAGAAGTTGTTCTTTGGTGTGCAAAACCGACAACTCGGCAAGTTCGGGCGGCGCGTCGTTGTTGAAAAGAATAATGAAGTTTGCTTCGGGATCGTCGAGAAAACTCAAGGCGAGTTCTCCCCAGCCCGTTATCATTGTATGGTATTTCATTTTTTATCCTCCAAAAATCTTTCAGCTGTAAAGTCCGATGCTGAAAACGTAAGCGATAAGGACGGCAATCGGTCCCGTGATGACGCGTGAATAAAGAATTGCGGGAACGCCGAGTTCAATCGTTTCGGGTTCGGCTTCGCCGAGACTCATGCCGACGGGAATAAAATCGCAGCCGACTTGCGCATCAATCGCGAAAAGCGCGGGCAGAGCATATTGCGGCGGGATATTTCCGAGTCCGATTTGAACGCCGAGCAAAGTTCCGACGACTTGAGCGATAACCGCGCCCGGTCCGAGCACGGGAGAAATAAAAGGTATCGCGCAGATAAACGAGACAATCAACATGCCGGGCAGTGTGCTTGCTATCGGAGAGATTGTGTTGGCGATAACGTCGCCCGCCCCCGACGCGCTGATTATTCCCAAAATCATTGAGACAAAAGCCATGAACGGCAAAATTGTTTTAATCGTTATGTCGATTGTCTCGCGCCCTGCCGCATAAAATTTATTGACAACGCCGCCGATTGCAATTCCGATTCGCGTTGCAAGATTTTTTTGTTTGCCCTCATTCATTTTGGCAATTTCTTCTTTGGCTTGCGCTTTAGTCTTCGGAGCACTTGTCGGATTGGTCGGAGTACCTGCCGAAGGTTTCGGAGCCGCCGCAACTGCCGAGTCATCTGCAAAACTTATGCAACTTTCATCGACAGCCGAAACATAAATATCTTCGGTGATAAATCTTGCAAGCGGTCCCGTTTGTCCGACGGGCAAAACATTTACGGTAAAAATTCTTTTCTTGGGATAAACGCCGCAACGAGCCGTGCCGCCGCAGTCGACAATCGCAACCAAAATTTCATTGTCGGGAACGCCCGTAGAAAAACCGTCGACAGCAGGGCAACCCGTCATCTCCGCGATTTTCGCCGCAATGGGATGAATGCCGCCGCCCGTTATGCTCACAACTTTATTTCGCGTTTCGGTCGGAACCAAAGTTAAAGGTCCGCCGAAGCCGCCTTTGCCCGCTTTAATCGTTACAGATCTCATTTCGACGCCTCCTTATTTCTTGCCGCTCATGTGCGCATAAATTCTGTCGGTGACAATGCCGCGAATCAGAATCACGATTACGCCGACGATAAAATATCTTACCGCCAAATCGCCGAGCGACAAACCAAGTTGCGTGATGCCCGCCGCAATTCCCATGTAAACAAAAAGTTCGCCGCCGTTTGCGTGCGGAAAAAGTCCCGTCACGGGATGAACAAAACTGACTGCCGCGTCGTAAAATGCGGGCTTATTTTTTTCTTCGACAAAACGCCCGAAGGTGTAGCACATGGGATTACAAAGAAAAATGACTGCCAAAACCGGTAAAATCGTGTAGCGCGTGACGGTGTACTTGGTTGCGAATTCGGCGACGCCGTTCACTCTGTCTTCGCCGATTAATTTTATCAGCGAGTTGACTGCCGTCATCATGATGACAACCAGCGGAATAATTCCTGTCACCCAAGCGACAAATGTTTCCGAACCTGCGCGGAATAAATCCATAAATCCGTTTGCTATCGCAGCAATGGCTTCCATAGGAACGCCTCCTTTGGATTTTAAAAATTTTTTTCTGCAGGAAAGGATAGCATAAAAAAATATTTTCGCAACCGCTTTGATATGCAATTAGGGAAAAGTATTCAACGCCTCTCCGAAATTTTTACAAATTTTCAAAGCCGCGCAGGTTTTCTTCGTCCGAAAAATTTTCAAAGCCGCCGCGAAGATTTTTTGCCGAAATTATTTTTTCAAGCTCAACAAACCTTCCGCGCAGTCAATGTCCGTTATCAAAACCGTAAGATAGCCGCCGTTAATCGCGCCCTCCACAGCTTGAATTTTATTTTTGCCGCCCGCCACTCCGACGCGACAGAGAATTTTTTTTATCTGCGATAAGTTTATCCCCGCAACGCGGCTGTTAAACTCGTCGAAAGGTTTCGTGTTGCCGTTGATGTCAAAATATCTCAAAATAATGTCGCCGACGGCTCCGCGCTCGCCGAAGTCCTCAAGAGTTTTATTATCGACGTAACCCGTTTGCAGGACGGTTGAAAATTTCGGGTCGATACTTCCGATTCCCATAATCAGCACGTCGAGTTTTCTGAAAAGGTTCGTCACCCTTTGAATCGTTTTTTCCTTCAAAAATTCTTCCAACAAAGTTCTTTTGGAAAAAAGCGCGGGCGCGAAAAGTTGAACGCATTTTCCGCCGAATCTGTCCGCAAATTCCTGTGCAAGATAATTCGAGTGAATATCGGGACGACTTTCGCCCACGCCGCCCATTACCGGAACAAATGTACATGAAACATTATTTTCAATGAAAAAATCTGCGCGGGCAATGCTTTGCAAAGTGGAGCCCATCGAGACGCCGACATAATATCCGTCGCGCAAAATCCGCGTCATAAATTTCAAGGCGACGCGTCCGAGTTCATGATTCTTGCCGTTCTCGGACGAAGGAACGATTATCACTTCCTGCAGATTAAATTTTTTCTCAAGCTCGCGCTCAAGTTGCCCGTACAGCAAATTGTCGGGATTGTTAATTTCGATTTTCACAATGCCCAAATCTTTTCCGACGCTCAACATGCGCGAGACGGTCGGGCGCGATATTCCCAAAATCCTGCAAATTTCTTTTTGCCCGACGCCGTCCTGATAGTAAAGACTGCAACATTTAAAAATCAAGCGCACGTCGTCAATCAATTTTCTCATGTGAATCACCCCCCTAAAAAAAATCGCTCGCCGCCTTTGACGAGCGATAATTTTTTGCAGAAAAATTTATTCGCCGATGATAACGATTTTGCATTTGCGCGGGCGCGGACGTGTTCTGTCGAAGTCTACAAAATAAATGTAGCCCGTTGTGCCGACGCCGAGTTTGCCGTTATCAACTTCAAAAGTTTCGCTGGAGCCGAGAATGCTCGCCTTCAAATGGGCGTCGCCGTTGAAAAGTGCCGTCCTGTCTCCGCCCGGCAAATATTCTTCGGCATTTGCCCAAGACTCGACCGCTTTATAATGTTCTTCGCCGGGATAAACGTATTGTTCTTTCGTGAGATGATCGGGAATAATTTTTTTCAGCGCGTTGTTCAAATCGACTTGCAAAGACTCCATGCCGTTTTCTTCGATGTCGTGCGCAAATTCTTCAAAAAAAACCGCGCAGGTTGTGTGCGGAGAAATTACCGTGCAAATTCCGTTTTGGACGCCGCTTTTCTCAATCGCCGCTCTGACTTCGGGCGTTATGTTCAAAAATGTAGGGTCGCCGCCCTTCGACTGCAATTTTATCGTCTCTTTATAAACCGTCATGATTTATCTCTCCTCGTAAGCTTTGACAATCGCTTCTGCCATCTCGAAAATGCGAACTGCAGGATCGGGAGCTTTCAAAATTCCGCTTGTCGCGCCCGTGCCGTCTGCTCCGAGTTTGATTACCCGATAACAGTCTTCCGCCGTCGTCACGCCCGATGCTATCATAATCGCCACGTCGGGATTGATTTTTGAAATGCGGTTGCAAACTTCGATTGTATAACTGTCATCAGCCGTTTTGCCCGTGCCGATTAAATCTGTCGGCTCGCAAAGCAAAATGTCGGGAGCAAATTCGGCGACGGCTTGTCCTTCCACAACAGAATCCGCGCAGGCGATTGTTAAAATTTCCAACTCTTTGGCGCGTTGAATTGTCTTTGAAAGTTCGGCGAGCGTCATGGGATTTTCTGCGTGATTGAGGAAAGTTGCGTCCGCGCCGGCCGCCTTGAGTGATTCGGGCAAAATATGTCCCATGCCGCGTCCGGGCTTAAGCGACTCCATGTGTTGAGCCGTCACGATAACATTTTTTGTATTCGCCTTGATTAATCTGATGTCGGCGAAAGGGCAGGTGAAAAAAATCGTCAAGCCGAATTTTTCGGCGGCTTCATCGGCGGCTTTCGCCAATGCCAGAGATTTTTCTCCGTAAAGATACGATTTGGGATTCACGACCAAGAACGGAACAAGATTTTTTTTCATGTTGCAGCCTCCTTTGTTTTTGGAAAAATTTAAATCAATCGCGCCGGCAAGTCAATAAAGCCGCCGCCCGCATTTGTAAAAATTTTTCAAGGGCATTCGACACTTTTACAAAGCAAAAAATCTTTCTCGCAAAAAATTAAGGACTCCTTGTCTTGACAAATATTTTGAGAAAAATATACTTAATGGCAAAAGTAAATTGGATTTTTGAAAGGGAAAAATTTTGAACGAGAAGTTGAATCATTTCGACGCGGCGGGCAAGGCGATTATGGTTGATGTCGGAGAAAAAAATTTGACGGAACGAATTGCCGTTGCGAGCGGAAAAATTTTTGTCGGCAAAGAAATTTATTCGATAATCGAATCGGGTACTGCCGCGAAAGGTGACGTGCTCGGCGCGGCAAGAATCGCGGGAATTATGGCGGCGAAAAAAACTTCAGACGTTATCCCGTTATGTCATCCGTTGCCGCTGAGTCATTGCAGTTTGAATTTTGAAATGTTGCCCGCCGAATCAGCCGTTAAAGTTACGGCGACAGTCAAGACGACTTGGAAAACGGGCGTCGAAATGGAAGCCCTCCATGCCGTGAGCGTTGCCTTGCTTACGATTTACGACATGTGTAAAGCTGTTGATAAAAGAATGACGCTCGGAGAAATTCATCTCGATCAAAAAAGCGGCGGCAAGAGCGGCGAATTTATTTTTTAAGATTTGATTAAAGAGTTTGACAAAATACTTGGAAAAGCTATAATTCAAAAAAGCGACAGAAATTAATTTTGACGAGAGAGGGTTGCTCATGATCCAGAAAATAATAAATAAATTGAATGACCTGCGACCTCGTCAGTTGCTGATGTTGGCGGGCGTCGCGGCACTTCTGGTATTCATTTTAAATTATGCCGTCATGAATTTTTTGAGAGGCGAAGAAGTCATTCCGAGCGAAGAAAAGAAACCGCCTGCAGAAATGACACAAGTCGTTGTGGCAAAAGTAAATATTCCGCCGCGCACGAGAATTCAGGAAAGCATGTTGCAACTTAAAGAAATGCCCGTTGACTTAATCCCCGAAGGCTCGATAAAAAGTTTTAAAGACGTTGTGGATGTTCAGGTAAAAGTTTCGATTTTTTCGGGCGACATTCTCACGATCCAAAAAGTTTTTGCGGAAAAAAGCGATGAAGGTTTTATCGCAACAATCCCGCTTGACAGCCGCGCAGTTTCATTGAGCGTCAACGATATTACGGGCGTTGCGGGCTTCGCCAAGCCGGGCGATTTTGTCGATTTGCTCCTTGTGGAAAAAAGCCAGTACAGCGCGACGACCAGCGTTCTTTTACAAAATGTTCAGCTGTTGAGCATCAACAAAGACATGACGGGAGCAAATGTTGTCACTGACGGCGGCGTAACAACCACGACGGCGATTAACAATCCGACGATAGCAACTTTTGCACTCAAACCCGAAGACGTTTTGAAATTGGTTTCCGCGTCCAAAATCGGAGAAATTTACATGTCGTTGCGTCCGACAAAGCCGAGAAATATGTATATCGGCGAAATGGAATATACGCTTGAATCGATTAACACGCCGCCGCCCGAACCGGAGCCCGAACCTGTTTATTCGCCTCCGCCGGCACCGGTTGAAAATCCTTTACCGCTTATTCCTTCAAATCCTACGTCGGTCGTGCCGCTCCCGCAACTTCCCGCGACACCTGCTACGCCGAAAATCGAAATTATTCAAGGCGATCAAGTCACGCAGGAAGCCGATAAACCGACTCCGCCTGCAATGTCCATGCCGATGATACCTTCGGGCTTTGAAGCACCTGCGGCAGATCCATATGTTGCGACTCCGCCCGCCGCGAGCCCGCCCGTTGTAAGAAATACAAATCATTCTTCAAACAGCAATCATTCTTCTGCAAATTCTTCAAACATAACTTCAGCTGTATCGGGTACGCCGTTGTCAAATTCTCGTGTTGCCCAATCTTTTACTCCGAATAATTAACGCGAACAGGAAAATCTATTATGAGCCATTATTTTTTGAAAAAATTTTTTCTGACGGCGGCGGCTTTTTCTTTAATCTCGCCGAGCGCATATGCCATGCCCGAAACTTTAAGCATTCATCTTAAAACTTCACATTATATGGACATGGGACAGCAGATAACGCGAATTGCGGTAGGAAATCCCACTGTGGCGACGGTTATTCAATTACCGGGCTCGGCAAGTGAATTTTTAATCGTCACAAAAGAAAATCCCGGCTCGACCGCGCTTTTCGTCTGGACGGCGGACAATGTTCGTCATGAATATATGATCGTCGTTTCGCCCGAAGATCCGGGACAAGCCATGTTGATTGAACAGGCAATAGGTTTGCCGAATGTTCATGTTAAAATGGTCGGCGAAAGAATTTTGCTCACGGGCACGGTCGAAAATCAGTACGAAAAAAATTACGCCCTTCAAACGGCGCGACTTTTTATAGACGGAACCAGCGAAAGCAGTATCCTTGTCGGAAGCGGCTTTGACATGAGCCTTGATACCACAACGGCAAGCAATGTCGGCAGAAGCGGAAATCTCGACATGAGTAAATCCGAAGGCAAGGGCAGAATCATTGACATGTTACAAATTTTGCACCCGACGCAAATTCGCCTTGAGGCGCAGATAATCGAAATTCGTTCCGACAACGCTAAGGACATTGGTTTAAGATACGGCGAAGACGGCAACAGCGGAACTTTTTATTTCGGCTCGTATTACGTTCCTGCTTCCAATGAAGCAAGGAATTTTTCAAATCCGCGTTTCAAATGGTTGAGCGATCGTTTCGGACCGATTAATGCCACTTTAAGTCTTTTGGTCAGCGAAGGTAAAGCCAGAATTCTTTCGCGCCCCAGTGTAATGACTTTAAGCGGCGAGCAAGCCACAATTCAAATCGGCGGAAAAATCCCTTACACCTCAACGAATACAAACGGCTCGACCAACACGCAATTTGAAAACTACGGCATAATTCTTCAGTTCCGTCCCGTTGTCGACGCGCAAAATCGAATCAACTCCATGATTCACGCGGAGGTAAGCAACATTGACGAAGGCAACAGCGTAAACGGCTTGCCGATAATTACTACCCGAAGTGCCGACTCCGTGATAAATTTAAATTCAGGAGCCCCGATTGTAATCGGCGGACTCATGAACTCCGAAGAGAGTAAAAAAATTTACAAAATCCCGTTTCTCGGCGACATACCGATTCTCGGAGAATTTTTCAAGCACACCTCAAAATCCAGAGACAAACGCGAACTGGTAATTGTCGTGACGCCTTATCTTGTCAGCGATGAAGAAAATTCTCAAACCGACATTTCGCAACCCATGCGCGAGTGGTATGAACGCGAACAGGAATATAAGGAGTCAATGGAAAAAATTGACTTCAAAGAGAAGGAAAAGGAGCCCGAAGTAATTGAAGAACCGCCTCCGCGAATTCTTCCGCCTTCGAGAATCATTTACAAAGACAACAAATGGCAGATCGATAAAAGTTCTGACACTGAAAATAAAAAATCCGATGATGAGATCGTCGAGTTCCAGCTTGACAAGCCCGAAACAGACGAGCCCTTCAGCAAAAATAATTAAAAAATTTTTTATGTGAAATCATCATGATTTTTTTTGCAGTAATATTGACTGTTGAAAATAAAATTGTTAAACTGCAAACAGGCGGCAAGCTTTAGGGCAACCGCCGAAAGACTCAACGATATTGGAGATTGGAGGTTATTCGGATGGCAGTTGCGGTCGGAAATTCGATTCAAAAGACCAGCGTAATTATCAGCGTCTTCAGCACTTCGCCCGGCATCGGAAAAACTGTCGTCGCGATTAATTTGGCGGCGGGACTTGCCAAAGAAGGTTACAAAGTTTGCCTCGCCGATCTCGATCTGCAATTCGGCGATGTCTTAAACTATTTGAAATTGACTTCCACTCATACAATCGCGGGAGCACAACGCGCCTTGCTGGATAATCCCGAAACTTTTCGCATCAGAGATTTTTTGATTGATTACAATCTCGGCGATCTAAGTTTTTCGATTATGCCCGCGCCGCTTTACATTTACGACGCTTATCAGACGGACGTTCAGATTCTTTCGGACATTATCCGTCGCATGGATTATTTTGATTTCGTAATTCTGGATCTCAACTCAATGTTCAGCGCGTTGAATCTGGCAATGCTCGACATGAGCACGATTATAAATTATATCGGCGTCATAGATTTTCTGCCCGCCTTGAAAAATTACAAAATCGGCTACGATACTTTGCTGAGATTTGAATACGAGGAAAGTAAAATTCGGCTTATCGAAAATCGTGCCGACTCCCAAAAATTGATTGAAGGCAAGGACGTTGAGAGACTTTTGGGCGAACCTTTTTATCACAAATTGCCCAACGATTATCCCGCCGTCAACAAATCAATCAATGCAGGGCAGCCGCTGATGTTCGCCGCGCCAGATTCGCGCTTGACAAAGAGTTTTTACGATTTGGTTGGTCGTTTCACCAACAGGCAAAAAAATATTGCCGCGCCCGAAATTCAAACAAACGGCGGCGGTTTTTTCAAAAAGATAGCAAGCTTTTTCGGCTTTTAACTTGATTTAACCATTGCCGAACGGCAACAAAGTTTTGCAGTAAATTTTATTGCAGGAGGTTGATGATTTGGCTTATCGAGTGATTGTAATAGAAGAGAGCCCCGAATTGCTCGAAGATATGGTTACGACGTTGAAGAAATCGCCGGATTTTGAAGTCTCCTCAACCTACAAAACTGCAAATGCCGCGATGGGTCCGGCGGCAATGTTCAACCCAAATTTATTCCTTATAAACATTGACAACGAAGAAACACTTAATAAACTTGAAGCTTTTGTCGATACATTTCAAGGAGCATATATTTTGGGAACAATGCTCCAATGGGATCCTTTCAAAGCACAAAAGGCTTTGGAGGCGGGGATAACAGGTTGCATTATAAAACCCTTTTCCGCCAAAGAAATTCTCGAATATCTTCAGCTTTATACAATTCGCGGCAAACATGAACCTGCGCGGTATATATCTTTCTTCAGTCCGAAAGGACGCTCCGGACGAACAACATTGACGGCGTTGCTTGCTTTGCTGATAGCCGAAAAAACGGGCGAGCGTGTGGCTTTAATCGATGCAGATTTGCAATTCGGAGACTTGCCGATTTTCTTCGACGCGGAACCGAAACGCACGGTCGTTGACGCAACACAAGACATAAAACTTCTTACCCCAATGACTTTCGCGCCGTATTTTATGGAAATAAAAAAAGGCGTCTCGCTCCTGAGCAGTCCCGATCGTCCCGAATATGCCGAGTTGGTTTCGCCGGAAAATCTCCTTGAAGTCGTCATGATGACAGGACACATTTTCCGGTATGTGTTGATAGATTTGCCTGCAGGTTTCAATCCTTTGTCGCTGAATCTTTGCAGGATTTCCGATGTGGTCTTTGTTACGACAATGCTTAACAGCGGTTTTGAGATCAAACACGTCAAAAAGACAATGGAAATGTTTGAATCGCAGGAGTCAGAAGGACGCAAAGTCAAGACGGTTTTTACTCGTGTTAATCCTTTCACCGAAGAGGAACGACAAAAAATCGCCGGCAGACTCGGCTATCCCGTTGACGTGATGATCCCAAATGAATACCGCATGATTTCCATAGCTAACAGCGGACGTCTGTCGAGAGGTTTACCGGCAGATACTCTGTTAATGAAAACTATAAGTGATATGGCTGACAAAGTGATTGCGGGAGGGAGGTAGAAAGCTTGCTGGTACTTTTGGCGGCGTTGAGTTCTATATTGACTTTCATAGCAATTTGTTTGATGGTTTTGTTCGTCAAACGTGTTCAAAGCGTCAATGTTAATTACCGACTCCGCCGCCACAATATCGCCGACGCCAAAACTAAAGAAAAGGAACCGTTGGCGCGCCGAATTTATAACTTTATCAGAAGGATGGCAAGACCTTTTTCCTCTTGGGAAGCCTCAAGAAATTTGGATTTTAAGCTGAAACAAGCAGGAATTCCGCTTTACGGCGCAGAATTTATGGTTGTGGCAGTTGTCGGAGCAGGTATCGTAACGTTGTTGATTTATATCATAACAATGAACGTTTTCGTGGCACCTGTCATAGGTTTGATGGTTCCGTTACTTCTTGGGGGTCTTGTCTCGGTATTGGTTGGGCGACGCAAAAGAGCTTTTACCGAACAACTCGGCGATTGCTTGAATACGGTCGCAAATGCACTGCGTGCCGGTTACAGCTTTCAACAAGCTATGGACGTAGTTGCAAAGGAAATGGAGCCGCCGATAAGTGCAGAATTTGAAAGAGTTATGACCGATATTACAATGGGCGTGACTTTGGAAGGCGCACTCGAACAAATGAACAGGCGCGTCGGCAGTGCCGATTTTGATCTTGTCGTTACGGCAGTTTTGATTCAACGCGAAGTCGGAGGAAACCTCGCACAGATCCTTGACACAATCAGCGATACAATCAACGAGCGCATTCGCATGAAACGCGAAATCAATGCTTTGACAGCGCAAGGAAGACTTTCGTCTTGGGTATTAATCGCTTTACCTTTTGCAATGGCGGTCTTTTGCTGGACATTCAATCACGATCAGATGATGGTTTTTGTTGATGAAGAGATCGGGCATTATGCGGCTATTTTCGCGATTGTCATGGAAATACTCGGATACTTCGTTATTCAAAAGATTGTTGACATTGAGGTTTAAATTCGCAGGGTTTTCCGGCTGAAATGTTTGATTTAGCTTTGAATCGACTTCGACGTGACAGGTTAAGTCGTCAAGGAGATAGATAACTTTTTGATTCTAGGGATGGAGGAGATACTCTTGTTTACTTACATTAATGGTTTGGTTAAAAAAATCAAGTCCTCTGAAAAGGGGCAGGGCATGGTCGAGTACGCACTCATTATCGCTTTCGTTGCTGCTATCGCTATCTGGGCATTCAGCGATGATGGTGTCGGCTCCGCAGTCACCGATGCATTCACTAATGCCGGCAGTATGGTACAGGGTGCCAACGATGCGGCAGAGTCTTTGTCTAACGGTCAATAATTAAAAGCGTTTGACTTTGCTCTTATGCTGTCAATCGACAGGAATTAAAAAGACAGTTTAACTAAAAGATTTTTTGGGGCTTCCGAATTCGGAAGCTCTTTTTCATTTCTTGCTTGCACTCAAGAAATGAATCAAAGAAAATTTTTCTCGGCGGCTCGTCACTTCGTTTGAGTTTAAAAATAATTTTTATCGTTTAAACTTCTTTTCTTTGTCGCGCCAAAGAAAAGAAGCAAAAGAAACGCGCTCAGACCGGCAATAAAAACATCCTGTTTTTGTTGCCGGCGGGCGCACGTCCATGTGCG
>CALFJC010000050.1 GCA_937877655.1 uncultured Selenomonadales bacterium
GGTCTTTTCTTTTTGCTACTTTTTCTTTGGACAAGCAAAGAAAAAGTAGATTCTAAACATAAAATTATTTTGAATGAATCGAAACAGCGAGTCGCCGAGATGGTTTTGCGGGCACACTTTAGAAAAAAGGGGGCTCTCACCGCAATTTGAACGTTTGAATGGCTTGTTGCAAATCGTCAGCCATGTCGGCGAGTTGGCGGCTGGACGACGCAATTTCTTGAGTGGAAGCGGAAAGTTGTTGCGTCGTGGCGGAAATGGATTCCGTTTGCTGAGAAAATTTAATCGCCGTATTGTTTATAACTTCAACCGAGTCGATAATTTGCGAATTGCCGACTTCGGCTTTTTTTATTGCGTCAGTCGTCAAAGTGATTTTATCTGTCAAGGCGTCAATGTGCGAGACAATTTCGCGGAAGGCACCGCCCGCCTTGCCGACAGCTTGAACGCTCGCCGCCGTCAAATCCGTGCCGACACTCATAGAGGCAACCGCTTTTTCTGTCTGATCTTGTACATCGAAAATCAATCTTTTAATTTCACTTGCCGCCGTCGCCGATTGTTCGGCAAGCTTGCGAACTTCTTCTGCGACAACTGCAAAACCGCGTCCGTGTTCTCCCGCGTGAGATGCCTCAATCGCCGCGTTCAAAGCCAGCAAATTCGTTTGCTCGGCAATGCCGCCGATTGTCTCGACAATGTTTCCGATTTTGCCGGAGTATTCGCCGAGCAACTTTATAATCTCCGAAGATTCTTGAACGGAAACGCGGAGAGATTCCATACTTTGCACGGCATTTTCAACGGTTATTGCGCCTGTCTCCGCCGTTTTCATCGCAATGTTCGACGCATTGGCGACGCCGCCAGAATTTTCTTCAATGACTTTCAAAAGTTCGCGCATGTTGATAACTGCATCATTTGCGGCACCGACAGCGTTTTTCTGTCCCTCTGTCGCAGTTGCAAATTCAGAAACGGCAGTTGCAATTTGATTCGCCGCCTCCGCCGATTGCCGCGAATTTTCGTTGAGAGCTTCGGCGGATTGAGAAACGGTCGTCGCGCTCAATCTTGCTTTGTGGAAAAAATCATTGAGTTTATCTGTCATCGTCGCGAAGGCGGCGGCAACGGCTCCCAACTCGTCATCAGACTCGACGGGAACATTTTTAAGAGACAAATTGCCTTTAGAAATTTCGTCCGCCGCATGATTTATCGCCAAAATCGGTTTGACGGCGGCATTGGCTATGAAATTCGCAACTAAGACGATTAAAACCAAAATCACAATGAATATTCCCGCCAAAACCAAAGCTTCATGAAATGCTTCGGCTTCAACAACGCTGTACGGTCTGAACGCGGCGATAATCCAATTTGTCTGCGGCTCTCTTTCGCAACTGACAAGTTTTTTCTCGCCGTCAACTTCGATCTCAAAAATTTTTCTCTCGCCGACTTGCGCCTGACTTATGAACTCGTATTTGCTCATGTCGACGCGGTCTTCTTCCTTTTCGATCTTCATTGCGGAATGCGAAACCAATTTTCCGTTGCTCTCGAAAATCGCCAATTCCGTTTCGGCGTCCGCCGAATTTTTTAAAAGATCTGCCAGCGCGGAAATATTATAATTGCGTTGAATCATGCCGATAATTTTTCCGTCCGAACTTTTAACGGGAACTTCGATAACGACGATAGCAAGTCCCGTCGTTTTGCTGACAACAACTTCCGAAACATGTTCGTTGCCCTTCATCGCTTCTTTGAAGTAGTCGCGGGCTTCAAGATTGACAAGCTTGGCGTCGTCGCTCCTCACAACCTGCTGTCCGGAATTTTCGGTTATGACTATATTGCTGTTGTCTTGGAAAAGCGCATTGGCATTTTGAACGAGATTTTTCATGTTGGGATTTCTGTTTTCGGGCGTCGCCGTAAGATATTCCTGCACGGCGGGATTAACTGCCATAAGTCGCAACGCCGTAAAATTGCTGCTCATCATTGCAGAAACTTCTTTTTCAATCAGCTCGTCGGTAACTTTCAATTCGTGTTCGGCAAAGACAAAGGCTGAAGTGACGGTGTTATAAATGGTGTACGCTATTGTGATTAACAGCGGCACCATACCTGTCAACACCAAAAGGAAAATTAATTTTGACTTGATACTGCTCGGAAACCTCATGGCAACACAACCTTTCATAATTCATGAAAAAATTTTTTGAAAACATTTTACGCTTACTTAATGAAAAGTTGCAGGAGATTCATAGTTTCTTTTAAGGGAAAAAGGAAAAGGGAAATGGGAAAAGTTTTCTACTTTCAATCTTTCCACCTTATGATCTTTTCATCTCAATTCGCGGGCGTGACGGCTTCCAAAGATTTTATCGCAACTTCGATCATTGAATCGTCGGGCTCGCGTGTCGTCAAATATTGGAGCCAAAGCCCCGGCAACGTCGCCAATTTTACAAAAGAATTTTCCGACCGCGCAGAAAATCGAATTATTTCATAAGACAAGCCCGCAACCAGCGGCAATAAAATTATTCGCGAAAGAATTCTTATCCAAAGTTCAGGCCAGCCGAGAAACGCGAAAACAAAAATGCTTACAAGCATGACGATTAATAAAAATGCCGTTCCGCATCTCGGATGAAGGCGCGGAAATTTTTTTACGTTCTCGACCGTCAAAGGCAAATTTGCTTCGTAGCAGAAAATTGTTTTGTGTTCTGCGCCGTGATATTGAAAAACTCGCTGAATGTCTTTCATTTGCGAGATTGCGAAAAGATACGCCAGAAAAATTATCAGCCGCAAAAATCCTTCCGCCAAATTTAAAATTATCGGGTCGTCGGTCAACGTGTGAAAAAATTTTGCGGCGAAAGTCGGTATCGCAATGAACAACACGCAAGCCAAGCCGACAGCCAAAATTATTGTGCCGATTAATTCTTTGTCGGAAAGTTGTTCGTCTTCTTCGCCCGCCGCCTGCGCGGAAAAAGAAAGTGACTTCATGCCGAGAATCAGCGATTCAAAAAGTGAAACTGCGCCGCGAAGGAGCGGCAATTTCAAAATCGGAAAACGCTCGGTTATCGAAGTGATATTTTTGACTTGGACATTTATATTTCCGTCGGGCTCGCGAACTGCCGTTGCAACTTTTCCGAAGCCGCGCATCATTACTCCTTCAATGACAGCCTGCCCGCCGACCAAAGGTTTCTCCATAAAAATTTCCTCCGTTGAAATGAAAAACAGGCAAGGCGATTGTTCACCTTGCCTGAAAATTTCGCATTAAACTTTTTTATAACGTCTGTTGAATTTCTCAATGCGTCCGCCCGCTTTAACGTCACGTTGACGTCCCGTAAAGAACGGATGGCATTTCGAGCAAACATCGACGCGCAATTCTTTTTTTGTGGAGCCGGTTTTGAAAGTATTGCCGCAACCGCAGGTAACAGTTGCCTCGAAGTACTGCGGATGAATTTTTTCCTTCATGCTTGGCACCTCCTTTGAAATGCAGTTGACGCGAAAACCGCGCAGGGTGTATTATACGCCCTGTGATTTTTTATTGCAAGTTTTTTAAGTAACAAAGGAGAAATTCTCAAATGACATATGAAAGCGTTCATTGCAGTGTTTGCGGACGGCGAATCAAAATTCAAAATCGACTCGACATGCCCGTTTTCGATCCCAATACGGGCTTCGGCATTTGCAAAAGCTGTATCAAAAATATTTATCACTATATCGAGGCGGAAGAAGGACATCAGACTTTCAAGAGCAAAAAAAATTTTAACAATGCGCTCGGAGATCTGTTGGCGAAAAATAAACCGCACGTCATAAAAAAATATCTTGACGAATTTATAATTTTGCAGGAGCGGGCGAAAAAAATTTTGTCGGTTGCGGCGTACAATCATTATAAGCGCATGAAATACGATTTGGAGAACACCGGCGGCGAAGATGAACTTGACAAGTCGAACGTGATAATTATGGGTCCGACGGGTTGCGGCAAGACGGCGATGCTAAGTCACTTGTCGAAACTTTTGGATATTCCCTTCGCCGTAACGGACGCATCGAGTTTGACGGAAGCTGGCTTTGTCGGCGCGGACGTTGAAGTTGCCGTGAGAAATCTTTATTACGCGGCGGGCATGGACATTGAGAAAACCGAGCACGGAATAATTTATCTGGACGAGTTTGATAAAATTGCCCGCAAGTCCGGCGCGAACAATTCCATAACCGCCGACCCGGGGCATGAAGGAGTTCAGCAAGGGCTTTTAAAAATGTTGGAAGGCAGCGTTGTTGAATTCACCGAGCGCGGGCAACGCAAGCATCCCGAAGCCCCGACGATTAAAGTTGACACGAGAAATATTTTATTCATAGTCGGCGGCGCGTTTGTCGGGATTGAAAAAATTATCGAGAAGAGACTCAAGAAAAATGAATCGCCAATCGGTTTCGGCTCCGAAGTTCCGTCCAAAGAAGATACCGATAAAAAATTCAACGAGCTGATTCATCAAGTGCGCCCGGAAGATTTAATGAAGTACGGAATTATTCCCGAAATAATCGGACGGTTGCCCGTCATTTGCACGCTTGAAACTCTGGATGAAGACGCGCTGTTGAGAATCTTAACCGAGCCGAAAAATGCGCCCGTCAAGCAATACGAAAAACTTTTGGCGATGGACAATGTCAAATTGGAGTTTGAAGAGGCGGCACTTCGACAAGTCGCGAAAATGGCGATTGAGCGCAAAACGGGAGCGCGTTCGCTGAAAGGGATAATCGAAGACGTTATGCTTGACGTCATGTTTGAAATTCCGAAATCGGAGGAGCCGCGCCGAGTACTCGTAACGGAGGCTTGCATAAAGGGCGAGGAGTCGCCGAAAATTTTTCCGCTTGAAGAAGTCAACCTTATGAAAGAGAGTGCTTGATGAAAATTCCAAAATGCGCCTTCGCGATAATCGGCGGGTCAGGGACGCTCAGCAGTAATTTCCCGAAAAATTTTCCTGCCGCGCAGATTTTGGAAGAAAATTTGTTTTTCGAGACGCCTTACGGAAAAAGTCCCGCCTTCAGATTTTGCGAGGTTGACGGGAAAAAATTTCTTACTTGCAAAATGCACGGCTGGCGAAGCGGCGTTACCCGCGCAGATTCTTCGCGACAGATTTTTTGGACGTTCAGAGAGGCGGGCGTTAAGAAAATTTTGTCGGAAGGCGGAGTGGGCACGATTAATCACCTGCTAAATCCCCGCGATTTGATGATACCCGATGATTATCTGGATCTTTCCAACAGAAAAGATGTTCAGCTTGACGGAAAATTTTTGCTGATAATGCGCGACGCCCTTTGTCCCGACCTGCGCGGAAAACTTTTGACTTCGGCGAAAAAATTTTTTGACGGAAGAATTTTTGAACGCGGGATTTATGCCGTGACGGACGGAAGACATTTCGAGAGCCCCGCAGAAATTTCTATGTTGAAAGGACATGCGGACATTGTCGGACAGAGTTTGGCTCCCGAAGTTTATTTGGCGCGAGAAATCGGCGCGTGTTATGCAAATTTATCTTTCGTTGTAAATTACGGCGAAGGTTTAAAAACTTGGTCGCATGAAGTCATGAAAAATATTTTCTTCGACGACGCGCAACTTATCGGAAACATTTTGCTTGACGCAATTAAAAATACCGATGCCGATAAAAAAAATTGTCACTGCTTGGAACTTCGCAAAGAAACTTTGCTTAAAGAAATTTACGAATAAAAAATTCTGCAACCTGCGCGGGTTGTGGAAATTTTTTTTTGCCAATGCGAAATTCATCAGAGAAAATTTTAAAAGTTATGAAACTAGAAATGCGCATGCATTTCGTACCGGCGCGGCGAGTTTCCACGCCTAAGTTAATCGGCAAATCGCGACTGCTGTTCCGCCGCTTTTAAAGCGGCTGGAAATTTTTTTTTGCCTGTTGTAGAATAGCGGCGGCTTTCAGCCCACTCAAAATTTTTTGGGAGCAAACAAAATGCAAACTACCGATATAACCGACAAGGTTAAAAATTATATTCGCTTCGGGTTGGTCGCCGTGATTTTGGCGGCGGCGGCGGTCGGTTACGGCGAGTATAAATATTGGCACAAGGACGAAGTGATTCAAATTGAGGATGCGAAAGTTGCGGGAACAATGGTTTCAGTCAGAGTTTTGGCGAACGGCAAAGTCAAAGAACTTTTATTCGAGGACGGCGCGGAAGTCAAAGTCGGAGATGTGATAGCGCGTTTGGAAGTCGCCATAACGGAAGAAGAAATTCGGCAGTTGGAAGAAACTCTTCAAATTGCGCACGACAATTATAACGAGCTTGCGGCGGGGCAATGGGTAAAAGTTCCCGTTCAGCGCGAAAGAGTAATTCAGCAAGCCGCGCCGCCGCCTTCGGTTAGATATTCGGCTTCGGCTCCGTCGGCAAATTTGGGAAAATTGGAGGAGCGGGCAAATCGCATGGCTGAACTTTTCGATATGGGAGCCGTCAGCGCGGTTCAAAGAGACGCCGCCCGTGCCGCCTATGAAAGTGCTCTTGCCGAATCTCAAGCCCAAACTCCGATTTACGAATACTACGAAGCCCCGCCGCCGATTATCGAATATTACACGGAATATGTTGACGAATTCAGAGAGACGCCGCCCGAAGTTTTGGCGGGAGCCGCGCAGGCGATTAAACAAGCCGAACTTTCTTTGAACGTCGCAAAGCAGGAAGCTCGCGAAACTGATGTTATCGCTCCCGTCAGCGGCGCGATTTATTACGGCGTTGAAGTCGAGCAGGAACTTTCGGCGGGCGATTCGGTTTCCAAAATCGGCGACAGCCGCGAACTTTGGATTGAGGCAGAAGTTTCGGAAGAAATTTTTAATAAAATTCCGCTCGGCAAGCTTGTAAGTTATTCGATTGACGGCAAGGAACTTTTCGGCACGGTTATAGAAAAAATTAAGCCGAATGTCGCTGAACCCGTCGAAGAAAATTCGGAGACTATGGAGCTCCCCGAAATTCCGACGTCCGAAAACGCGCCCCCGCCTTTAATCGAAGAAACTCCACCTGCCGAAACTTCAACTGCAGAAATTCCTTCCGAAGAAAATCCTCCCGTCGAAGAAAATCCTCCCGTTGAAAATTCTTCTGCCGAAAAAATTCATGCGATAATAAATTCTGTCAAGGAAAATCCGCAAATCGTCGAGGCTGAAACCGAAATTATCGATAATCCCGCGCAGGTTGCCGATAATTCTTCGCCCAATGAAAAAATCCGCTCGATAATAAATTCCGTTAAGGAAAATCCCGAACAACCCGCCGAAAATCCTACGCCTGAAGAAAATCCTTCTCCCGCCGAAAATCAACCCGTCACGGAAAATTCTCCGAAAAAAAATCTCACGGGTACCGAAACTCAGCCCAAGCCCAACGATAAATTTATCATAAAAATTTCTCTGCCCGCCGAGCGCGATTTTGATTGCCAACCCAACATGAAGGTTGCCGTTAAAATTAAAGTTTGAAATTTTGCAGGAAAATTTTTGCCTCGCAACGAATTATGCGGGGCATTTTGTTTTTGGGAGGTTTTTTTATGCAACACGCAACCCGCTTTAAAAAATTTTCGACGTGGGGAGCTTCGGCTCCCGAATTTTAAATCTGAATCCAAATCGCACGCGAAATATTTTTTAATCGGAGGTTTTAAAATGGATTACTCAACGTATTTGAAAAAATATCCGACGGAGGACGGACGCTTCGGGCGTTTCGGCGGCGCTTATCTGCCCCCGCAACTCGTTCCGGCCATGGAAGAAATTACGCAGGCTTATTTGACGATTTGCCACTCTTCACAGTTCATCAATGAACTCCGCCGCATTCGCAAAGAATTTCAAGGGCGTCCTACTCCCGTTTATCACTGCGAAAAACTCAGCCGCAAGCTCGGCAACTGCCAAATTTATCTCAAGCGCGAGGATTTGAATCACACGGGCGCGCACAAACTCAATCACTGCATGGGCGAAGGACTTTTGGCAAAGTTCATGGGCAAAAAAAGAATTATCGCGGAGACCGGCGCGGGACAACACGGCGTGGCTTTGGCGACAGCCGCCGCATTTTTCGGACTCGATTGTACAATTTACATGGGCGAAGTCGACATTGCCAAGCAAGCTCCAAACGTTGCCCGCATGAAAATTTTGGGCGCGGAAGTTGTTCCCGTCTCGGCAGGCTTGAAAACTTTGAAAGAAGCCGTTGACGCCGCCTTTGAAGATTATCTGCAGAATTACAAGGACACAATTTATTGTATCGGCTCGGCAGTCGGTCCGCATCCTTTCCCGATGATGGTTCGCGATTTTCAATTTGTTGTCGGCGAAGAGGCTCGCGCTCAATTCAAAGAAATGATGGGTTTCCTGCCCGATGTTGTGACGGCTTGCGTGGGCGGCGGCTCCAATTCGATTGGATTTTTCCTGCCGTTCATAAATGATCCTGTTGAAATTGTCGGCGTTGAACCGCTCGGACGCGGAGAAAAACTCGGAGATCATGCGGCGTCGATGTCTTACGGCTCGGAAGGCGTCATGCATGGTTTTGATTCGATTATGTTGAAAAATGCCGACGGCGAACCTGCTCCCGTTTACTCAATCGCCAGCGGTCTCGATTATCCTTCCGTCGGTCCCGAACATGCTTTCCTGCGCGAAGTCGGGCGCGTCAAATACGACGTTGCAACCGATTTGGAAGCTGTCGACGCATTTTTCAAACTCAGTCGGTACGAAGGAATTATTCCCGCGCTTGAAAGTTCTCACGCCGTCGCTTACGCAATGCGGCTTGCAAAGGAAATGGGCAAAGGATCAATCCTTGTGAATTTGAGCGGACGCGGCGACAAAGATTTGGATTATGTCATTGAACATTACGGCTACGGCGAAAATTTTAAGGATTTTTGACGCATGGAGCAAATTTCGCAGGCTTTTTTAACTTTTATCGATTCATGGGGATATTTTGCCGTCGCTGTTCTTATGGCAATGGAAAATGCCTGTATTCCCGTGCCGAGCGAATTGATTTTGGGTTTTGCGGGCTACTTGGTTTCTGCGGAACGAATGACTTTCACTGGAGCGATGACGGCGGGCATGATTGGCGGCATGGCTGGTTCAATTTTTGCTTACGTTGTCGGAGCGACGGGCGGCAGAAAATTTGTCGACAAGTACGGCAAATATTTTTTCGTTAAAAAAT
This sequence comes from uncultured Selenomonadales bacterium, assembly GCA_937877655.1. Taxonomy (GTDB): domain Bacteria; phylum Bacillota; class Negativicutes; order Selenomonadales; family Selenomonadaceae; genus Quinella. The sequence continues at coordinate 9,097 of CALFJC010000050.1, forward strand.
CTCATGTCGATTTGGCGCAGAAATGGTTTGACAAATACGGCATCCGCGCAGTTTTTTTCAGCCGAATGCTTCCTGTCGTCCGAACTTTTATTTCGTTGCCCGCCGGTTTCGCCCGCGTGAATTTCAAACAATTTTTATTCTACACGTTCGCAGGCTCGTTGCCGTGGACGGCTCTGATTCTTTATGCGGGAGTTCTTTTGGGCGACAACTGGGAATATCTTTTGGAACTCGGACATAAATTCAGCGCGGCGTTCGTTATAATCAGCGTCGCGATAATCGCTTGGTTGTATTTCAGAAGAAAATAATTCTTTCGGCTCTCCGCAAAAGGAGAGCCTTTTTCATTAGGAATTAAAAATCTTCTTCGTTAAGCAACGGAAAAAGCCCCCGAACTTGTCGGAGGCTTTGAAATTTCTTTATTGGTCGGAACGACGAGACTTGAACTCACGACCTCTTCCACCCCAAGGAAGCGCTCTCCCAAACTGAGCTACGTCCCGATTGCCTGCGCAGTTTACCACAGCCAAAAAAATTTTGCAAGCCCAAATTTTAAAATCTCCATTAAACCGACGGACAACCCGATTTTGAAATTAAAAAACTTTGTTCAAAATTGAACGGCGATTTTTTTTGGAAAAAGGAAATCGCAGGCTTACGGCTTGGCGGGCAACGACACACTGATTAGCGACAACATGAACGATGTCCTGTTTATCGGCAGTTCGGGCAATGACAGTTTGATCATGACGGGCGGCACAGGTACACTGTCGGGAGGCGCGGGCTCCGATATTTTCGAGTTCACTTATTCCGTCGACAAAAAAGTTTCGGCAGTAATTGAAGACCTCGACCCGACTAACGACAAGATCATTGTGCATTTCGACGGAAACGTTGCCCCGCAACTTACAAACAAAGTCAGCGGCAATGACGTAATTTGGCGGGACAATGAGGGTTTTTTCAGTCTCACACTTAAAAGCGTTCGCGACAATGATTATTTCGACAGCAACGCGGATAATGAAATTTGGAAAGTTCTGGAGCTTACCAATGACGAACGCGAAAAACAAAACGAAGAAGACGGCGGAAATCGTCCCATGCTGACCATGTCGGACGGCTTGACTAAGGGCGCGTCTATTCGTGCGGTAGAAATCACCGATCTTGGCGTACTCGGTCTTCTGGCAGATCACACTCGCAACTTGGATGATTCGGAAACATACGAAACAATTTTCAAGGACTCCAGAGTTAATAAGATTTATACGCACTTCGCTGAAAATCTCGACGGCGGTGCACGATCGCCTGAAGATGTCGTAAATCAGTGGATGAATTCGGAATCCCATAAAACAAATATCTTGAATTCTATCTATAACAAAATTGGCGTGGGTTACAATTACAACGACCCCGACCCGACCAATCACAGATTTTATTGGACGCAACTGTTCGGCGACAGCCTTGAGTCCGATAGCAATAACAATCCCGAAACCGTTACCGCGTCGAGACTTTTAACCGCAAAAATCGAAACCGACACCGTATCAAGATTTATCGCGGGCAATGGCGACGCCAACATCATTGCAAATAATAATTACGGCGTGACGATTGAGGCACTCGGCGGCGCGGACTCAATCAGCAATTCCGGTTTAATCGCTTCAATCTCCGGCGGCACCGGCAATGACGAAATAACTAACTACGGTGCAAATTCTACACTTGACGGTGGTGAGGGTATTGATTACATTGAAAACAGTGCCTCTAACGTTACAACCACTGGCGGCAAAGGTAACGATTTTATCAACCTATGGGACATGTCGGATACATCTGGCAATGCAACTGCAGCGCAAAATAATCTGATTGAATATCGCTTAGGCGACGGAAACGACACAATCCTAGCTTTCAATTCCACAAGCACGCTCTGTATCTCAGGTAGCGAATACACGCCCATGACGCTTGGTAGTGACGTTGTTGTATTTGTCGGAACGACAGACAAGGAAAACTTTGGACTTGATACGAACGAATTTATTTCTCTTCGTGGAGCAGCGTATTTGCCGACGCTCAACATCGAAGGCACGCGCAGCAAACTCTACATGGGCACCGAATATAACAACTACATGAGCCACAGCGTAGAAGGCGCGACGATTTTCGGCTTCGGCGGCAATGACTACATCGATAATTGGGGCGCAAGTTCTGTAATGGACGGCGGCACCGGAAACGACACGGTTACCAACTGGGCGGCAAATAGTACAATTTTCGGCAACGACGGCTCCGATTCACTTCGTAGCAATGGAGCAAGTTGTTCAATAAACGGCGGCGAAGGCGGCGACTATCTTAACGTTGCCACGGGTCCGGATGCGACAATCCACGGCGGCGGCAACGATTCAATTTTCAACAACATGATGAGTACTCGCGCCGTAATTTTCGGTGATGAAGGTAACGATTCAATTCAAAACGTGGGATTTTACCCGACAATCGCGGGCGGCATCGGTAATGATTTTATTTTCAACGGAGAATTCGGCTTAAATTCTTCAATCGAAGGTGGCGACGGCAACGACACGATAAACAACTACGGAAATAACGCTAAAATTTTCGGTGGCGCGAATAACGATTTAATCAACAACACCGGAACAAACGTGACAATCGACGGCGGCACCGGCAATGACAGCGTCAACAATTACAGCGACTCAGCTTCAATCGACTTGGGCACGGGCAATGATTTGGTTTACAATGAAGGCTCCTACGTCACAATAAACGGCGGGTTTGATAATGACGTAATTCTCTTGTCAAGTAACGCACAGAATAATTTGATTCAATACAACGTAGGCGACGGTAGAGATACCATCCTGGGATTCAATGATAACGACACGCTTCAAATCGGCGACGGCACGAGTACCTACTCCTCATTGACGAGCGGCGATCACATTGCCATTAATGTTGGCGCGGGTTCTGTACTGCTTTGGAACGCGGCAAGCTTGTCGGCTGTAAATGTCAAAGGTGTTGAGAGTGAACAAAGTGAAGAAGATAATTTTATCAGGCTCACCGAAACCCCTGCAGATTACAAAAGCACGCTCGAAGGCGCGATAATTCAAGCACTTGACGGCGATGACTCAATCACCAACACCGGCAACAACGGCGCAATCTCCGGCGAAGAAGGCAACGATTCAATCACAAACAGCGGCAATAACGTTGTAATCTTCGGCAGAGAAGGCGATGATACTATTGTTAATGAGGGTTCAAATACTACAATCCTCGGCGACGCGGGCAAAAATGATTTCTTCAACTTAGGCGAAAATGTTTTGATTCTCGGCGACGACGATAACGACACTATTCTTCAAGGTGGCGCGAACGGCACAATAATCGGCTACGACGGCGACGATGAAATCATGTTGGTTAAGGACGACACAATACGCGACGAAAACGGCGAAATTTTATTTGTGGGTGAAGCGCAAAACAATTTGATTGAATATGCGGCGGGCAACGGCAACGACACCATTTGGGGTTTCAGTGAAAACGATACGCTAATATTGATTACCGACCCCGGTAACTATTCAACGCAGACAAGCGGCAATGATGTTATCGTCAACGTCGGCTCGGAATCTGTCAAGCTTGTTGAGGTTTTTGACGCGGCGGAAAGTGTTTTACCTGCCTTAAATATCGTCGTCGCTTCGGGCGGTTTGTTGGGTACAGAAGAAAAATTAATTCCGCTCACAGAAAATGACGACCGCTATACAAGCTATAATGACGGCGTGACTATACAAGGTCTCGGCGGCAACGATTCTGTCATGAACTACGGTTCAGAAGTCTCTATCGACGGCGGCAACGATAACGATACTATTGACAATCGCGGCTCAAGCAACACAATCACAGGTAGTAGCGGTAAAGATTCAATCCGCAACAGCGGCACAGGTGCTTCAATCGACGCGGGAGATGATGACGATACCATTTATACCAATTCAAGCGCGACAATCAACGCGGGTAGCGGCAACAACTCCATTCGTAGCGGCTCCAAAGATCCTGTTTCAATCGTCAGCGGTGCGGGCAACGATACCATTTACAACGGCTCGTCGGAAGGGGCGAAAACGCCGACGGCGACAACGCTACAATCGAAAGCGGCGCGGGGGACGACTCAATTGTCAACTACGGCTGGAATGTTTCAATTGATTCGGGCGCAGACAAAGATCATATTGATAACTTCGGACTCTACGTGACAGTCTCTAGCGGCGAGGGTAACGACTTTGTAAGTAGCTGGTTTTCCGACTGTTCAATCGTCGGTGGTGATGGTGACGATACTGTTTGGAATACCGGCGATTCGGTAACAATCGACGGCGGCGCGGGTGATGATACTGTTGACAACAACGAAGCCGACGAAGTTTTGATTTATGGTGGCGAAGGTAACGACACTATTGAGAATAAAGGCGCGAACGTCACAATCACGGGCGGCACGGGCGACGACGTAATCAGCCTTTCAAGTGACGCAATAAACAACGTAATTAATTACACGAACGGCGACGGCAAAGACATAATTTTGGGCTACAGTTCAAACACGACGCTTAACATCGCGGGTGCCAAGTATGTTACAAAATACGATAAAGACGATATAGTTTACACTGTTGGCGAAGGTTCAATCACTCTCAAGGACGCCAGACACAAACCGAAACCTATTATAATCGGCGAATCGGGATCATCAGGCGGCGGCTCCGGAGGTTCCGGAGGCGGCGGAACTTCCGGCAACGGCGGAGGTCACGGCGGCGGGTCGACAGGCGGAACTTCCAACAGCGGCAACAACAGCGCAGCTTCCGGCGGAAACTCGGCAAGCGGCTCATCCGGAACTAATTCTTCCGGCGGCAGCAGCGGCAACGGTAACAGAAACAGAAGTTCTTATCAAACGACAACATCCGATTCTTCAACACAACAATTCTTAAATATTCCGAGCGGCAACCATCTCATTTCAAGTTATCAATCGGGCGAGAAACTGTTTTTGAGCGCAGGATATACGGGAGCATTTTTCAACAAAGCAGGAGATTTTGTTGCAGGTTCATGGGCAGGCGCGGTTGTTGTCCGAAATGCCGTTGAAAAAGTTATCGACATCAGCGACGGTCGCGGCAACGCCTTTGTCAAAGCATATGCGGCAAGAAAAGCCGGCATTATCGACGGCAGAGGAATTGCGGGCTTTGAAGTCATTCAGGGCTCGACGGGCTCGGATGAAATTCACGCAGGCGACGGCGGCAGTCAACTTTGGGGCGGCGAAGGTTATGCTCCCGATACTTTGGTCGGCGGCAACGGCGGTGATACTTTTGTTGTCGGCAAGACACACGGCGCGGATTTAATTCTCAATGCGTCGTCGGCTGATGTTGTTCATTTAAAAGATGCGGCATTGAGCGACATAACTGCAACCTCCGAAAATAACGGCATGATTTCTGTTTCGTTCAACACAGGCAACGTTATCAATGTACAAAGCACCGACACTTTTAGTGCCCGATTCAATTTGACGGACGGCTCGGCTTATCGTTACAATCACGCGACAAAATCATGGGAGACTTTACAACAAATTTCAACGCCGGCACAAAGAATTTACAAGGGCGGCAACCAAGTCATTGCCGATTATCAATCGGGCGAAAAAATCTTTTTCGGCGCGGGATATACGGGTTCACAATTCGACGACGAAGGGAATTTCTGCATAAACTCGCCGTCAGGCAAGCTCGTTATTCAAAATCCGACAGACAAAATGATAGATTTGAACACAGCCACCGGCAAATCCTTAGCCAAAGCATATGCGGCAAGCACTGCAGGCATAATCGACGGACGCGGGCTCGACGGTTTTGAGATTATCAAAGGCTCTGCGGGCGCGGATGTGATTTGTGCAGGCGATGACGGCAGTCAACTTTGGGGTGGCGCGGACAATGCAACAGATGTTTTAATCGGCGGCAACGGCAATGATATTTTTGTCGGCGGAAAGTCGCAGGGCAATGATTTATTCCTTAATGCCTCGGTTGCGGACGTTGTGAACTTAACCGATGTGACAGTCGGCGACATAACTTCTGCAGAAGAAAGCGGAGGGAAAATTTCCATTTCGTTCAACACGGGAAATGTCGTCAATGTACAGAGCAGTGACTTTTTGAGTGCAAAATTTATTTTGGCGGATGGCTCGGCTTATCGTTACAGTCACGCAGAAAAATCTTGGCAAGGCGCATAAAAATTTTTTCCGAAAATAAAAACTCCCGCGTCGATGAATTAAATCTGCGCGGGAGTTTTTTTCAGTTGTTAAAGCCGAGCTTTTTGGCTTTTGCAAAATCGGCGGCGGCTTTGGCTTCCTCACCCATCAATCGATAAATTTCTCCGCGCCGATTGAAAAGCCAACCTTCGGGCGAAAGTTTGACGGCTTTGTTCAAATCGGCAAGTGCTTCCTCGTAACGTTTCAAACCTATGTATGCATCTGCGCGAGTATCAAAATAATTTGCTTCATTCGGCTTGAGTTCGAGAGCTTTGTCAATGTCGACGAGTGCCTCCTCAAATTTCCCGATTTTACAATAAGACCAAGCCCTTCCGTTGTAAGCATCGGCATAATTTTGATCAAGTTCAATCGCTCGTCCGTAATCGGCAACGGCATCGTCCAAACGCTTGAGTCGACCGTAAGCACGATTCATATACGGTCAAGAAAATTTCGGGTTAATTTCAATCGTCTTGTTATAGTCGGCAATCGCCGCGTCGTAATCTCTTAAATGATCGTTGTAAATGTTGCCGCGATTGACGAAGACGAATTGATTGTCGGGGTAAAGTTCGGCGGCATTATCCAAAAGTTCCAATGCCTCGCTGTATTCGCCGCGATTTACAAGAGCCAGTGCTTCCTCAATAATTTTGTCGGCTCCTCTGTTTGAACGATTAATTTTTTCGGCGCGTTGAAAGTCGGCGGCGGCTTTTTTTTCATCACCGAGAGCACTGAAAGCTTTACCGCGATTTTCATAAGCTTTGGCATAATTCGGTTTGAGTTCAATCGCTTTGTCATAATCGGCAACGGCATCGCGCATTTGATTCAGCCAAGACTTTGCCGCGCCGCGATTATTCCAAGCAACGGCATATTTCGGATTGAGTCGAATAACCGCATCGTATTCTTTAATTGCCGCTCCGAATTCTCTGAGCTGATGATGTACCCAGCCGCGTCCGAAATAAGGTAACTCCGAATTGGGGTTCAGTTTCGCCGTTTTGTCGAAGTCAGCCATTGCCTGCTTGTATTTTTTCTGTTCGATATAAGCCCAGCCGCGATTGTGCCATGCCATTGCGTTTGCGGGATTTAATTCAATCGCCTCAGTAAAAAATTTTTCTGCTTGTTTATGGTCGCCCGCGTCTCGGAATTTATTGCCCTCGCGCAATTTCATATTCGACAGAAAAACTTTATCCTCCGCCACTATCTGTTGAGCGATAAAATCTTTTTCTTCGGCAGTCTCGGCTTGAAGATATTCTTGCTTGAGTGAATCGATTCTTTGATCTTGTTGCTCTTCTTGCAGGCGAATGCCGGTTTCATTGGCTATGATTTTGGAAATTTCTTCCGCGTCTCTCTGCAGAAATGTCTCCAAGTCGCTTGTGTCAATGTCCGCAAGCACTTTTGCACGAATCAAAAAACCTTCTGTATCCGTCAAAGGAACAATATCGTAAGCGGTATCGATAACGCGCATGACGCCGCTCGCCACAGAAATAATTTCATCCTCGACCAGCTTTGTGTTGATCATTTTGGAAAAGGTATGGATATAAACGCCGGCTTTTTCGCGGGCATCGCGCAGAGCTCTTTCACGAGCCCGTTCTCGTGCCACATTAATATTTTCCACCGCGCCCAAAACATAATATTCGTCGACGCCTTCATAAGTTTCGACTTTGGCATTTGCGGTTGAGGTAACGAATAAACTCGCCAGTAACACGATTAAAAATTTTCTCAATACTCGCACGGCAGAAATCCCTCACTTTCAGCAATATATGTTATAATATCTGCGATTGAAAATAATGTCAATTCTTCGCCCGAACCGTCAAGCCGTCAAAAAAATTTTTCAAGGGAGATGATATTCATGAAGAGAGCGACTCAAATTTTGTTCGCAATGGTTGTATTGTCGATATTTTCTTCCGTGTCGGCAAATATAAACAACAACGGGTATATCGAAGCAGAAGGCGTAATTTATTTTGAAGAAGGCATGTCGCCAAATCAAATGCGGCGAATGTCCGTCTTGGATGCCTACCGATATTTGGCGGAGCAAACAGATACCCTTTACATCAGTTCCGAATCGACGGTAAGAAATGCACGCGACTTGGATGACGTGGTAAATGAAAAAGTCGACGCGGCTCTGCGCGGTGCAGAAGTCATTTCGGTAATTCGCGAAAGTGACGGATCATTTCACGCAACAGTTCGCCTGCCGATATACGGCGGCTCTCGATCATTGGCGGCTGCCGTCCTCAAAAAGGATATTCGCACAGAAGATTTTTCTAAACCGAGATTTGTAAACATTCGCACGGAACTTCAATACACGGGGCTTGTCGTCGACTGTCGCGGGTTAAATCTTTTGCCGGCAATAACTCCGAAAATAAAATCTGTCGGCGGCGTCGAAGTCTATGCTTACAAAAATCTCGGCTATCAAAATGCGGTCGATAAAGGCATTGTGGAATATTCAAGTTCGCCGGATTCTTCGCGAGCGGGGAATTTGCCTCTGGTCGTGAAGGCGGTAAAAATTTCCGATTCATGTGATGTGGTTGTCAGTGACGAAGATGCCGACAGAATCTTGGCGGCAAATCAATCTGCGAATATTTTGGGCAAATGTGCAGTCGTTTTGGTAAGGTGATTTGTCATGAAAAAATTTTTTACAATCCTCTGCGCACTAGCGATAATTTTAATTCCTTCGACGTTGTCGGCAAGTGAAATGCTTTTGGAAGCGTCGGGCAGTTATATAATGGATTCGCATCTTGACGAAACTCCTGCAAGTGCAACGGCTCGTGCTCGCGAAGAAGCAAAACGTGCCGTCGTCGAAAAGGCAGGCGTTTATTTGCAAACCTACTCAAAAACTGTCGACTTCACGCTTGATATTGACGAAGTGCAAACAGTAGCCGCCCGTCTCTTAAAAATTCAAGAAGAATCGAGCAATGTCGAAGTTGTTGAGGAAAATCTCCTCAAGTTCACCGTGACAATCAAGGCTCTGGTTGATGACTTGGACGAAAACGATTTGAAAGCCCTAATGCGGGATAAAAAAACTTTGGCGGAGCTCACGCGTAAAAATAAGGAATTGCAAAAAAAATACGATGCCTTGAATCAAGAAATGATGCGTTATCGCAACCAATTTAATTCGGCAAGCAAAGCAGGGAAAATTGGAATAAAAAAAGACGTTGCCCGCAACATTGAAAGATTTTATGCAGTCAACGAATTTGCCAAAGGAAACGAATTTTCTTTTCGCAAGGAATATGAACGAGCTTTGTCGTTTTACGACGCGGCTGTCAAATTGGATCCGCAATTAGCCGAAGCTTACAACAATCGCGGCATTGTCAAATACGAACTCGGACAATTTTCTGAAGCTGTTAAAGATTACACGCAAGCCCTTAAACTCAAATCGAATTATGCCGACGCCTTGAACAATCGCGGCAACGCCTACGCCGTTCTCGAACAATTTCAAAATGCCGAAAAAGATTTGCGGGCGGCTTTAAAACTCAATGACAAATCCGCCTCCATTCACAATAATTTTGGGAATATTTGTTTCTCTCAAAATAAATTCAACGCAGCTGTCGACGAATACACACAAGCCCTTAATCTCAATCCGAATTTATCTGAAGCTTATTACAACCGCGCAGTGGCATATTATCTTCAAAATAAATTGGCTGAAGCTTTGACCGACTTGAAAAAAGCTTTTTTTCTTAACGTGAACGATGCAACTTCAAAAGAGCTTTACGAAAAAATCAGCCGACAATTAAACGAAAAATCTTAAATAAAAAAAGCCGCCTTCAACGGGCGGCTTTAAAATTTTTACTGCAAAGCTTTTATCAAAGTCATAAGGTTGTTTAACATTCGATTGACGTAGTCCAATAAATTTTCGGGCTTGGCCTCGCCCGTGACAATCGGATCAAGTTCAAAAATTTTTGCGCCGGTCTCGCGGGCGATTGTCTCCGCCGCCTTTGGGGAATATTGCGGCTCGGTGAAAATCACTTTGACGGGCAGAGAATTTATTTTTTCAATCGTCTCGGCAAGCTCTTGCGGCGTCGGCTCGGTTCCCGGTTCGCGCTCGATTGTTGCCACAATATTTAAGCCGAATTCTGCCGCAAAATAAGGAAACGCCTCATGAAAAGTCACAATATCTTTATTCGGCAACAAGGTAAGTGAAAGATGCATTTCGTCACGCAAAGTTGTCAGCTCGTCGACATAATCAAGCGTGTAACGTTTATAATTCTCGGCGCGCTCGGGATCCAGCTCGCAAAGCTTTGAAGAAATATTTTTCACCTGCTGAATCGAATACGTCAAACTCATCCAAACATGCGGATTCGGGACGCCGTCTTCCATAATCGGAACAATTTCGGGCGAGTCGGAGGCATTGATAATTTTTAAATTCGGGTGAGTCTCAATGACTTTGTCCAAAAAATTTTCCATGCCCAAGCCGTTCACAACAAAAATATCTGCCGTCTCCAAAGTTTTCATGTCTTCGGGGGTCAGTTGATAATCGTGAAGACAACCCGTCTGCGGCGGCGTCAAATTCACAACTTCAACGCCTTTCACGCCGCGAGTAATGTTTATGGTGTCAAGATACATCGGGTAAAACGACGTGACGATTTTTAAATTTTCGTCGTTCTTTTTGTCGGTGCCGCAACCGAAGAAAAGCAATGAGCAAAGAGCAATGAGTAATGTGTAATGAAAAAATTTTTTCATTCCTAATTCCTAACTCCTAATTATTTTAGTACTCCGTCGCCAATTTTTTGAACAACGGCAAGGAACGTTCTATCGTTTCGGTTTTTATGCAATAAGCCGCTCGAAAATATCCCGGTGCTCCGAAATCCGCGCCCGGCACAAGAAGTAAATCATATTTCTTAGCTCGTTCGCAAAAAGCATAATCGTCCGCCTCAAGTGCTTTCGGGAAAAGATAAAAAGCTCCCTGCGGCTTGACGCATTCAAATCCCGCCGCAATCAAGCCATCGTATAAAATTTTCCCGTTGCGCTCGTAAGGAGTGATGTCAATTTTTTTGCCCGCACATTTCGCCGCAACCAACTGCCACAAACTCGGCGCGTTGACGTGCGTTAAAACTCTTGCCGCGCCCGCTATCGCTCCAAAAATTTTCTCGAAATCGGAAACTTCGTCGGGCACAATGATATAGCCGATGCGTTCGCCGGGCAAAGAAAAACTTTTGCTGTAAGAATAACAAACCAATGTATCGCGATAAAAATTCGGCACCCAAGCCACTTCGACGCCGTAAGCCAACTCGCGATAAGGTTCGTCGGCGATAATGAAAATCGGATGCCCGAAAGTTTCAGATTTTTCTTTGAGAATATCGGCAAGAGTTTTAATCGTCGCCCTTGAATAAACCGCGCCGCTCGGATTGTTAGGCGAATTGATGATAACCGCCTTTGTTTTGGGCGAAAGAAGTTTTTTAAAGTCGTCAAAATCAATCTGCCAATCTTCGGGACGCGGCTTGACAACTTTAAGCTCCGCGCCGACAGATTCGACAAAAACTTTGTATTCGGGAAAATACGGCGCAAAAGTTATGAACTCGTCTTCGGGCTCGGCAAGGGCTTTGAAACAAATCGTAATGGCTGCCGCCGCGCCGCTCGTCACGAAAATATTTTTCCCCGCAAAATTTGTATTGAATCGTTCGTTGATACTTTTTGCCAGAGCCTCGCGAACTTTAGGATTGCCGGGCGCGACCGTGTAGCCGTGAACCTGCGCGGGCTCGTAAGTTTGAAGAATTTCAATCGCCGCGTCGCGAACAAAATCGGGCGTCGGAACATTCGGGTTGCCCAAGCTGAAGTCAAAAATATTTTCCTCGCCGACTTCCGCCGCCCGCTTGCGACCGAATTCAAAAATCGTGCGGATCGTCGATTTTTTTGTGCCAAGTTCATACATTTTTGCTGATACCATTTAAAAATCACTCCTTACCTTCCAATTCGGCAACGCGCCGTTGAAGTTTCAAAGAATTATTTCGTTCCAAATCGATTATGCTGAACAAAAATGCGGACGTCAATTCCAAATCGGTTGTCTTGCCTTCGCATAAAATTTCGTAGAGTTCGGGTAGAGAAAAATTTTTCCGCGCCTCAGCGGTTCGTCCAAAATAATTTCCAAGAAAAGCCCTCATCGCCGTGTGAAGATAATCCTTATTTTTCCTCAACACTTCGATTTTGTTCGACAAGGCGCAGAGAGTTTTCGCACCCAAGAGAAAAGCTTTGAAACATTTATCGATTTGCTCGGCGGGCGTCCGATTTTTCCGCGTGACTGAATCGGAATTATCATTGTAACAATAAATCGCAATCGGGAGCCGCAAAAATCTTTTCGCATAATAAACGACTTGAATCGTCCAGATGAAATCGCCGCCCGAAATTATCGGCGGGAACTCGATTTTGTTTTTGACAAGAAATTTTCTCTGAACAAATTTTGTCCAAGGCATATGATAAATGCCGTTGTCGACAAAGAGTTTGCGGCAATTTTCTTCCGAAGCGTCAACCGATAAAATCATTGTATCGGCGGAGCCTTTTTGAATTGCCTCGTTGTCGCCGATGAATTTAATGTTCCTGTTTTCGTCGCAAAAATAATATTGAGCCGAGTAAACAACTTCGGCGTCTGTTTGTTTTGCGGCGGCATGCAAAATTTCAAGTGCGCTTTCGATAATGAAATCGTCGGCGTCGACAAAAAAAATGTATTCGCCGCGAGAAATTTTTAAACCGACATTACGCGGAACATAACCGCCGCCGCCCGAATTTTTCTTTGTCTTGGCGAGCTTGAGCCGCCCGCCGAATTTATACTCATAACTTTTAACAATCGCAAAAGAATTATCAGTCGAGCAGTCATCGACTACGATAACTTCAGAGTCTTGAAAGGTTTGCGCCAAAATGCTGTCAAGACAACGGGCGATAAATTTTTCTGCGTTGTACATCGGAATGATAATCGAAACTGCGGGAACTTCTTTCAAAAAAATCACTCCTTATTTTCCGGCGGCGTTATCAACATTTTCAATTCTTCGGGCGTGACTTTCGTCGAAGAAATTTTTTTAATCTGCTCCTCTTTGCTCGGAGAAATTTTTTCATCGGAAGAATTTTCTTCGGGAATGACTTTGTCCGAAATTTTTTCAACAGGTTGTTCGTCTTTGATCGAAGAAATTTTTTTGGCTGAAGATTTTCTCCGCGCAGATTTTTTTTCGGGTTCATCTTCCGCAAAAATTTTTTCAAAAGCTTCTTCCGCCGTCTCGACAGCAAAAATTTTCAAGCCGAGATGTCCTTTCGGAATGTCCTTTGCATTTTCTTTCGGGATAACCAAAGTTTTGATTCCCGCCTGTTTTGCACCGTAAGCCTTCTCGAAAACTCCGCCGACGGGACGAACTTTTCCCTGCAAAGAAATTTCGCCCGTAACCGCAACGTCTTGACGAATTTTTTTGCCCGTAACCGCGCTGACCAATGCCGCCAAAATCGCCGTGCCCGCGCTAGGGCCGTCAATGTTGCCGCCGCCGATAACGTTAATGTGAACGTCAAAATCATGAATATCTTTGCCCGTCACTTGGCGCAGGACGCTCGCCGCGTTGAAAACAGAATCTTTCGCCATCGTGCCCGCCGTCTCGTTGAATCGAATTGTGCCTTTGCCCTTCTCGGCAGGAAAAACCACCGCCTCAATTTCGATAACCGAGCCGATAAAACCGCTCACGCCCAAGCCGAAAATATGTCCGACAGTCGATTTTGCGGAAGCTTTTTTTGTGACGAATTGATAAAGGCGGCTGACTTGCGCCACTTCATAAACATCGCGCTTTTCAATTTTAATCGGACGCTCAATGCTCAAAATTTTTTCTTCGTCGCGGTCAAGTGCAAGGCTGTAAGCGTCGGCGAGAATGTTAATCGCCTTGCGCCCTTCAATCGTGTATTCGCCAATCGTCTCGGCAAGCCCCTCTTCCAATTCGACATTGAGTTTCCAAGCCGCATTTTCTACAATCTCAACGATATGCGCGGGCGTCAACGGCTCAAAATAAATTTCTGCACAACGAGAACGCAACGCGGGATTTATCGAAGAAGCCTCGCGAGTCGTCGCGCCGATTAAAACAAAATCGGCTGGCGCGCCGTTTTCAAAAAGCATTTTCACATAGGGCGGAACTTTTTCATCGGCAGGATCATAGTAGCTTGATTCAAAAAAAACTCTCTTGTCCTCCAAAACTTTCAGCAATTTGTTCTGCAACATAATATCCATTTCGCCGATCTCATCGATAAACAAAATGCCGCCGTGCGCTTCCGTGACAAGTCCGGGTTTCGGTTCGGGAATGCCGCTTTCCGCAAGTTGTTTCTGTGCGCCTTGATAAATCGGGTCGTGAACGGAGCCCAAAAGCGGGTTGGTCACGTCGCGAGGATCCCAACGTAAAGTTGTGCCGTCCGTCTCGACGAAGGGCGCATTTTTTTCAAAAGGACTTAACTCCGTGCCGCGAACGGCTTCCAAAACAAGTCGCGCCGCCGTAGTTTTTCCGACGCCCGGCGGTCCGTAAAGAATTAAATGTTGCGGATAAGGCGAGGCGAGTTTTGAACGCAACGATTTAACTGCCCGCTCCTGCCCGACAATTTCTTCAAGCGATTGCGGACGCAAAAGTTCCATTACCGATTGCGTCAAATGAACTTCTTCCAACGCTTGAAGTTCTTCGCGCTTTTTTTTATCGTGCGGCGTCTCGCCCGCTTTTTCTTCCTTTAAAATTTGCATCCGAATATCTTTGACATATTCCTGATGATCTTTCTCCATTTTCTCGGAGATTTTCCGCTCGATTTTGTCTTCGACTTGCCGACGCGCCATGATGTCCGCAATGAATTCCGAAAGATAGCGGAGTTGCTCTTGAATTTCGGACGGCTTGGGCGGCGGATAAAGCGTAGGATTTTCTTCGATAATTCTGCGAAGACCAAGAATCCTTTCCGCAGGATCTTCCGAACGCATATAGCGGAGCGCGTCCATTTTGCCCGCCTGCAAAACCAATCTGTCCGAGCCCATAACGTCAACCAGAATTGAATAGAGCGCGGCAATTTCGCGCTCGGTATCGGTTTCATGTCGGGGCGGTTGCGGCAAATTTTTTTGTCCGCCGACTGCCCGATTTATTGCTCCAAAAAATTTCTTAAACACTTATTCACACCTTTAAATTAATTAGGAATTATGAATTAGGAATGAAGATGGAAAGATGGCAAGGTGGAAAGATTGAAAGTAAAACTCTGACCACTTTCCATCTTTCCATCTTTTAATCTTGCCATCTAAATTTTTGGGCGCAGCAAAAGAAAAGTTTGTTCAATTTAACTTTCCGCCACTTCGATTTTGATTTTTGTGGAAACTTCGGGATGCAATTTGATAACCGCTTCATAAATTCCCGCGCCCGTCACGTCGCCTTGAATAGAAATTTTCCGCTTGTCGACATTGAGCGAATGATTTTCCTTGAGAACTCTCGCAACGTCCGAGCCCGTAACCGAGCCGAAAAGTTTTCCGTCCTTGCCGACACGCACAGGAATTTTCACGGAAATTTTTTCGAGCTGCGCCCCCAAAAGTTTCGCCTCATCAGCTTCTTGACGAGCCTTGCGCGCCTTATTTTCCGCCTTGACTTTCGCAGAATTTAAATTCGCAACGTTCGCTTCAACCGCCAATTTTCTCGGCAAAAGATAATTGCGCCCGTAGCCGTCCGAAACTTCGACAACGTCTCCTTTCGCGCCAACTTTTTTAACATCTTCCTGCAGGATAACTTTCATTTCAAAAATCCCTCCAAAAATTTTACTCGCGCAAGTCTATCAAAAAACGGGCGGCTTGTAAATAAAAAAGGCATTCGCTGAAAATTTTATGATTCTAAGTCTTTCGCAACTGAAAATTATATGGTAGAATTGCCAAAGCAGGTTGAAGAAAATTTTTCATCACGAAAATCTTGAATAAAATTGATGGAGGAATGAATGTGTTTGAACTTGATGACAACACTTTAGACCAGTTCGCGAAAATTAAAGTTATCGGCGTGGGCGGCGGCGGCAATAACGCCGTGAATCGAATGATCTCATTGGGCTTGGAAGGCGTGGAATTTATCGCAGTCAATACCGACGCCCAAGCACTTTTGAATGCCCTTGCTCCGAAGAGAATGCAAATCGGCGAAAAACTTACTCGCGGACTCGGCGCGGGAGCTCGTCCCGAAATCGGCGAAAAAGCGGCTATGGAAAGTCGCGAAGACATTATCAACGCCCTGCGCGGCTCGGACATGGTTTTCATAACGGCGGGCATGGGCGGCGGCACAGGTACCGGCGCGGCTCCCGTCGTTGCCGAATGTGCAAGGGAAATCGGCGCGTTGACTGTCGGCGTTGTCACTCGCCCTTTTACCTTTGAAGGACCAAAGCGCAAAAAAAATGCCGACATCGGAATTGAAAATCTCAAACGCAACGTCGATACCATTATCACAATTCCAAACGACAGACTTTTGCAGGTTGTCGACAAAAAAACGCCAATGACGCAGGCTTTCACAATCGCAGATGATATTTTGCGTCAAGGCGTTAAAGGCATTTCGGATTTAATCGCCGTGCCGGGACTCGTCAATCTCGACTTCGCGGACGTAAAATCGATTATGAGTAATGCCGGCTCGGCTCTTATGGGTATCGGCGAGGCTTCGGGTGAAAATGCAACCGTCGACGCCGTAAAAGCCGCGATTGATTCTCCGCTTCTCGAAACAAGTTTGCAGGGAGCACGCGGAGTTTTGTTAAACATCATGGGCGCGACAGATTCTCTGTCCATGATGGAAGTAAACGAGGCGTCAACAACCGTTCAGGAAGCCGCGCACCCCGACGCGGAAATTATTTGGGGCGTCAGCGTCGATGAATCTCTGGGCGATAAAGTTTCCGTTACGGTTATCGCCACACGCTTTGACGAAGAAGTTGAAGAGGAAGAAGAAGAAATTTATCAAGAACCCGTTCGCCCGACTTTCCAAGAAGAAACTCCGCCGCCGCAACCTCAACCGCAACCCGTGCGGGCTCGCGACGTTTTTAGTAAATCTCCTTTCGGGAATTTCACTTCGCCCTTCTCCAAAAACAATAACAACAATTCGCAAAGCAATAACAACAATGATTTAATCGACATTCCGCCGTGGATGCGCACTCGCAAATAATCTCTTCAATGAAATAAAAATTCCCGTCGAAAAAATTTCTCGGCGGGAGTTTTTTTAATTAGGAACTAGGAACTAGGAATCAGTTCCTATTCTTCGGCTCGCGGTACCAAATCCGAAGGTTTTAATTTTCCTTCCTTCTTTCGCTCGGCAAATTCGGCGGTCGCAGTGAAAAGCGCGTCGCTCGAAGAATTTAAAGCCGTCTCGCAAGAATCTTGCAACACGCCGATTATAAAGCCTACGCCGACAACCTGCATTGCAAGATCATTATCAATGCCGAAACTCGAACAGGCAACGGGAATCAAAAGCAATGAGCCGCCCGCTACGCCCGAAGCTCCGCAAGCCCCGACCGTCGAAATTATGCAGAGCAAAAGAGCCGTCGGCATGTCAACAGAAATTCCCAACGTGTGCGCCGCCGCCAAACTCAAAACCGCTATCGTTATCGACGCGCCCGCCATGTTTATCGTTGCGCCGAGCGGTATCGAAATCGAATATAAATCTTCGTTCAGCCCCAAACGTTTGCATAAACTCATGTTGACGGGAATATTTGCCGCACTCGACCGCGTAAAAAATGCATAAAGCCCGCTCTCTTTCAAAGTTGCCAAAACCAAAGGATAAGGATTCATTCCGAGTTTGATAAAAACAATTATCGGATTCATGATAAGTGCCACGCTGAAAAATGCGCCCAAAAGTACCGCCAAAAGTTTTGCGTAGCCCAAAAGTGCATCAACGCCGCTCGTCGCTATCGCGTCCGCCACCAAGCCCATTATGCCGAAAGGCGCAAATCGAATTACCCATTGCACAACTTTTGTTACCGCCTTCGCCAAATCGGCAAGCACCGTGTGAAGTTCATCGCCCGCATGTCGGAACGCCAAACCCATTATCACGCCCCATGCCAATATTCCGATATAATTTGCCGTCGTCAGCGCGTGTATCGGATTGTCAACGACATTCATTATTACGTTTTGCAAAACTTCGATTATTCCGCCCGGCGGAGAAATTGTCGTGTCCGCGTCGATTTGCAATTTTAATGTCGTCGGAAATAAAAATGATGCCGTGACCGCCACGAGTGACGCCAAAAATGTTCCGATAACGTAAAGCTGAATTATCGGTTTCATCGTCGCGTTCGACTCCGAGCGTTGACTCATCGCATTCATAACCAATACGAAAACCAAAATCGGCGCGACGCCCTTTAATGCGTTGACGAAAAGTTTTCCGAAAACCGCAATGACGGGAACGACTGCCGGCACGAATAACGCCAGCAGAATTCCTATCAGCAAACCTATGGCAATTAATTTTATAAGTGCTGTTTCGCCATAGACTTTTGTAACTTTGGATAACAATTTACATCCTCCTCAATGAAAAATAAAAATCGGTTGCATTATACAACCGATTCAAACTATCTGCAAATTTCATTTCTCTTCAATGCCAATCAGATCGTCGACCCAAGCAGTAATTTCTTCGGGCGATTTTTCACAGACATAGACAAGCTCCGTGATTAAGAGTTGCCGAGAAAGATCCAACAACTTTTTTTCGCCGCTCGAAACTTTTTTCTTGCTGTTTTGCCGCGTCAAATTCCTCGCAACCGCCGCCGCTTCCAAAATATCTCCGCTTTTCAGCCGCTCAAGGTTCGTGTGAAACTTTTTGTTCCAACTGCCTTGTAACTGCTCCGTCTCGGCTTGCAAAACCTTGATGACTTCTTCAACCTGCGCGGGATTGATAATTTCGCGTAAGCCGACTTCTTCCACCTTGTCGACAGGCAGCATAAGTTTCATGTCACCCATCGGAAGGCGAAAAACATAGTAAGAATTCTTAACGCCTCCCACTTCATTTTCTTCAATTCGCGTAATTTCGCCGGCACCGTGCATCGGATAAACAAATTTGTCGCCGATATTCAACTCATGCCACCTCCTGCGATAAAATTTTTTACATTCTATCAAAATCGCCGCGCAATGTAAAGGAACGGCGCGAACAATAAAAAAAGATCCCGCCGATTGACAGGGAAATTTCTTTTTCATTACTCATTGCTAATTACTCATTGCTAATTACAAAAAAAATCCCGCCTTTCGACGGGAGATTTTTATTTCAAAGTTCATTTTCCGATAAATCGAATTGCCGACGCTCGATATAGTCCATCAAGCGCAAATCTTTTTCTAAATGAAAGTTCACGTCGTAATAATCGGCGTCATTGCCGGGCATATACTCATATGCAAGCCGCTCGAAATGCTTTTTGCTCGCTTTGAAGTCCAGATTATCCCGAACAACATTTCCAAGCCGCTCGGCATTCGGAATAAGATAGCTGACGTTGTCAATGTATTGCAACCAGCCGGGCACGACGCCCGTTTTGATATTTCCGTCCGCCTCTGCCTTTTTCAGCGAGCCAGCCGCCGCCAACATCTCACTTGAAGTCAAATCTGTATCAATCGCCTTGACTGCCACGCTCAACAGCTCCGGAATTTTAATTAACATGCTCGGTTCACTCAATCTGTCCGCGCAGGCTTTCATAAATTCCTGTTGACGACGAACGCGCCCGACATCTCCTTCTGCGTCACGAAATCTTACGAATTGTATCGCCGTATCGCCGTCCAAATGCTGAAGTCCTTGCTTTATATCGATTATCAAGCCGCCGTCGTCGTCCCACGGGTCTTCGTAATGCATTTCGCGTTCAACGTAAACATCTACGCCGCCCATCGCGTCAATTACTTCAGAAAATCGCGATTTGTTTATCGTAACGTAATGATCAATCTCAATTCCAAGAAAATCTTCAACCGTTTCACGCGCCAATTTCTCTCCGCCGTATGCATACGCCGCATTTATCTTCTGATAGCCGTGTTTTTCGATATAAACCAGTGTATCTCGCGGAATTGTAAGGAGCGACGCGCCTTTATCCGATAAATTCAAAACCATCAACGTATCCGAACGCCCGACATCATCTTTGCGATTGTCTACGCCCAAAATCATTATCGTTGTCGGCTTGCGAAAGGTCGGAAGGATTGTTTCGCCCGTGACTTTCGCCTTAAAATCGTCT
This sequence comes from uncultured Selenomonadales bacterium, assembly GCA_937877655.1. Taxonomy (GTDB): domain Bacteria; phylum Bacillota; class Negativicutes; order Selenomonadales; family Selenomonadaceae; genus Quinella. The sequence continues at coordinate 29,387 of CALFJC010000050.1, forward strand.
TTCAGCCGCGTGAAGTCCGAATTAAAGCCCAGATGAGTCAGCGAGCCGATGATTATAAAAAAACAAATTATGAATGACCAAAATAATTTCCGATTGCGCATCTTCCTAAGCATTTTGCGCCGCCTTTCCTCCAAACGTTCGCGCATAACCTTTTCACCTCCTTTCAATGCAGGCGATGAAATTTTTGTTAAAATCTAAGCGAAGTTTTAAGCTTTGTCAAGTCAATATCGGTAGAAATTTCGGGATGTTTTTTCAAAAAATTCTGCTCGGCTTCGGGCGCGGCAATAAAATTTGTCAGACGACCGACTTTCACGAAACATTTGCGAATAATTTTGTTGTTCGGGTCGTTTATCGTCAAGCAAGCCTTCGATACAACGGGCTCTCTGCCGCGATTGGCGATAAAATTCAAGTGCAACTCGACTTGCGGTTCATCTTCGCCCAAATTGTAGTAAACGCCCAAATTATTTTCCGCGTAGGGATTGAGAACGTTGAAAAGAATGTCCATCAGCATTGATAAATCCATTTTTTTGGGATTGAATTCGATTTCGACGCTTGAAATGTCTTCCAAAACCTGCGGCTCGTGATTTACATAGCTGTGAACGTTTTTTGCGGCGGCTTTTCCGACTAAAACATTCACGACGCCCGGCAAGTCGTTAAAAATCTCCTGCAACTCGGCGACATTGCCTCCGCTGAAATAAATTTTCTTAGTGTACAAGATTTATCTCCCCTTAAATAAATTTTAAATCCTCCGGCAAGGCAGAAATTATTTTTTTTCGCGCATTTTCATTGGTTAAAATCACTCGCGAAAGCCAAAAAGCACTTCGGCAGTCTTCACACCAAAAAGCTCCCCAACCATAATCATTATTCGTTTCTGAAACTATGTAAGCGTCTTTAAAATTGTGCCCGCCGCATTTCGGACAAGTCGGCTCGCGCCCGCCGACATATTCGCAAAGAGTATCAATCCATTTTTGCCGCCGATTTTTCTTTTTAGCCACTTCAAACCTTCCTTTCGACGATTTTTCCGATTTCAAGACGCCCAAGCTCCGAAAAATAATTTGAATCGTGCGTGATGATTATCAGCGTGCGATTTTTTGTCGCCAAAATCAGATTTTCTACCAACTTTTCCGCGCAGATTTTATCCAAGCCGGCCGTCGGCTCGTCCAGGATTAAAATTTCCGCGTCTTTTGCCAATGCCAACGCGATTTGCAGACGATTTCTTTCGCCGCCCGATAAATTCGCGCCGTCTTCGCCTATCGGAGCGTCAATATCAAAATTTTCAAGCCCGCAAATTTTTAGTGCCGATAAAATTTTTTCGTCGGAAATATTTTCATTGAGCATTTCAAAATTTGCCCGAATCGACGCGGAGAAAATGTAATTTGTAAACGTCGCGGCAGAAATTTTCCCGCCGAGCGCAACGGTTCCGTTATCGGGCTGAAAAAGTTTCATCAACAGATAAAGCAAAGTGGTTTTGCCCGCGCCACTCTCGCCGACAATCGCAATTTTCTCGCCGCGTTCAATCGTCAAATTAAAATCGTCAAAAATTTTCTCGTCGCCGTAGCCGAAACTCAAATTTCTAATCTCAACGACTTTATCGGTCGGAAAAATCTGCGCGGGAAAAATTTTTTTATCGTTAGGAACTTTCACGGCACGAATTTTTTTCAAAGTGCGAATTGCGGTCGGGATTTGGCTAAAAATTTCGATCGTCGCCAAGAAAATTAAACTCCAAACCGTCAAAGCGATTGTATCAGCAACGGCGGCGAGTTTCAACAGCAAAAAAAATAATCCCGCCGCATTAAAAACCTTAAAAGCAGTGTCGAGATTAATTTTGCGCGTCGTGACTTTGAAATTTTCTTCGCCGAAGTGTTCAGCCGCTTGATTCAAGCTTTTAACGGCAGGTTTTGTGCCGAAAATGTTTAATTCGTCTCGTCCGTCGTTGAAGTCCAAAATTTTTTCGCGATAATCGGAGTCATCGGCAGTTTTTATATCAATCTGCGCGGCTAAGATTATGTTGGCAAGGAAAATTATCGGAAAAAGCGGTTCGCGCAGGAAAAATGTTAATAAAATTGTCACGAGCGCGGCGGTTGACAGCGGCAAAACCACTCGCGGCAGAAAATCTTTCAACAAATCGGCGGAGACTGTTAAGGAATGCAAAAGTTCTCCTTCATGCGAACGCCCCAACTTCAACGGCAAGAGTTTTGCGGCTCTGAAAAAAATTTTTCCGCGCAGGTCGTCCAAAAATCGGAAAATTATCTTATGCGCTATGAATCTGTCGGCATAACGGAGCGCGGCGCGTGAAATTCCTGCCGTTCGTACCAAAGTTATGCCGATTGAGAGCGAACTTAGCGGCGGATGCAGTGCGGAGGTTGCGATAAGCCAAGCTGAAGCCGCCAAAAGCAAAATTTCACTCAATGCGGCGGAGATATTTGCGAAAATTGCGGGCAAAAACCTTTTCAAACTCATTGAATCACCTTCCGAGCCGAAAAATTAGGCGCGAGTAAAAATTTTCCTGCAGAAAAATATTTTCAAAAGACATTGACAGAATCATTTTTTTTTTTATAATGCTTAAAACTTCTTATAGTGGTGAAGAAAAGGAAAGGAGGCGTTCCATCATGGATGATTATGATACGGTTGGACGTAGCGATTGATAGTTACAAACGCGGCGGACGGTCGCAATCCGATTAAAAAAAGCCCTTCGACAAATGTCGGAGGGTTTTTTTAATCCAAAATGACTTTTCCGAGTTTACCTGCGCGGAATTCGGATAAAACCAAGTGCAAAGCCTTATCTGTGTCGAGGACGCTGCCTTTTTTTATGCAACCGCGTTTCAAACCGATTTTATTTAAAATTTCGTGCCCGTCGGTCGGTAAATCGGAAATTTTATAGCGTTCAATCAAACCTGCGGGGAATTTTTCGGCTAAAGTTTCAAGGAGTTTGCAAACAACGGGCTCCAAGTCGTGAATTTCATCGCTGACGGCGTAAGTCCAAGACAATTTCAGCGCAATTTCTTCATCATCAAATTTCGGATAAAGAATGCCGGGCATATCGAGCAAATCGAGCCCGTCCGCGATTTTAATCCATTGCTTGGCGCGAGTGACGCCGGGTTTATTCTCAATTTTTGTGTGATTCATGCCCGCGAGACGATTTATCAGCGAAGATTTTCCGACATTTGGAATCCCGACAATCATAACGCGGGCTGAACGGGGTTTTGCGCCGTGTTTGGTCAATTTATGCGTCTTTTCTTCGGCTAAAGTCTTGGCAAGCGCGATTAAATTTTTAATTCCCGTTCCTTTGACGGCGTCGACTGCAACTGCGCAAAAATTTTCTTCGCGAAATTTCTTCAACCAAGCGTCCAAAAGATTTTTCGGCGCAAGATCTGCTTTACCGAGCACGATTAAACGTTTTTTATCGCCCAAAATTTCTCTGAGCATTGGATTTTGACTGCTGAGCGGGATTCTGGCGTCCAAAAGTTCAATCACAAGGTCGACAAGCGACAAATTTTCCCGAATCAATCGCTCCGCCTTTTTCATATGCCCCGGAAACCATTGCAGAGTAGAATTTTGCATAAAAAATCACCTTCCGAGCGGAAAAATTAGCCGCGAGCATCAAAAATCCTGCCGAAAAAATTTTTAAGCATATTGACAGAGCCGCTTATTGTTTTTTATAATCAGCTAACCGATTTTAATCGGAAAAAAGGAAAGGAAGGATTATCATGTCTTTTGCGAGGAAAATTTTTGTAATCGTCTCTATGTGCGCGCTTTTGACGGCGGCTTTCGTTTTCGGCGGAGATATTGGCAATAAAGCCTGCGCCGCGCCCGCTAAAGTTCTTAAAGTTGGAACAAATGTTGGTTATGTACCGTTTGAGTTCAAAACCGATAACAAATCCGAGTTGCAAGGCTTTGACATTGATTTGATTAAAAAAGCCATCGCCGAAAAAATGAATTACCGCGTAGAATTTTACGATTATGTCTTTGATGATTTGATTACAGCACTCAATAACAAGGAAATTGATGTAATTATTTCAGCGATAACCGTCACGGACGAGCGCAAAGCGCAAATTTCTTTTTCAGATCCGTATTTCAGCAGCGGATTGGCAATAGTCGCAGGTAAAAACAGCAAAATCAATTCACTTTCCGACCTTGAGGGCAAAACAATTTTTGTTGAAAGAGGCACGACGGGCGCGGAGGTTGCAAAAACGGTTTCGGGCGCGAATGTTCTTGAGTTTGACAGTTTGAGCGATAAATTTTTAATAATTAAGCACTGGAATTCTGCCGCGTTAATCACAGACCGCCCCGTTATCGAATATGTCTTAAGTTCAGATAAAAGTATTGACGGATTGAAGATTCTCGGCAAAAATTTGACTCATGAAGAGTATGGAATCGGAATTCGCAAGGCAGACAAGAAATTACAGCAAGAAATCAACGCGGCACTTAAAAATCTCAAGAACAGCGGCGAATACGATAGAATTTATGATAAATGGTTTAAGTAAGGAAGATTTATAATAGCCAAAGCAATAAAAAAAGCCCTTCGACGGACTGTCGGAGGGTTTTTTGTTGTTTAAATCGTGATTTTGTCTTTGAAGGCGTCAAATTTCTTTTCGCCAATGCCGCGAACGTTTTTTATCTCGTCAATCGATTTGAAAGAGCCGTTTTCTTCGCGATAATCGATAATTCTTTGCGCCATTGCCTGCCCGATACCCTTAAGCGTTGCGAGTTTTTCGGCGTCGGCAGTATTTATGTTGACAAGATCGTTTTTTGCGGCGGAAATATTTTGTTGAAGAAAAATTTCTTTGGTCGGAATGTGAATGTGTTGCCCGTCGGAGATTTTTTCGGCTAAATTTACTGCGTCGGCGTCTGCAAACTCGGTTAAACCGCCCGCCGCATTTACCGCGTCAACAATTCTCAAATCTCCGTCATCTTCAAGCTCGACGACGGCGATATTTTTAACTTGTCCCGAAATGTAAACGCTGATTTTTTTAATCGGAGGCGAAGGCGGCGGCAATGCGGGCGTATCGTCTTCGGCGAGCCCGATTAAAAATAAAATTGTCAGCACGGACAGCAAAGAAATTCCGAAGACGATTAGAAATTTTTTCTTAATCATCATAAGAAACGGGCGTCACGTCGAAAATCGGTTCAAGATTTTTCATCTCGTCAAGAACATTTTGCGGAAGCGGGTTGTCAATCGTCAAAACCATAAGGCTTGTACCTTCAATGGCGGTTTTGCCGACTTGCATTCCCGAAATATTTATTTTGTGCTTGGCAAGGAGAGTTCCGACGAGTCCGATAACGCCGGGGCGATTAATATGCGGGCAAATCAAAATTCTGGCGTGAGGATCAACATCGACGCGGAAATTATTTATCGAAACAATTCGTCCTTCGTTGCCGAAAAGAGTTCCCGTCACGATATTTCCGTTCGCCGAAACTGTAACCAAATTTGCGAAGTCGCGGGCAATGCTGGATTTAATTTCGGAAAGATGAATTCCCCTTTCCGCCGCCAAAATATTTGCGTTGACGAGATTAACATTTGTATCGAGCGCGGCAGTCAACATGCCCTTCAAAACCGCCGTCGAAATCAAACTTGAATTCATGTCGGCGATTTTTCCGTTGACTTTGACTTGGACGCTTGAAATCGGCTCTTTACTCATGCCGGTAATTGTTCTGCCGAGACGTTCGGCGAGATCCAGATAAGGCGTAAGTTTTTCCAAAATGTGACTTGGAATGTGCGGAAGATTTACTGCCGCAGCGACGGGACGATCGTTCAGCGCGTCGAAAATTCCCTTTGCAACGTCAACCGAAACGCCGATTTGCGCTTCAATCGTCGAGGCTCCCAAGTGCGGCGTCAAAATTAAATTCGGCAAATTTCTGAGCGGAGAATCTTCGGCAAGCGGTTCATTTTCAAAAACATCAATCGCCGCGCCCGCGATAATTTTTTCCTGCAAAGCAGTTACCAAATCATTTTCGTTGATAATGCCGCCGCGAGCACAATTTATCAATCGGACAGTCGGTTTCATGATTTTCATTTGCGGCAGGGCAATCATATTTTTGGTCTTATTGGTAAGCGGCATGTGGACGGTAATAAAATCGGCGGTTTTGAAAAGTTCGTCAAGTTCAACGAGACGGACGCCAAGATTTTTTGCGCGTTCTTCGCTGACGAAAGGATCATAAGCGATAACATTCATTTCAAAAGATTGCGCACGTTTTGCGACGCCCGCGCCGATTTTTCCGAGCCCGATAATCGCCAAAGTTTTATTTCGGAGTTCGACGCCGACAAATTTTTTTCTGTCCCATTTGCCGCCGTGCATTGACGCGCCGGCTTGCGGAATATTTCGGCTGACGGCGAGCATCATTGCAAAAGTATGTTCGGTTGCGGCGATTGTATTTCCGTCGGGAGAATTGATGACAATAATTCCGTGTTCGGTAGCCGCCTGCACGTCAATATTGTCAACGCCGACACCTGCCCGCCCGATTATTTTTAAATTCGCGGCGCGCTCCAAAACATCGGCGGTAACTTTCGAGGCGGAACGGACAATCAGCGCGTCGAACTTCGGGATAATCTCCAAAAGTTCTTCGTGAGAAATTTTATCGCGAACTTCAACGTCAAAATTTTTTTTGAGTAATTCGATACCTTCATTGGCAATGCCGTCCGCCGCCAAAATATGAAATTGATTGTTCAAAGTGAATCATGCTCCTTTAAAATTTTTATGAAAATGTTTTCAACGCGCTTAAAAAATTTCCTTTGAATGAGATGGAAAGATGGAAAGGTGGAAAGATGAAAAGTTTTGTTACTTTCAATCTTTTCATCTGACAATCTTGCCATCTTGAAAATCCGAGCCCAAGACTCGGCGAACTTCCTCAAGAGTCGTCAAACCTGCGCGGACTTTTTCAAGCGCGTCATCAGATAAAGTTTTCAAGCCGTTATCAAGCGCGAAATTTTTAATCTCGTCAAGGTCGCGGCTGTTGAGAATCAGACTGCGCAAATTTTTATCGACGCGCAAAATTTCATGAAGGGCAATTCGCCCGCTGTAGCCCGTGCTTCTGCATTCCGAGCAACCTTTTCCGCCGCAATGAGTACAAATTTTTCTGACCAATCGTTGAGCAACCACGCCGTTAAGCGTCGCCGCCAAAAGATAAGGCTCCACGCCCATTTCCAACATGCGAAAAACCGCACTGCAAGAATCATTTGCATGGAGCGTTGTAAAAATTAAATGTCCCGTCAAGGCGGCGCGTATTGCAATTTTTGAAGTTTCCGCGTCGCGAGATTCTCCGACCATCAAAACATTGCAATCCATGCGCAACATTGCCCGCAAGCCCGCCGCGAATGTCAAGCCCGTTTTTTCGTTGACTTGCACTTGAGAAATTCCTTCAACGTGTTGTTCAATCGGATCTTCCAAAGTCATTATCGAACGCGTCGGCTGATTCAATTCGCGCAACGTCGCATAAAGCGTTGTCGATTTTCCCGAATTCATAGGTCCCGTCAAAATTATCATGCCCGCCGCCGAATTTATCATCTGCCTAAAAAATTTTTCGTTCGCCGCCGTGAATCCCAAATCTTTTAAGTTGTGGAGTTCCAACGAAGAATCCAATAACCTTATCGTCAAACTTTCCGCGCCGAAGGACGGCATACTTGCCACGCGCATTTCCACTTTGTCGAATTGAATTGCTCCGTCGAGCGGCAGGAAGGCGGCGGTTGTATCCATTCGTGCCAAAATTTTTATTCGCGAAGTCAGCGGCTCCGCCAAATGCAACGGCAACGGCTGATGAAGTTCCTGTAAATGCCCGTCGATTCTGTAGCGAATGCGCAACGATTTTTCAAAAGGTTCAATGTGCAAATCGGAGGCGCGCATTTTTATTGCGAAGTCGAAAATTAAATTGACGAGCTCGACAATCGCCCGCGAAGAACTTCCCGCGAAGTTGTGCCGCTCTCTGTGAATCAATTTCCTCAGCTGTTCGTCGAAATCGTTCATAAAATTTTCTCCACAAAAAATTTTCCGTGAAAAACTTTGAAGATTATCTGTAGCGGGTGGCGAAGACACGGTCGCCCAAGGATGGGCGACCGCCGGCGTCTTTTGCGTGACGCAAAAACAGCCGGTCATCGTTGCGGATAACCACAAACTTTATCGAAGGAGTTACTCCTTTAACGCCCCCGCGAGGTGCCTTTTCTTTTTGCTACTTTTTCTTTGGGCAAGCAAAGAAAAAGTAGTTTAAAAAATAAATTTCATGATTGAATCAATCGAAGACGCGAGACAACGGCAACTACAAGGTTTTGCGAATCCACTTTTGAAAAAAGGGGACGAGATTTCTCCTTAAAAAATTAAGCGCGACCAAAAATTTTCCGAGCCGCGCCTTTCAAATTTCTTTTGGTATTCATTTTGCCTGTAAAATTTTTTTGAGAGTCTCCGCCATAACTTCCATGTCGGGAATTTCGCCCGTGTAAAGCCGATAAGATTCTTTGCCTTGCAACAGGAGCATTGAAAGCCCGTCGAGAGTCGGGAAGCCGAGCTCCCTTGCTTTTCGGAGCAATTTTGTTTCCGTCGGATTGTAAATTATATCGTAGACAAGTGCGCCTTCCGGCAAAAGATTTAAGTCGACGGGCGGCATGTCGTCAACTTGCGGGAACATTCCAAGCGGCGTCGTGTTTATCAAAATGTCCGCCGTCTGAAGATATTCTTTGAACTCGTCCGAATGCCAATCGAGTCCTTCGGCGTGTCCGTAAGGCAGAAAATCATTCGCCAATGCTTGAGCTTTTTGCGGGTTGCGTGCGCCTATCGTAATGAACTCCGCTTTTTTCTTGCAAAGTCCCCATAAAATTGCACGAGCCGCGCCGCCCGCGCCCAAAATTACCGCATGACAATCTTCGGGCAAAAAATTTGCTTCCCGCAACGCCGCCAAAAATCCCGCTACGTCCGTATTGTAGCCCGTCAACATGCCGCCGTCATTTACAACCGTATTCACCGCGCCGATAACCATTGCGTCAGAATCAATCGCGTCAAGATATTTTGAAATTGTCGTCTTGTGAGGAATTGTCACGTTCACGCCGCGAAATCCCAAGCCGCGAATCCCTTCAACCGCCATGAAAAGTTTTCCCGCCTGTATCGACAGCGGAATATAATTGTAATTCGGAAAGCCCGCCGCCTCGAATGCCGCTTTGTACATTTGCGGAGACAGCGAATGTCCGATTGGATAGCCGATTATGCCGAAATTTTTTATTTCTGAAGAAACCATTTAACAAGCTCCCTTTCATTCAAATTTTTTCGCGGCGCAATTCTATCACAAGGCGATTTAATTAACAATCTTTCTTCGACGCGAGGCAACAAATCGGAATCAGATAAAGATACCACGCGGCGAGAATTGAACTTGTCGGCGCGGAGATTGTCGTAAGAACCACAACGCCCGCTATCGCCCAAGGAATAAGCGGCGATACAACTACGGCGGTATTTTCCAAGTGTATCGCCAAAATTTCCGGGCGGGGCTCCACTTTTTTGCAAAGTTCGTGCGTCAACATTATCGCCAAGGTTTGGTTGCAAGAGATCATGCTCGTTATAATCGAGGCAGTCAAAACGCTTGCAAACGGAGAAATTTTTTTGCCGATTACAATCATAATGTCCTGCAGACGATTTAAAAAGCCCGTCGCTTGAAAAATCCCCGAATAACAACTCGAAATGCAAACTATCGCGAAAACATTTGCCATAGAAATTATTCCGCCGCCGCTCAAAAGTTCCGCAAGCTCCGAATCGGCTGGATAAAAGCCGAGCATGGAAATTTTTATCAGTTCAAAGGAATTTATTTCTTGAATGAAAATTGCAACCGTCGCGCTCGCCAAAATGCTCGCCGCCATCATCAGCTGAACTTTTAATCTGAACAACGACAGCACGATAATTAAAATCGCGGGAATTAAAACTAAAAAATTTATCTCGAAGGTTCGCGAAAAAATTTCTTTGGCGTCGATAATCGGTGCGCCGTCCGCCGTGAAAAATTTTCCCGTCCAAAAATACAACGCGCTCGCCAAAATCAGCGGGATTATCGAAGTTTTCATCATGCCGACGAGATTTTTATAAATGTCTGTCCGCGTCACAGTCGCAACGAGCAATGCGCTTGTCGACATCGGAGAACATCTGTCGCCGAAATAACAGCCCGATAAAATTGCGCCGCCCGTCAACCAAATCGATACGTCCAAACTTTCCGCTATCGCCGCGCAGATTGTGCCCATTGTCGCCGCCGTACCAAATGCCGTGCCCGTCAACGTCGAAATTAATCCGCAAAGCCAAAACGACATCAAAAAAATTATCGCGGGCGAAAAAAAATCTGCCGTGTAAAAAATTATTGCGGGGATAACGCCCGCCGCCCGCCAAAGTGCCGTGAGCATCCCGATTAAAATAAAAGTTATCAAAATCGGTTTAATCGTTCGGACGCCCGTGCTCCACATTTTGAAAATATTTTTCGGTGAATGTCCTTGCTCGCGGGCGTAAAGCGAAAAAATTATCAGCCCGAAAATCAGCGCGAACAAAATCGATTTGTCCGCCAAAATGCAAACAAGCAACGCGGCGGAGAATATTCCCATTAAAAAAATTTCCGTCATGTTTATTACCTCGCCGCTATGATAGCAACCGCGAATGTTTTTTGCAAACATAAATGCAAAGGCAACGTTTTTTTATTTTCGGCGTTGACTTTAAGCATAATTAGCTTTAATATTTGCATTGACAGCAATTAATCACACGTTCAATTTTTGAGGAGGATTGAGAAAAACTTTTCGCAGTCAATCAAAAATTTTTACAGGAGGAAAAAAATTTATGAGCAATGCAGAACTTGATCTTCAGGCTCTTATAAAAAAAGCCGAAGCGCAAGAAAATTTTCCCGAAGTCCCGCTGGACGAATTTGCAATCCCCACTTACGACGAGTGGAAACAAGCTTGTATCGATCTTTTGAAAGGCGCGCCCTTCGAGAAAAAACTTTTCACAAAAACTTATGAAGGCATTACGTTTTCGCCGATGTATTTTCACGCTGACACCGAACCGATTCAACCTGCGAAGTCTTTTCCCGGCATGGGAGATTATCTGCGCGGCGTCGAGGCAAACGGCTATGTAAATGCTCCTTGGGGCATTGCGCAGGCTTGCGACGAAACTTTTCCTGCAGAAAATAATGAACTTCTTAAACGCGAGATTGAAAAAGGCTCAACGATTTATAATGTCAAAGTTGATTGCGCAACCCGCAAGGCGAAAGATGCCCGCGAATGCGAACACATCGGCAAGGGCGGTTGCAGTTTGACAACTCTCGGCGACGTTACTTCTTTGCTGAAAGATCTCAAGCTTGATACTTATCCGCTTTATGTTTTTGCGGGCGAAAGTGCTCTGCCGCTCCTCGCGCTGATTGTGGCGGCTGTCAAAAAAAACGGTGGCGACGTTTCAAAACTGCGCGGAGTTATCGGCGCAAATCCGATTGGCGAATATGCGGCGAACGGTTGGCTCGGACAAGATTTGGAAAAACTTTTCGACGAGGCGGCAACGTCCGCGAAATGGACAATTCAAAATGCTCCCGCCGTCAAAACTATTTTTGTTCAAAGCGACGTGTTCAGCAACGGCGGCGCAAATGACGTTCAGGAAGTCGCTTACACGGTTTCGACGGGCGTCGCTTATCTCCGAGCACTTTTGGAGCGCGGCTTGACGATTGACGAGGCGGCGTCTCAAATTATGTTCGGCTTTTCTATGGGCGCGAATTTCTTTATGCAAATTGCGAAACTCCGCGCAGTTCGTCCGATTTGGGCGCAGATTGTCAAAGCGTTCGGCGGCAACGAAGAATCTCAAAAAATGCATATTCACGGACGCCCCGCAAAATTTTTCAAAACCGTTTATGATCCTTACGTCAACATGCTCCGCGATACAACGGAACTTTTCAGCGGCGTAGTCGGCGGCGTCGACAGCTTTGAAAATTCCACTTTCGACGAGCCCGTTCGCAAAGGCGACGAGTTCAGCCGTCGTATTGCCCGCAACATGCAAATCATTTTGCAAGAAGAATTCGGGCTTTTGCAACCGATTGATCCTGCCGGCGGCTCTTGGGCAGTCGAAACTTTGACGAAACAAATCAAAGAAAAAATTTGGGCGGAGTTCCAAGTTATCGAAGGCAAGGGCGGTATCGTTGCCGCGCTTAAAGAAGGTTATCCGCAAGAAGAAATTTCCAAGATTTGTGATGCCCGTTTCAAGGCGGCGGAGACTCGCAAAGATCGTATTGTCGGAAACAACATGTATCCCAACATGACGGAAGAACGCATTGAAACCCGCGCAGAAAGTCAAGCCGAAAACATGAAAGTTCGCAAGGTTACGATTGATGTTTATCTTTCAACCGTCGACGCAAAAGATGCGCTTGCTAATGTCAAAGCCGACGACGCGGAAACCGTTATCGCGGCGGCAGAAAAGGGCGCAACCATTACCGAACTCAGAAAAGCTCTCGGCACGGCTGAAGTCGAAGAAATTAAAAATATCGAAGCGCATCGTTGGAGCGAACGTTTTGAATCTCTTCGCGAAAAGACAGAAAAATTCAAAGCCGAGACGGGCGACAACGTTAAAATTTTCCTTGCCAACATGGGACCCATTCCTCAACACAAAGCCCGCGCAGATTTTACTACGGGATTTTTGCAAGTCGGCGCGTTCCAAGTTTTGGGCAATAACGGCTTTGCAACTGTTGACGACGCGGCGGCGGCGGCTAAAGAATCGGGCGCGGACGCGGTCGTAATTTGTTCGACAGATCCGACTTATCCCGAAATTGTCCCGGCACTCGCTCCGAAACTTCACGAAGCTCTTCCGAACGCAACGGTTTATCTCGCAGGAACCGCTCCCGCCGAATTGGTCGAAACTTACAAGCAGGCGGGCATTGACGATTATATTAACGTCAGAGCGAATTGCTACAAAGTTATTCAAGCACTTCAACAGAAAAAGGGGATGAACTAATTGGCTGGTTACAACAATCCGGACTTCACGCAAATTGGTCTGAGCGACGCCCCGACTTCTGATGCGGCGGAGTGGAAGGCTAAATTTGAACAGGCGGCTAAAGCCGATTACGACAAATTGATTTATAAAACGATGGAGCATGTTCCCGTCAAGCCGCTTTACACTCATGACGAATATGAACATATGAATCATTTGGATTTCGTCAGCGGCATTCCGCCGTTCCTGCGCGGTCCTTATGCTACAATGTATGTTTTTCGCCCTTGGACGGTTCGTCAATACGCGGGCTTTTCGACGGCTGAAGAATCCAACGCATTTTATCGCCGCAACCTTGCCGCCGGGCAAAAAGGTTTGTCGATAGCTTTTGACTTGCCGACCCATCGCGGCTACGACGCAGATAATCCCCGCGTTTTCGGTGACGTAGGCAAGGCGGGCGTCAGTGTTTGTTCAATGCTTGACATGAATATTTTGTTCAGCGGAATTCCGCTCGATCAAATGTCCGTTTCAATGACAATGAACGGCGCGGTTCTTCCGATTCTGGCGTTCTTTATTCAGAGCGGCATTGAACAAGGCGTTGACAAATCGATCCTCAACGGCACGATTCAAAACGACATTTTGAAAGAATTCATGGTGCGCAACACCTACATTTATCCGCCCGAAATGTCAATGCGCATTATCGGCGATATTTTCGAGTACACGACAAAATACATGCCGAAGTTCAATTCAATTTCAATCAGCGGTTATCACATGCAGGAAGCGGGCGCGCCGGCTGATATTGAACTCGGTTACACATTGGCGGACGGTCTCGAATACATTCGCACGGGCATTAACGCGGGCTTGAAGGTTGACGCCTTCGCAAAACGTTTAAGCTTTTTCTGGGCTATCGGCAAAAATTATTTCATGGAAGTTGCCAAAATGCGTGCGGCTCGCGTCCTTTGGGCAAAAATCGTCAAACAAATGGGCGGCACAGATGCAAAATCTATGGCACTTCGCACACATTGCCAGACTTCGGGTTGGTCGCTTACCGCGCAGGATCCGTTCAACAACATTTCCCGCACGGTTATGGAGGCAATGGGCGCGGCACTCGGTCACACTCAATCGCTCCATACCAACGCACTTGACGAAGCTATTGCGTTGCCGACAGACTTTAGCGCAAGAATTGCCCGCAACACGCAACTTTATATTCAAGACGAAACTTCTGTTTGCAAAATCATCGATCCTTGGGGCGGCTCCTATTACGTCGAGGCTCTTACGAACGAAATTATTCGCCGCGCTTGGGCACATATTCAAGAGATTGAACAGCTCGGCGGCATGGCGAAAGCTATTGCAACGGGCTTGCCGAAAATGCGCATTGAAGAGGCGGCGGCTCGTCGTCAAGCGCGTATCGACTCCAATAACGAAACGATTGTCGGCTTGAATAAATTCCGCCTTGATAAAGAAGATCCGCTTGAAATTCTCGCCGTCGACAATACTGCGGTTAGAAATGCGCAGGTTGAACGCCTTAACAAACTCCGCGCAGAACGTAATGAAGATGACGTCCGCGCCGCGCTTGAGGCTATCACCAAAGCGGCTGAAACTCGCGACAACGGCAATTTGCTTGAATGCGCTGTTGAGGCGGCTCGTGTTCGTTGTTCGCTCGGAGAAATTTCCGATGCCGTCGAAAAAATTTCGGGGCGTTATCAAGCAACGATTCACACAATCAGCGGCGTTTACTCCAGCGAATTCGGCGCACAAACCGAACTTGATAAAGTTCGTGCCCGCGCAGATGAGTTTGAAAAAATTACGGGACGCCGTCCGAGAATTTTTGTTGCGAAGATCGGACAGGACGGTCACGACAGAGGCGCAAAAGTTATCGCATCCAGTTTTGCAGATATGGGTTGGGACGTTGATGTCGGTCCGCTCTTCCAAACTCCGCAGGAAGCCGCGCAGGACGCTGTTGATAATGACGTTCACATTGTCGGATTCAGTTCGCTCGCCGCAGGGCACAATACACTTTTGCCCGAACTCGTAGACGAACTTAAGAAACTCGGTCGCGAAGATATTTTGGTTGCTATCGGCGGCGTTATCCCCGTTCAAGATTATGATCATCTTTACAAGAGCGGAGCCGTTGCAATTTTCGCGCCCGGCACAAACATTCCCGAAGCCGCAATGAAACTTTTAAATATTCTTGTTGACCGCGCTCAAGAGGAAGAAGACGCGGGCTGAAAAGCAATTAGGAATGCGTAATTCGTAATTAGCAATGAAAAAAATTTTCCCCGACAGTCGAAAGACCATCGGGGATTTTTTTATTCGCGCAGTCCGTGCCGATTTATTTCTTAACGAGGCTTGAACTTCCGATTTTGTAATTCGTGCCGTTGACATTGAAAGTGGACGTCGAGCCGAAATTTTTAAGAGTAATGGCGTTGGCAGTCGAACCGACTTTGAAATAAATTTCCTTTTTGCTTTTGTTGTAAGACGTTGAGAAATTGCCCGTGATTTTCAACATGTCGCCGTTTTCAAAGCCGAAAATCATATCTTTTCCGTCGCCGTTCGCATAAATGAAAGTATCGGCTCCCGAATTGCCCCAAAGTGAATCATTTCCTTTTCCGCCCCAGAGCGAATCATTTCCTGCGCCGCCCCAGAGCGAATCATTTCCGTTGCCGCCATAGAGCTTGTCGTTTCCGTTATTGCCATAAAGTTTATCATCATTTGCGACGCCCAAAAGTGTATCTGCTCCGTTGTAGCCTGTTAGTGTATCATTGCCGTTACCGCCGACCATCGATGCGGCGGCTCCGCTGTTGTCAATATAATCCGCGCCGTCGCCGCCGCTGAGCGTGACGGTTGAAGAAGCGTAGTTATAAATTCTGTCATCGTCATTTCCGCCGTCAATAGTGACGTTCGAGCTCCAATTTTTAATTGTATCGTCATCTGCACCGCCGCGAATAGAAACTTTATTGCCTTGATTGCTGATATAGTCTGCGTCGTTGCCGCCGTCTATCGTGACGGTTGCGGCGTGATTAAAAATTGAATCGGCTCCTGTGCCCGCAAAGATTGAAACGTTTGAGGCGAGGGAATCATTGTAAACGGAGTCAGCACCATTGCCGCCATAAATTGAAACTTTGCTACCTTCATTAATGATCCTGTCATTACCTGCTCCTCCGTCAATCGTTACGCTTGAAGCATAGTTTCTTATTGTGTCATTGCCGCCTGATGCTTGAATTGTCGAGCCTGAAAAGAAATTGTTAATTGAATCTTTGCCGGAAGTGCCACTGACTGATTTATTGTAAGCATAAGCTCCGCCGGTTGCGGCTTGCTTAGCCAGATAGCGCAGGAACATGTAACCTGCCGAATAACTTGGGGATTCTACGCCCTTCACGTTATCGACGGTCGTTGTACTCATTACAAGTGCTTTCTTTAGTAAAGTAGCATTGCCCGCTAATTGTATTAAATCGCTCTTATTCTCGTCGTCTATGCCGTGAGTGAGCTCCGCAGTTCCTTCTTTGATTAAGGCAGGCAGATAGTCGTAGTAATCGATATTTGCCCGCATGACAGAATGGGTCAGTTCGTGCGCAACGGTACGATCGAGGTGCGCTTGCTTCGCTTTGGCTTTATTATTTTTGTTTTGAATTCCGTCAGCACCCGTGGCATTGCTGTAGTAATACAAATTTATGTGTAGTTTGAGAGGATTCGTTGACTTTTGATCTTGATACGGACCGCCGTACGTCGCTGCGGAATCGCCCTTGCCTTCGTCAGCAAAAACTACGTAAAGAGTTTTTGTTACAGAAGATTTTGTCTTGAAGCTGAAGTTGTCGCCGTAAGATTTGGCGATAAGATCTAGTCCGCTTTCAATCCAATTCGAGTACAAGCTGTGCCACAAATATTTTTCGTAAGTTGAAAGACTGTCGTAACTTCTGCTTACCGTTTCGCCTTTGGAATTGACTTGTCCGAGCTTTACTGTCAGTCCGTTGACTGTAAAAGAATTTTCTTCAAAATTTTCGTCCGGCGAGCTGTTTTCAGGGACGATACTTGCAGCGGTTTTGACTTTGGAACCGCCCGCGTCTTTTCCGGTGATTGCTCCGGTGTCGGTGTTGGCAAGATTGATGCCACAATATTTTTTCAAGAAGGTATCGGCATTGCCTGCCTTTTTTTGGTCAACGAGCATTTGATTGATAACTTTTTGCACGCCGCCGAAACTTGAGCAAGCTTTTACTGCAAAATCGAGGATATTAGTTGTGAATGCCGCGTCGTTCTTAAAATTACTCCGCTTAAGCGTATGTACGTCCAAAGCTTTCATGAACGCCTTGATAACCTCTTGTTGAGTTGCCATCTGTTTTCATCTCCTTCGGAAAAAATTTTTAAACATTGTAATAATTCTCTTCTCGTTTTGTCAAATTTTCCGTGAAGATTTTTCTGTTGTACACTGCCAAAAAATTTCGGAGGCTGAGAACATTTCGGCTAAAATTTCGCATCGGAAAGAATCTTCGCGGCGGAAAAGCGATTGGCAATGTCTGCGGCAGAATGAATTTAAAATTTTCCCCGTCGAATGCAAAGCTCGGCGGTTTTTTCTTGCGAAATTGCTTTTTCTGTTGTACACTGCTAAAAAATTTTGGAGGTTGAGAGTATGTCGGCAAGAATTTTGTACGGAAAAGAGTTCGCCGCCCAAATTAAAGAATCTGCGCGGCTCGGAGTAGAGGATTTAAAGAAAAATTTCGGCGTAACGCCCGGTTTGGCGGTTATTATCGTCGGTGAAAACCCCGCGTCTCAGGTTTACGTCAGAAATAAACACAAAACTTGCGAGGAGCTCGGAATTTTCTCCGAAGTCGTCTCCATGCCCGAAGATTCGACCAAAGAAAAATTGCTCGCCAAAATCAACGAGCTTAACGCAGATAAAAATATTCACGGAATACTTGTTCAGCTCCCTTTGCCCGCCGCAATTAAAAATTCTTCGGAAGAAATTTTGAACAGAATCAATCCGCTTAAAGATGTCGACGGTTTTCACCCCGTCAACGTCGGAAAACTCGTTATCGGCTCGCCCGCGCTCGTTCCTTGCACGCCGGCAGGTTGTATCGAAATGTTAGACCTTGCAAATATCGAAATTGACGGCAAACGCGCCGTGATTATCGGCAGAAGTAACATTGTCGGCAAACCTTTATTCCATTTGTTGCTTGCAAGGCATGCAACCGTTACAATTTGCCACACGCACACAAAAAATCTGCCCGAAATTGCTCGTCAAGCCGATATTTTGGTTGCCGCAAGCGGAAAACCCGCTTTAGTTACCGCCGATATGATAAAACCCGGCGCAACCGTTATCGATGTCGGAATTAATCGCATTGCGCCCAAAAAATTGGTCGGCGACGTGGATTTTGACGCCGCAAAGGAAATTGCAGGCGCAATTACTCCCGTTCCCGGCGGCGTCGGGCTTTTAACCGTCGCCATGCTCATGAAAAACGTAGTCAAAGCGGCAAAACTTCAGCTTGAGGCTTAAAAAATGTTCATAATCATCACGGCGGGGCTTCTCGGAATAATTTTAGCCCTCGCTTTAATCTCAATTCGCTTTTTGGTAAGCGATCATCTCGCAAAAAAGTTTTATAAGCTCTTCGCGGCGGCTGATTTGGCTGTTATCGCCGTAATTTTCGGCGGTTGGTATGTTCGTTCGCTCGTTCCAGAAACTTTTATCTCAATCTTCGGCAACGTCGCGACAATTTTTTTGATGTCACAACTGATTTGCGGAATTTTTGTCATCTGCGCGGTTGTCGGACGATTTTTTTATCGAAAATTCAACAAACCCGCGCCTTTCGACCCTGCGCGGCGAAGAATGCTCGCTTATGCCTTCCTTTATCCGATTATGTCGCTTGCAATTTCGCTTTACGGCAACAGAATCGAAAAAAATTCCGACGTTATGAACTTTTTCGACGTGCCGATTAAAAATCTCCCGCCCGAACTCGAAAATTTCAAGCTCGCGCAGATTTCCGATATTCATTTGGGCGCATATTACTCTTTGGAGCGGCTGGAGGCTCTTTTAACTCGCGTTGCCGACTCTAAACCCGATCTTTTGGCGATAACGGGCGATATTTTTGATGATACAGAGATGAATCCCGCCGCAATTAAGCTCGTCGACAGCTTTTGCGATAAATTTCGCTTCGGAATTTACTACATTCACGGCAATCACGAACATTTTCGCGGCATTTATCAGATTGAACAGATGATTAAGCAGACAAAAATCAATATGCTCGTCAATCGCAGTAAAAATGTCACGTCAAAGCTCTATATTCTCGGCGTCGATTATCCTTCCCGCGCTCCCGTCACGACTTCGAGCGATAAAGCGGCGGAAAATCGTTTTCGCGAGGCAAGACGCAGTTATATCGCCGGAGCAACCGCCAATCTTCCCGATGATGCCGTAAAAATTTTGTTGGCGCACCATCCCGAATTTATTGACGACGGCGCGGAAAATAATTGCGCTTTGACGCTCACGGGACACACTCACGGCTCCCAATTCGGGATTTTCGGTGTGCCGCTCTTCCCCGTCTTCAAATATACTCGCGGGATCGTCAAAATCGGTGACTCTGTCGGTTATGTTCATTGCGGCAACGGCTCTTGGTTCCCATTCCGGCTCGGTTGCCCTCCCGAAATCGCCTACTTCACTCTTAAAGCCCAATAATTTTCCTAAAGCCTCGTTCGTCGGGGCATTTTTTTGCTTGACAGTCCGTTTTTTTTTTATAATGGCTTATCTTAAATTCGGGAGGTGATAATATGGCTAAAGAAGACAAATTCGCAGACGAAATGCTCACCGACGATGAACTCGACCAAATTTCCGGCGGCACGTTGCAGGAGTCGGCAGATGACAGCCACTATTTGAATGATTTGTTGTACGGAAAACCGGGACAGTGTGACCAGTATGGTAAAACTAGTGTTTACTTTAAAGAGCGTGTGCGAGATGAGATTAAGACAGCCTGGAGTTCACTTGGCATTACATGTTCGATGATTTCTTTTCATGGTAACAAATATGAATATGCCGGTCAAGAAATTTCACGCAGAAGAGCATATGAAATTGCTTGGGAACGAGCCGGCAGAAATCCGAGCGACTTGCCGCCCAGTTGGGGAACTTAAATTTATAGTAACTTGAAACACAGCAAATTATTATTTAAATCGAAAAAAAGCCCTTCGGCAAACGTCGGAGGGCTTTTTTTACGTTCAAGGCGGCGTTATCTCCATGCTAACCTTATTTAAGCCCTCCGAACTCGAATATCTGAAATTTTTCCCGTATCCATACAAAATTTTCAAGCTCAAATCGTCTTCAGACGCATTTTTTTCAAACGGATTGTAATTTTTTCCGCCGCAAATCAAATTCAGCTCCAAAATCCTTTCAGACTCCGTGTAAATTATTTCCAACTCTATAAATATGTCGTTTTCATCGCCGTAACAGCCGTTTATCATTTCAAATATTATTTCCTCACTGCATAATTGCAATCTCCGCGAATATTTTTCTTTCAAGCCGTATTTATCCGCAAAAACCATGATTTTTCCTTGCATTTCGGGTAAATCGACGTGTCTTGAAGTAATTTCGTAATGAAAATACTTCTGTCGTCTTATAAATGCCGCTGTTTTCGGGAGTTTCGGCGCGTCAAATATCTGCGCGGGCGTTCCTTGCTCGTAAATCTCTCCATCCGCGAAAAATAACACTCTGTCAGCCACTTCTCGCGCAAAATTCATCTCATGCGTCACTATCAGCATCGTTAAGCCCTGTTTTTTCAACATTCTTATCACGGAAAGCACTTCGCCGACCATTGTCGGGTCTAATGCGCTCGTCGGCTCGTCAAATAACAAAATTTCAGGCTCCATCATCATTGCTCGCACTATTGTCGCCCTTTGTTTCTGCCCGCCGCTCAATTCTTCAGGATAATTGAACATTTTTTCCGCTAATCCGACTCGTTCAAACAATTTTTTGGCTTTATCGTATGATTCTTGCGCCGAAATGCCTTTTAATTCTATCGGAGCCTCTATCGCGTTCTCTATTACCGTTTTTCCGTCAAATAAGTTGAATGTTTGGAATATCATTCCGATTTTTTGCCGAATCACGCTTAAATTTCCAGATTCAACTATATTTTGCCCGTTAAAAATAATTTTGCCTGCCGTCGGTCGCTCCAAAAGATTTATCATTCGCAAAAATGTCGATTTTCCCGTTCCCGAACCGCCGATTATCGAAATTACTTCGCCGCGTAGCACTTCAAGGCTTAAATTTTTTATCGGAACAACTTCCGCGCTGTATTCCTTACGCAAATTCTCTATTCGCAATATTTTTTCGCTCATAATTTCACTCCTTGCAATATTTCAGAGATTTTCCTGTTTTTCGGGTCGATTTTCAGCGATATTACGTCCGTTATCAGAAATAACAGCTTTGACAGCAATAAATACACCAAAGAAATTGTGATTATCGGAATAAATGCGTCGTAAGTCCGCGCTCTTATCAAATCTGCTGTTCTTGTTAAATCTTGCACAGCAATATAGCCGACTATCGCCGTTTCAAGCAGAATTACGTTTAATTGCAGCTGATAATTCGCGAAATTATTCCTTATTACTTGCGGCAAAATGAATTTTATAAATGCTCGACGCTCCGAAAAGCCCAATGACAACGCCGCTTCCATTTGTCCGCCAGAAATACTCTCCGCGCCGCTTTTTATCATCGTAAACACCGAAATACTCAACACGATTGAGAAAACTACAATCGCAACCGCACTTGCAGGCAAATTTAAACTGCCGAATACCACGTAATAGAAGAAAAGCAACAAAACCATCGTCGGAACGCCCTGCAATGTCCTGTAAATCGCGTCGATTATCCTGTTTGCAGAAGTTTTTTCGCGATAAAGCAGGTAAATTGCCAATCCAAGCAACGTTCCGAGTATTATTGAGAAAAAAGTTATCGTCAAAGTCGTTAATGCGCCGTCCAATATCATTTTCCAGCGATTTTCATAGATTAATGAGGCTTTTATTCGCTCTGAGACATTTAAAACGCCGTTTGATTCGGAATTTATAACCGCAACAGCCTGTTCAACATGAATCGGATCGGCAAACAGCATACTTTTTTCGCGTTCGGGCAAAATTTCAATCGCATCCATGCCAATATCAATTTTTCCTGTCGTCACGTTTGCGAGCATTTCTTCAAAGGAAGTTACTCTTATTTCGTAGTCGTAACCGTAAGTCGCGCAGAATTTATCGATAATTTCAGCCTCAAAGCCGACAACTTGCCCTTCGCGAAGATATTCAAAAGGCGGGCTTACAGCGTCGGTGCAAATTATCAATTTTCCATTCGCACCGGAAATATTTGACTTCATAAAAGTTCTTTTGCTCTCGTCACTGCGCAACCATTTAGTTTCCAACGCCTCAAGTTCGCCGTTTTGCTTAATCGAAGCGATAAATTCGTTCATTTGACTGCAAATTTTATGTCCGCGCTCATTTTTCGGGAAAATATAGCCTAATGGCACGTCGCCGAGCGATTCCGGCAAATAATCCACTTCGACGCCCTCAAATTTCAAATTTTCGGCGTAACTTTTGCCGATAACGAACGCATCAATCTTATTTTGCTTGAGATTTTGAACGAGATCGCTTAGAAAATAAAGATGAACGAATTTAGCATTGGGTAAAGCTTCACGAGCCTTAATTTCGTAACCGCACTCCGGCCACGCGCCGATTCGCGCCGTTTTTAGGTCGTCAAGGCTTTTTATCTCGCGATTTTCATTCTGACAGCCGCTTAACATCAGCGTTATCAGCATAATCATTAAAATTATCCTTCTCATCGCCTGAATCAATCCTTTCTAAAAATATTTTTCGCGCCAGTTTAGCAATTTATTCAAAAGCAGTCAATCAAAAGCCCTTCGGCGGCGCGTCGGGGAGTTTTTTAGGGTTTGTTGGTAAATTAAAAGTGAACAGCTGTCGAGGCAAGCAAAACAAAATTGAGAAAACAGACAGCTGATTTGTCGAAACGAGCAGCAATGTGGCGAAAATTCTTGATATGTTGAAAGAACCGCTCAACGAGGTTACGTTGCTTATACAATTACAAGCTTTATCGGCGAGAACTTTTTTGCCCGCAAGTAAATCAAGAGCAAGGTCTGAGTCGTGAATATGTCCGCCGGTCAAGACTACCTTTAAAACTTGCATTCTCTCGTTGAGGAGCACTTTGGTATTTTGCCGCCGCGTCCCTCTTTCTTGGACTTCTCGAACAGAAATTTTATCTTGTTCCGCTGCGTATCCGTTAAATCTTTTTGGTAAAGTGAATTTGACATAAGCACTTCCTATTCTTTCAAAATCATTTCATAAGAGAATTGCTTGTGTTTTTCTTTTACTTGACTTTACCAACAACCCCGGTTAAAAAAATAAATTTCATGATTGAATCTATCGAAGGTGCGAGCCGCCGCAACTACAAAGTTTTTGCGAATCCACTTTTTGAAAAAAAAGGACAAGTCTCCACAAAAAATTACCGCCCCACAATCGGAGGCGGTTTTTAGTTTGGAAATTTATTTAAACTCATTGGAAGTCAAGCATGGTTTTATCTTTGCCCGCGAAATTTTCAAAGTCGGAGATAAAATCTTCAACAGCAGAATCAATCGCGAAATTTTTTACGAGAGCGATAAAAATTTCGGGCGAAAGAGTAGCCGCGCTTATCCCGCACTTGCAAAGTTCCAAAACCTGTTGAGAATTTTTGAAACTCGCCGCAATAACTTCAGTCTCCATAAAATTTCTTTCAAAAATCTGCTGAATGTCTTTCGCAACCGTCAAGCCGTTAAAACCCATGTTGTCAATCCTGTTGACGTAGGGAGCCGCATAACTCGCGCCGCATTGCCCCGCAATGAAAGCTTGCATGGGCGTATAAATCGCCGTCGCCGTAAAAGGAATTTCGCTTGTTTCGTTCAAAATTTTCATCGCCTTGAAACCTTCGGGCACGGCAGGAATTTTAACATAAGTATTCGTGCCCAAAAGCTTTGCGATATGCCAAGCCTCCTCAACGATTTTTTCTGCGCGGCGACTTACCGCTTGAACATGAAGTTGCGCGTCTTCGCCGATAAACTCGCGAATTTTTTTCAGCGTCTCGAAAGGATTGCCGCCAATTTTGGAAAGAATTGTCGGATTTGTTGTGACTCCGGCGACAGGATAAAATTCATAAATTTTTTTTATCTCGTCAAGGCGGGCGTCGTCAATCAAAAGTTTCATGCAAATCACCCCGAATCACTTCATCGGATCCAAGCTGATATTCGTAATGATTCTTCCGAGTCGTGCGCTCGTCAAGAAGTTCAACGCCCATTTGAAAGCAACCGTCATATTCGTATAAAAGCCTGCCAGCCTCAGCAAGTGAACAAACATCCACGCGCTCCAAGCCAAAAAACCTGTCATCTTCGGCTTGTTCACGACCGCCTCGCCTTTTCCGATTGTCGCCATCGCGCCAAGATCTTTGTAAACGAATTTTTCAAGCTTATTGCCGCCCTTAATGAGCGTCATGATATTTTTATGCGCAACTTTTGCCTGTTGAGTGGCAACCGGCGCGACTGTCGGGAGGGGACGTTTCATATCGCCGTGCATGAACGCCGCGCAGTCTCCGATAGCAAAAACATTTTTATGAATTGCGCCGCGAACCATCAAATCTTCTTCAATCCAAACTCGCCCGTCGCGAGCACATTCCGCGCCGCAATTTTTCATCATATCGACGGCTCTGACGCCCGCCGCCCAAATAACCGTCGTCGTCGGGATTTTCACACCGTTTTTCAAAGTCAGAACGTCGCCGTCATAATCGACAACCTGCGTGTTCAACATGACCTCGACGCCTTTTTTCTCCAGAACTTTAACGGTATGTTGTTGCAAATCTTCCGAGACCATAGGCAAAAGTCGCGGCGTCGCCTCAATCAATTTTATGCTGACGTCGTTGAAGTCGAGCTTATGGAATTCTTTTTTCTGAATCGCAATAAGCTCGGACAATGCGCCCGCCTCTTCAACGCCCGTGGGACCGCCGCCGACTACTACGAAAGTCATGCGCTTTTTTCTGTCTTCGGGTGTGCGGTAAGGTTTTTCGGCGCGTTCAAACTCGTGAATGACATGGTTGCGAATATGAACTGCCTCTTGCAGAGTTTTCATCCCGAAAGAATGTTCCTCGACACTTTTCATCCCGAAAAAGTTGGTGGTTGCGCCCGCCGCGAGAATCAGATAATCGTAGTGAATCTCGCCGTGGTTGGTAATGACGACATCGCGTTCCTGATCAATGCCCTGCGCCTTAGCCATGTATAAAGTAACGTTTTGATTGTCGCGGAAGAAAGAACGAATCGGATAGGCAACCTCGCCTGTCTCCAAAACTGCAGTCGATACCTGATACAAAAGCGGTTGGAACACATGGAAATTATGACGATCGATTAAAGTTATTTCTACATTTTCTTTGGCGAAGAGTTGGGCGATTTTAATTCCTCCGAAGCCGCCGCCCACGATTACAATATGGGGCTTGCCGTTGACCATTTCAAAAAACCTCCTGAAAGTTGTAGTGAAAATTTTAACTTAACGGGCTAAAAAATATTCGGGATGATTTCCCGTCTCTATCGTTCTTTTTATGATTTACTCCTTGCCACAACCCCCTAACCCGTTATCTTCGGGTATAATAGCATAAAAATTTCTATTTTCAATAGGGCGGGCGCAATTTCTTTTTAGATTATGGGCGAAGGAATAACGGACATTTTTTTTGCTCGGCTCTTACTTTGTGCAGATAAAGCCCGCAAATGATTCGACATGCGAAACATCTGCGCGGGAATATCGGTTGCTTAAAAATTTTTGCAGGCTCGGAAAAAATTTCGTGCGGCAGAGAAAATTTCTTCGGCTCGGCTCTTACTTTGTGCAAACGAAACCCGCAAAGGATTCGACATGAGAAAAATCAGCGCGGGAATATCGGTTGCTTAAAAATTTTTGCAGGCTCGAAAAAGTTTCATGTGGCAGAGAAAAAGTTCTTCGGCTCGTATCTTACTTTGTGCAAACGAAGCCCGCAAATGATTCGACATGAGAAAAATCAGCGCGGGAATATCGGTTGCTTAAAAATTTTTGCAGGCTCGAAAAAGTTTCATG
>CALFJC010000051.1 GCA_937877655.1 uncultured Selenomonadales bacterium
GAACATCTTGTGAGACTTAAACGAAAGGAGTAAAGGGGCAGATAGTCACCGATGACATTGGTTGTCTTTTGTCGGTCGTGATTCACAAACCCAATTTACACGATACAAAAACAGGCTATCGGGTAGCAGCTTTAGCGACTTTCACTTATCCGACGTTGGAAAATACTTAAGCGTTTATGAATACCGGTTCTTAAATTTAAAACTGCCGCAAAATATTTTATCGGCGACTTTTCTAAGTCTGACAGGTTAAATTTCGCAAGAATTGTTTGATAATCGAAATTCGCCGCCGATTGTTTCTGCGCGAGCTTTGAAAAATAGTTTTTAGCAAGTATGTAAGCATCTTCAAAAACAAAGCGATTTCTTGTAACATTATAGTATCCAAATCTGACTAAAAATTTGATAATATCATCTTCAGAACAATGAAATTCTTCTGCAACTTCATAAACTCTTTTTTTTTGTATAAGCCACAGCCTCAACCTCCAAAATTTTCAAGTTGCGAATGAAACTTCAACACATCGGCGAGTAAAAATTTAATCAACATGCATTTGCGAGCCCCTGATAAAGTTTTTTGTTGCGTTCGAGAAGTTCAGCCGAAATTTTATCCGGTTCCTTTTTCAATTCGGGAGAATTTTCACTCGTCAAATAAGTTTTGTCTTGATTGTTTTGTTGTTCGGGATTTTTATCCATCTCAAACGCTCCCGCACCGATTATATCACAGAAAAGTTTCCGCGCAGAAAATTTTTCACTCGCCGAAGCCTTCGCGATAATTTTTTGTTCGCCGCGCCGAAAAATAATTTCGCCGAAATTTTCGGGATTGGTCACAACAACGGGCGTCGTCGTCTCAAAACCTGCGCAGATCATTTCTTGCGGATCAAATGTCAACAAAATTTGCCCGCGCTTAATCGTGTCGCCCGCCGTAATTTGCGGCTTGAAACTTTCGCCGATAAATTTACAAGTATTCAGCCCGACATGAATCAAAAGTTCTGCGCCGTCAAAAGATTTTAAGCCGATAACGCCCGGTGACGCCAAAAATTTTATCACGCCGTCGAAGGGCGCAGAAATTTTCCCGTCGGGATTTTTAATCGCCGATCCCGAACCTGCCGCGCCACTTGAAAAAATTTTATCGCCGACTTTGGTAAGTTCAATCAACTCGCCGTTCAGCGGACTGTCGATAATCAAATTTTTCATCCTCAACGCCTCCTATTTGTTCAAAATAATTTTGCCCGCAGATTTGAGTTTCCATTTGCCGCCGACAATTTCAAAAGTCGCCGCCCGCTCCACGCGAAGTCGCGAATAAGTTCCGCCGTCGAAATTCGATTCAAAGACAATGCCGAACGCCCGCTCCGCATGATGATTTTCCGTGTAAGTTTTGAGATTCGGGACGACCGCGAAAAGATTTTTTTCAATCTCAACAGCCCAAAAATCGCCGCCGGCAACGCTCGCCGCCTCTGAAAATTTCGGAGCCAATTTCGGACGATTCATGCGCTCTTCGACGTTCGCGCAGATTAAAGCCCGCACATTGTAACGTTTTAAAAATTTTTCTCGCGCCTGCCGCGCACTGAAGCCGCTCAATTTCTCCAACGCATTGAAGTCATTCACAAAATTTTCTCCGCCGGAATTTTCCGTGCTCGGAGATTTTTTTTCTGCGGAAGAAATTTTAATCTGCGCGGAAGCGGAACTCAAATTCGGCAACAAAAATTTCATCTCGGCAATGAAAATCGGCTCGACCAAAAGTTTTTTGATGTCGCGCCCCTTCTTGTCGACGTAAAAATTATTGGCGTCGCGAACAAGTTCTTCTTCCTCAAAAGAAATTCCCTCCGCCCAAAGTTTTTTCGCCGCATTGAATCTCTCGACAAAAATTTTAAATTCGCGCAGAGAATTAATCGTTACGCCTTCGGAAATGTCGTGCGCACTGATAAACGCCGCCGCCGATTGGTTTTCGTCGCCCTGAATAAAATCCGCGCCCGCCAAGACCGCCGAATAAATTATTTCGTCCGCCTCGCCGAACATTTCGCGATTAATTTTGTCCTCATCGAAAAATTCAGCGTCATTTGCAGGTTTCTCGACAATCATACCCGCCGCCACTTCGATTTTCGGTTGCGGACTCAAATGCAGATAAAATTTTTTGTAGCCGTCAAGCCCGCTCGCCGCCGTGAAAATTTTTTCAAGGACTTTGAGATAAATATTTTCGTCAAGCTCCGCGCCGCCCGTCAGCCATTTGAAAATCCTTGCGCCGTTTCCGCCGACAAAAACGTGCGGAATTTTTTTCTCGCGATAATGCCCGTAATCATGCAAAACTTTCACAAGCTCGCCGAGATAATGAAACAAACCCGCCGTTGCGAATTGCGCCGCCTGCAAAACATTTTTAATCTGCTCCTTGCCCGTCTTGAATTTTAAATCGGCAAGATATTTTTCGCTGTGTTCGCGCATGTCGGCATCAATAACCGCCTGCCGTTGCGTTTCATCATTGAGTTTGGCGGAAATTTTTTCGTCGGCAAAAAGTTCGTAGTTGTCATAAATCGGCTTGAAAAGTTGTCTGGCGGCGTAACGAATCGAAGTGTGATAGACAATGCGGGGCGGCTCGCCGCTGATAACGGAAATATCTGTTGTGCCCGCGCCGATGTCGACGCAAACGGCTCCCTGCGCGAAGTTTCCGCTTTTGCCGTCGAGTTTGTTGAAATGATAAGCCGCCGCCTTGCTCTCCGAATAAAATTTCGGCGCGCCGTTGACTGCCTCGCGACAAATTTCTTGGAACGAAATTTTTTGCGCTTGAGAAAATGCGGTCGGGTAAGAAAAATTCCATTGAATGTCATTAACGCCTTTCGACGCCGCCTCCGCCGAAGCTTGCAAACAAATTTGTTTGATATAAGCTGCCGTCTTGCGCCGTTGCCGGGCGTCGTCCTGCCATTTCAAATTTGCGTCGATTTTTTTTGCGAATTGCTCGAACACGCGAACATTTTCCGAACTCAACAAAAAAACATGTCCGTCAATCAGCGGGCGAATATTTTTTGACTCGCCGCCGTTCAGCAAATGGAAAATGCTTAAGAAGGAGCCGTCCGCCCGCGCAGGAATTTGCGACGGGATAAAATGACGATAAGTTTGTGCTCGTGCGCCGCCGCTTTCCGTGACTTTGTAGAGTTGCGGAGAAAAATTCAGCGGTTGCGGCGGATTTTCATTTTCGGCGAAGAAAATCATCGTCGAACTTGTGCCGAAGTCCACGCCGATTTTCCAATTTAAATCTGCATTGCGCTCGATTTTTTTCGGCTTGTTCAAAATAATTGCGCCGACTTCGTAAGGTTTTTTGCCGGCGTGCGGCGGCGGATTGTATTTGCAAATTAAAAATTCGGGGAACTCGTCAAGCTTAACAGTAAATCTGTTTGCCAAACCACTTTTCCCATTTCCCATTTCCCATTTCCCTTCAACAAAATAAATGTCGGCGGCAAGATTTTCATCTTCGGCTTGCGCCCGATAATTTTCGTAGTAAAGAAAATAATTTTTCCAACCTGCGCGGCGAAAGTTGGGATAAATTTCAATGACGGGCACTTCCTGATCAATGTAAATCAATTCGCGCTTGGGATAAATTTTTGTCCAACGGAAATTTTTCCCGTCGCCTTCGACGCCGCTTAGCGGGAAATTGAAATGCAGATAAAAATTTTCCTTATCGTCGGAGATTGACAGCCGCGCAGAAATTTCTTCGGGCGAAAAAAGTTCCAAAAGCTCGCGCTTAATCGGCAGAATCGGCGTCAAATCTTTTTCGGAAAGATTTTCGACGCCTTGAATTTTCGGGGAATTCGGAAAGGCATTGGCGGGCTCGGTGACAGCCATTCGCTCATGAAAAAAATCTTCGGGCTTGCGAAATTCTGTGCCTTTAAGAACTGTTCGCCCGATTTTTTTTCTGTCGGAAAGTTTTTCGTCGGTAATTTCGTTCGCGCTGATACCTTGCCAAACGACGAGCCGCGCAGGGTCGACGCCTTCAAACCTTGCAAAATCTTTGACGAGTTCGGACGACACGAGCAAAAGATTTTTTTTATCGTTAAGCAGACGGACGGCGGAATCTTCAAAGCGCGCCTCGCGTCCTTTAATCGTATCGTCAAGGAGCCGCGCAATTCCGACATGCAAATTTAAATTCGACGGGACAAACTCAAAAGTTCCTTCCGAAATTTGCGCGGCGGCAACATCACGTTCATAATCGGCAAGGCATTTCAAGAGCGCGTTGGAAATTTCTTTAGCCTTCGCGCCGATTTTGTCGAGCCGCTGAATTTTTCCGTAGAGATTTTCCAGCCAAAATTTAAGTGCGGCGAGTTCTGCGGGCGACAAAAATTTTATCGGGTCGGTTAAAGTTTTTTGATTGGAGCTCCACGGCGTGAAAATTTTTTCCGCGAAAATATTTTCATAATCAGCCGCGCAGGTTACGAGAGTTGTCGGCGAAGTCATTGCGATTGGCGAGCCGTTCAAAAAAATTATGTAAACGTCGGTCAGCCAAGCATTTTTATTTCCGTTGAGAGATTCTTTTGGCGCAAGGGCTTTTAAAATTTGTGCGAGGTCTGATTTTTCTTCCGAAAGATTGACTTGCTCGGCTTTGAGATCGAGTTGTTTGAAATTTTTCAGCGCGAGCATCGCCAAAATCGCCCGCCACTCTCCGCGAACTTTTTCATGTAAGCCCGTGACAAATTGTTTTGTCGGTTCCAAATCAAAGAGAGCCATTTTAAAGAGCAACGGGCGCGCCCACATGTCGGGGATTGAATCGACCGAGCCCATATCTTTGATTGATTCGCCGCAGTCTAGGCTGTTCGCCAAGCCCTGCAAAAAATTTATATCTGTTTCCTTCCAAATGCCCGCTTGATCCTTGAGAACTTTCGAGATGTCTTCGTTGACTTTCGGGAGCATCGGAAAATATGAATCTGCCATTGCAAAACTCCTTCCAAAAATTTTTCTGCTCCGATTATATCAGAAAAAATTTTTTCATGGCGGCAAAAAAATTCTCACAAATGCTTGATCGGCAAGTTTCGATCAGCTAAGAACGTGTGTTCGTAAAAAGAAAGATATGAGAAATCGCAAGTGGGAAAAAAAGAGAACTTGTCAATGCGGTGTTGTACTTGGTTAAGGCAGGGTGTCAGTGGCGCAATTTGCCGCACGACTTCCCGCCGGTTTTTACCGTGC
>CALFJC010000052.1 GCA_937877655.1 uncultured Selenomonadales bacterium
TTTCTTCCTCAACCAAAGTATTCCAATTTCCGCAGGCGGGACATTTGCCGAGCCACTTCGGAGACTCCGCGCCGCATTCTTGACAAACATATTTAATTTTTTTCTTTGCCATAATTTTAACCTCCCGAAATATTTTTGAAGGAATTTTTTATCTCCAAAGAAATTTCTTCCTCAACCAAAGTATTCCAATTTCCGCAGGCGGGACATTTGCCGAGCCATTTAGGAGACTCCGCGCCGCATTCTTGACAAACATATTTAATTTTTTTCTTCGCCATAATTTTAACCTCCCGAAATATTTTTGAAGGAATTTTTTCCCGCCGGCAGAATTCAAGGCAAAAAATTTTGAAGGAGACATTTTTGATGATAAAAAAATTTGCCGCGCTGATAACGGCGGGAATATTTTTTATAATGCCGTCTTTCGTTTCGGCAGAAGAACCTTACGGCACAAATTTAGTTGACGAACCATTTACGGAGCCGACGCGAGAAAATCCTCAACCCGAAGAAAAATCTCCGCCTCCGCCGTCCGAACCGACTTATCAAGATTTTCCGATTTACGAACCGAATGAAGAGCCGCCGCAACCTTCAACGCCGCCGCCCGTCGAAGAAGTCGAGGGCTTGGAATTTTTAATGTACAATCAAGATGGAGTGATGGCATTCGCGATTATCGCCGATCATGAAAAATATAAATTGCGTCCCGTGTTGGCTCGCGGAAAAGTTCCGGGTCGGGCGACGGTTTCGCAAATGAATTCTCCCGAAGCAATCGCCACAATCAACGCGAGTTATTTCGGAGTCAGCGGCACAATTTACGGCAACACGAAAATTGACGGGCTGACGGCGAGCACGACATATTTTACACGTTCGGCAATAGGGATCAATGCGGACGGCACGATTATTTTCGGGCGGCAAATTTATCGCGGCGTTTTGCAATTCAACGGCGGCGAAGTTGTGATAAACGGCGTCAACTGCGAAAGAAATTCCGATACCGTCATTGTTTATAACAGTTGGAACGGCGCGGCAACGGGCACGAATGATTCAGGCGTTGAATTGATTGTTCAAAACGGAGTTGTCACAAATATTTTTCGCGGCAAGGGAAATAATTTCATTCCGCCCGACGGCTGCGTCATCAGCGCGCAAGGAGCCGCCGCAGATTATTTTAACACTGTTTCTGTCGGCGACGCGATAAATTTTGAAGAAGATTATATCAACGTCGAACAGGGCAGAGATTTTAACGAATCGATTCACATATTGGGCGCAGGACCTACTTTGGTAAAGCGCGGAGAAATTCACGTTACGGCAGACGCGGAGCAATTTCCTTCGGATATTCGCGTCGGACGAGCTCCGCGCTCGGCGGTTGGCATTACAAAATACGGCGATTATATTTTTGCCGTTGTTGACGGGCGACAGGCGCACAGCAAAGGTTGCACGTTGACGGAATGGGCACGGATTCTCAAAAATAATTTCGGTGCGGTTGAGGCGATAAATTTGGACGGCGGCGGCTCGACGGAATTATTTTTCAAAGGGAGTTTAATAAACAGTCCGAGCGACGGGTATGAAAGATTAATCGGCGACGCTCTGACGATTTTAAGAAAATGATTTAGGTTATAGGTTATAGGTTATAGGTTATAGGTTATAGCTGATAGCTTATAGATGTTAGGTTTTTGCTTCTAGTTCCTGGTTCCTGGTTCCTAATTTCCTTGACGATAATTGGAAAATAATTTATTATGATTAAAGTTAACCATTGATTAAAAACTTCCTGAATGGAGTTGAAAAACTTGCACAAACTTTTATCGAAATTATTCTTGACAGTTGCACTGATAATTTTTTCTCTGTCGAGCACGGCAAACGCAATGCCGGAAATTTTTCCGCTCGACCAAATAAAAAGCGGCATGAACGGCAAAGCTTATACCGTCGTTGACGGTTCGGGAAAAATTGAATCGTTCGACGTGCATATTGTCGGCTTGACTGACGACGGCAAAATTTCCAAGCGCATGATTATGGCGGAAGCTTCGGGCGAAGTCGTAAGACGGACGGGCGGAATTTTGCAAGGCATGAGCGGCAGCCCCGTTTACATTGACGGAAAACTTGTCGGAGCTCTTTCAGCCGTTTTAAAAGAAATGAATCCCTACACTTTTTTTATCACGCCGATTGAAGACATGCTTGAACTTTGGAAGTTGCCCGACCCGAAGGCGCAAGTGAATCATTTCAAAGTCGCCAAAGCCGAAGAGTCTGAAGAAGAAAAATCGGAAGAAGAAACTTCCAAGCCCGAAAATAAAACCGAAGAATTGACTGAAGAAGAAATTTCTGAAGAAGAAGCTATCGAAGAAGAATTGCCCGAAGAAATTTCCGAAACGGAAGAGATGGGCGCATTTTATTTGAGCGGTTTTAATAACGACGGCGCAAATTTTTTGCGTCAAACATTGGGCTTGAAAAATTTGCAGGCGGCACCTTCGACTGTCGAACGCGGTCTTAAATTCGATGCAAACCTTAAGCCCGGCTCGGCATTGGGCGTAGCAATTATTTACGGAGATTTTTCTCTCGGCGCGACGGGCACCGTTACCGCCGTCGAAGATAAAAAAATTTTGGCATTCGGACATTCTTTCCTTCATACCGGCAATGTGAATTATTTTATGACCGATGCTTCCGTTATCGGTCCAATCAGCGGCGCGAATACTGCCGGCATAAAACTCGCGGGCATCGGACAAATTATCGGGCGCATCAATCAAGATCGTGATACGGGCGTTGCGGGCATTCTCGGAACTTTTCCCGCCGTCGTCCCCGTCACCGTCACGATTAAAGATACCGCGCTTGACAAAGAAGAAACTTACAGCTCAATCATTGCTTACAATGAAAATCTTGTTCCGAAACTCGGCGCGTCAATCGCTTACACCGCACTTAGCAAAATGGCTGACACTTTGGCGGAAAGCACAGTTGATATTGACTTCAACATAAAAACCGATTCGGTTGCAAGCGGCGAAATTTCTCGCAAAAATATGTTCTACAATTCTTCGGACGTCGGACAAGTCGCCGTCCTTGAACTCATGCAAGCACTTAATTTGGTTTGCTCCAATACAAAACAGGAATCAAATATTTTCGGAGTGAACGTAAATATTTCTTTCGAGACTGAAAGGCGCACGGCGTCAATCGTCTCCATTTCTCCCGACAAGAAAAAAGTTAAGCCCGGCGAAACAGTTAATCTTACGGTTGAACTTCAACCTTATCGCAAGCCGACAGAAAAAGTTGTTGTGCCTTACACCGTGCCTTTGACTGCGCGGCAAGGAAATTTATCTCTCGAAATTCACGGCGGAGCACTTGTCCCCGTCACTCAAGCTATGGCAAATGCGGGCATCGTTACTGCCGATTCAAATAAGAGCTACGAAGATAAAATAAATGATTTTCTCAAGGCGGGCAAAAATAATCAGCTGGTTGTGGAAATCGGTGCATCGAACGAAACCAAAACCGATAAGGAAATTCGCCGCGAAATTGCTCAAGCCAAAAGGGCGCAGGCTCGTTTGAAAAAGGAAGGCAAATCTACCAAGAAAGCCGACAGCAAGGTTGAGACGAATTACATAATCGATAACGTCATGCGCACAACTCTCAGCGTCGAAAAAGTTTAAGGCGGGAGGAAAATTAAAATGTTGATACCTATTGAAGAAGTTTTCCCGAATTTTGCGGGCGACAGTTTTGTTAAAATGGCAATAGTTTGCAACAAAGACGACGGGCACGGCGGCGGAATCAGCACAGTAAGCGGCGTCGACGAGCACGAAGCAGGCATATATCTCTTTTCGGCGATAATCGATTGGGCAGACTCCTTGAAAGTTCATCCCGCTACGATTTTGGAAAAATTTTTGGCGGACGTAAAATTTATGGAAGAAGCGGGCGAATTGAATTGGCATTCGGGCTTGAAAAAATCTGCCAGACGTTCAGCCAAGTCAACCAAAAAGCTTTGAGGAGGACTGAGATTTTTGGAAAGACTTATCATAAAAGGCGGAAATCGATTGAGCGGCACCGTGAAGATCAGCGGCGCGAAAAATGCCGTGCTCCCCGTCATTGCGGCGACGCTTCTCGGTCAAGATAAAGAAACTTGTTTGGACGAAGTGCCGAATCTTGATGACGTCCGAACAATCAGCGAAGTTTTGCAGACACTCGGCGTCAAAGTTCATCACGAACCCGAAAACAATAAATTGTTCGTCAATGCCTCGACGATTGAAAACATAACCGCACCTTATGATTTGGTAAGGAAAATGCGGGCGTCGTTTTTGATAATGGGACCTTTGCTGGCGCGATTGGGCTCGGCGAAAATTTCATTGCCGGGCGGTTGCGCGATTGGAACACGTCCGATTGATTTACATTTGAAAGGCTTTGAGGCACTCGGCGCGAAAATTTCAATCGGACACGGCTACATTGAGGCGACAGCCCCCGACGGTTTGAAGGGCGCGCAGATTTATCTTGACTTTCCAAGCGTCGGCGCGACGGAAAATATTTTAATGGCGGCGTCTATGGCTGAAGGACAAACGATTATCGAAAATCCCGCGCAGGAACCCGAAATTGTCGACTTGGCAAATTATCTGAACATAATGGGCGCGAAAATTCGCGGCGCGGGAACCAACGTTATAAAAATTGACGGCTCCCCAAAATTAATTGCGCACGATTATACGATTATTCCCGACCGAATTGAGGCGGGAACTTACATGATAGCCGCCGCAATGACGCAAGGCGACGTTTACATTGCCAATGCGATAAGCGAACACCTTAAACCCGTCATTGCCAAATTGAAAGAGGCGGGCGTCAAAGTTATTGAAGATGTGGACGGCATTCGAGTTATCGGCGAGAATCGTCCGCGAGCCGTTGACATAAAAACTCTGCCCTATCCCGGTTTCCCGACAGACATGCAGGCGCAATTTATGGCGATGCTTTCAATTTCGCAGGGAACGAGCATGGTAACCGAAACTGTTTTTGAAAATCGGTTTATGCATGTCGACGAGCTCCGCCGAATGGGAGCGAAAATAAAAATTGACGGGCGAACTTCGGTAGTTGCGGGGCAGGAGAAATTGACGGGCTGTCAAGTCAAAGCGACAGATCTCCGCGCAGGAGCGGCGATAGTTTTGGCGGCGTTGGTTGCCGAAGGAGAAACACAAGTCGGCTACATTCATCATATTGATCGCGGCTACGATAACCTTGTTCAAAAGCTTGTAAATCTCGGCGCAAATATCAGGCGCGTTGACAATTAGGAACTAGTAAATAGGCACCAGGAACTAGGGAAAAGCAAATGTGAAAGAAGACACGGGCGCACATGGACGTGCGCCCGCCGGCAACGAAAACAGGATGTTTTCTTTGCCGGAAACGCCCCTGCGAGGGGTCTTTTCTTTTTGGCAACGTGACGTTGCATCCAGCTGGTGCGCTCCAAGTTCTTAAAGACTTAAAGTCAGTCGCCACACCTTACTGTTCCCCCGCTTTTAAAGCGGGTCTTTGGACAAGCAAAGAAAAAGTAGTTTAAAAAATAAATTTCATGATTGACTCAATCGAAGCGGCGATCCGCGCCGTCGCAACGGTTTTGCGAATCCACTTTTTGAAAAAAAGGGGACAACTCCCCCTTCGGCAGTGATATAAATCACTTTCGCCGATATTTTTTTTTGCTAAAATTTGCTGTTAAAAGGAGAGTGATAGCGTGGGAAATATTTTTAAAAAGCTCAAATATCTGAGCCCCATTGAACGCGGCGACCACCAACAAATAAACAAGGGCGGGCGCGAATGGGAAAATATGTATCGCGACCGCTGGTCGTTCGATAAATGCGTTCGCTCGACGCACGGCGTAAATTGTACCGGTTCCTGCAGCTGGAATATTTACGTCAAGAACGGTTTGGTTGCATGGGAAAATCAAGTTCACGATTATCCCGAAACTTCGCCCGAAATGCCCGACTTTGAACCTCGCGGCTGTCCTCGCGGCGCAAGTTTTTCTTGGTATCTCTACAGCCCGCACAGAATTCGTTATCCTTATCTGCGCGGAGAACTTGCCGACCTCTGGCGCGAAGCCCGAAAAAAATATCCGACAGCTCTTGAGGCTTGGCAGTCAATAGCAAACGATCCTTCCAAAATGAAACTCTACAAAGAAGCTCGCGGCATGGGCGGCTTTGTTCGTTCAAATTGGGATGAAGTCTCCGAACTCGTCGCGGCAAGTTTGTTGCACACAATCCAAAAATACGGTCCCGACAGAATTTTCGGCTTCTCCGTCATTCCCGCAAAATCAATGTTGAGTTATGCGGGCGGCATGAGATTTGTTCAGCTTATGGGCGGCGCAGGTTTAAGTTTTTATGATTGGTACGCCGATTTGCCGCCTGCCAGTCCGCAAGTTTGGGGAGATCAAACCGACGTTCCCGAAAGTTCCGATTGGTACAACGCGGGCTATATCATAACTTGGGGCTCCAATGTTCCGCAGACTCGGACGCCCGACGCACATTTCTTAACCGAAGTTCGTTACAAAGGAACGAAAGTTGTTTCAATCGCTCCCGATTACGCCGAATCAACCGCCGTTGCCGACACTTGGATAAGTTTGAAAACCGGTTCCGACGCCGCGCTTGCCATGGCTATGGGGCATGTCATTTTGCGCGAATATTATTGGGGCGAACCCGCAGAATTTTTCCTCGACTACTCCAGAAAATATAATGACTTCCCGTTTTTGGTTATCATTGACGAACACGACGGCAAATATCAGCTCGGCAGATTTTTAAATGCAAAAGATATGGGGCGCAAGGATAAACACGCCGAGTTCAAACATTACGTCATTGACGAAAAAACAAATAAGCTCGTGATTCCGAACGGCACAATGGGCGACCGCTGGGATCGTCAAAACAAATGGAACCTGCGCGAAGAAAATTCCGATACCGGCGAAGAAATTCTTCCGAAACTTTCTATCTTGAAAGATCGTGACGGCGTCGCGGAAATTCTTTTGCCTTATTTCGGAAATGATCGCGGCAACAATCCGATGATAACTCGCGCCGTGCCCGTCAAAAAAATTAAAACCAAAGACGGCGTCAAGCTCGTTACGACGGTTTACGATTTGACGCTTGCCAATTACGGAATTGATACGGGGCTCGGCGGCGAATGTGCAAGCTCCTACGAAGAAGATACTCCTTACACTCCAAAATGGCAGGAAAAATTTACGGGCGTTTCTGCCGACATGGTTATCCACACTGCCCGCGAATTTGCCGACAACGCGCTGAAAACTCAAGGGCGCACAATGGTTATCATGGGCGGCGGCATAAATCACTGGTTCCACGCCGATGTGATTTATCGCACAATTTTAAATCTGCTCATGATGTGCGGTTGCGAAGGGCGTAACGGCGGCGGCTGGGCTCATTATGTCGGACAGGAAAAACTTCGTCCGATTGAAGGCTGGGCTCGCGTCATGACGGGTACCGATTGGCAGGGCGGCGCGAAACTTCAAAACGCAACGTCATTTTATTATTTCGCAACCGATCAATGGCGCAACGAAGAAATTGATACGGCTCCGCTCGTTGCTCCGAATGTCAAGCCGCGCTATCGTCATCCCGGCGATTACAATATTTTGGCGGCGCGACTCGGTTGGTTGCCCGCTTATCCCTGTTTCAACAAAAGCGGACAAAAAATTTTCGACGAAGCAAAGGCGGCGGGCTTTGAAGGAATTGACGGCATAAGAAAATTTGTCGCGCAGAGTTTGAAAAATAAATCGCTTGAATTCGCTTGGGAAGACCCCGACGCGCCCGAAAATTTCCCGCGCAATTTGTTTATCTGGAGAAATAATTTAATCGGCTCCTCGTCGAAGGGGCACGATTATTTTTTGAAATATCTGCTCGGCACCCGCAACAGCATTTTTGCCGAAGAAGAATCTGTCGTTAAGCCCGAAGAAATTAAATGGCGCAGTGACAACGAAATTTCCCGCGCAGGCGGAGCACTTCAAGGCAAATTGGATTTGTTGGTTGATTTGGATTTCAGAATGGCGGCGTCCGCACTTTATGCCGACGTTGTCCTTCCGACAGCCACTTGGTATGAAAAAGACGATTTGTCTTCAACCGACATGCATCCTTTCGTTCATCCTTTTCAAGCGGCAGTCGATCCTTTGTGGGAGGCGAAAAGCGACTGGGATATTTTCCGCACGCTCGCGCAGGCAGTTTCAAAAGTTGCGACGGAAGCGAAATTGCCCGTTTATAAAGATGTCTTCGCCGTCCCGATTCAACACGACACCGAAGGCGAAACAGCTCAACCCGAAGGAAAAATTTTGGATTGGAGCAAAGGCGAATGTGAACCGATACCGGGAAAAACCATGCCTGCCATTGCAATGATTGAACGCGACTACACAAAAATTTATGATAAATGGGTCGGGCTCGGCGCGAATATTCAAAAGGGCAACGGCATGAAAGGGCTCGGCTGGAGATCCGACGATCTTTATGAAGAAATTCGCACGCGCAACGGCATTGTTGAGGATAAAAATTTAATTTCTTACGGCATGCCGTCGATTTACACCGCAAGACAGGCGGCAGATGCGGTTATGGGGCTTTCGACGACGACGAACGGAAAAGTTGCCGTCCGCGCTTGGCAAGATTTGGAAAAGAAAACGGGGCTTTCCGATTTGACAAAACTCGCCGCCGACCGCGAGAACGAACGTTTTACTTTTGAAATGGTTGCAATTCAGCCGCGAGAAACAATTACTTCGCCGACATTCACGGGCTCGAATCAAAATCGCCGTTTCAGTCCGTTCACCGTCAGCATTGAACAACTTGTGCCGTTCAGAACAGTCACGGGGCGACAGAGTTTTTATCTGGATCATGAAATGATGTTTGAATGGGGCGAGGCAATGTCGGTTTACAAACCGATGCTCGACTTTAAGCCGCTGAAAAATCCGCTCGGTCAAACAAAAGAGATCACGCTGAAATTTTTGACGCCGCACAATAAATGGAGCACGCACTCAATGTATTTCGACAGCCAACAACTTTTAACGCTGTTCAGAGGCGGACAAACGGTTTGGCTCAATGAAAAAGATGCGGCGGAAATCGGCGTCCGTGACAATGATTGGTGTGAAGTTTATAACAGAAACGGCGTTGTCATTTCCCGCGCAGTTGTAAGCCCAAGACTTCCTCGCGGCGTCATGTTCATGTATCATGCGCAGGACAGACATATTAACGTACCGGGCTCGAAAATTTCGGGAACACGCGGCGGCACTCACAACACGCCGACAAGAATTCATATGAAACCGACTCACATGATCGGCGGCTACGGGCAGTTGAGTTACGGCTTTAACTATTACGGAACGACGGGCAATCAGCGTGATATTTATGTTGTCGTTCGCAAGGCGGAGGAGGTTGATTGGCTTGAAGATTAAGGCGCAAGTCAGCATGGTGATGAATCTGGACAAATGCATAGGTTGCCACACCTGCTCCATCACCTGCAAAAATGTTTGGACGAATCGTCCCGGCGCGGCGAAAAACTTTGATAAGAGTAGCAGTTGGAGCGCGACATCAGGATGCAACGTCACGTTGCCGGAGGAGGTTGATTGGCTTGAAGATTAAGGCGCAAGTCAGCATGGTGATGAATCTGGACAAATGCATAGGTTGCCACACCTGCTCCATCACCTGCAAAAATGTTTGGACGAATCGTCCCGGCGCGG
>CALFJC010000053.1 GCA_937877655.1 uncultured Selenomonadales bacterium
TTTCGGTGACATAAATTCGTTGACAAATCTTTTGAATCAAATAAATTTCTGAGGTTATCCGATGAGAAAAATTTTTACGTTCATATTACTTGCAGGCTTGACGAGATTCGCTTTGACTTAGCGGAGGTTTACTCGGCGGTCTCGGCGCGAATATTTTTTTGCCGCGCTGATAATTTTAATCTGCCTTTTCATTCGTTTCGGTGACATAAATTCGTTGACAAATCTTTTGAATCAAATAAATTTCTGAGGTCATCTGATGAGAAAAATTTTTACGTTCATATTGCTTGCGGGATTGATGGGATTTTTTTCTGTCTTCAGCCTGTACATAGCCGAAAAAACCGACGTGCTCCAACTTAACGGACGTTCGCTCGGCGTGAGTTTTTCGCAGGAAGGCGACGATACTTTGATGACTTGGCGACCGTTGCCTTATCCTTGTGTTTATTCTGTGACGACGGTAAGTAAAACGACGGGGCTTCTTAAAGGCTCGCCGCCTTTCCACATTTTCAAAGAGGAAGAAACTCGTTTTGCGAATTACATTGTGCCGCGAGCTTCAATTCCGACTTATTATTTCATTACGGCTCGCGGGCTTTTCGGAGAAATTTTCCGCAGCGATAAGATTTATCCCAATCCGAATTTCCCGACGCCGCCGCATCCTGTCAGCATTTATCATTACGACAAAGAAAATCCTGCGAGCTTGATGCCCTTCCTTGTTTGGCACACCGTCCCGAACGCCGTTTGTTATGAGTTTGAACTTTTGGACGCGCCGCCCGAAGTCGAAGGCGGCATTGCTTTATCAAATCTTCATCATCTTGAAAGCACAAGAAAAATTTATACGAACGGTTATCAAGCCGACTTGCGTCCTTTTGTCGACAGCAAAGAACTTTATTGGCGGGCGCGGGCACTCGGACTTCATCACGAGCCGATTGGCGAATTTTGCAAGGCAGAAAAAATTATTTTCGACGAGACAAAACCTCTGCCGAATTGTCCGCTGATAAATAATTTTGATTACATGGATTATTTGCCGCAACCGATTTATCATGTTTTCGATTGGATACCGTTGCATGACGGAGTTAAGTACGAAGTTGAAATGTTGACTCATCCGCCCGAAGTGGAAAATGATGTCGAGCCGAGCGCGGACGGCGTTTGGCGAATGATTTCGGAAGATGTTTCGAGTTGTTATGACGAATACGGGCGACCTTATGCGGGAGTTTATTATTGGCGGGTTCGTGCGCTTGACGAATATGATCAGCCGATAGGCACTTGGTCGAACAGCGAAAAATTTATCGTCGAAGATTACACAAAGGGCGTTGACGTTGCGGTTTTGGGCGACAGCATTTCTCACGGCGGCGGCGCGGTCAGTTATTCGCCGAGGGCTTTGCAATACAGCTACGAAACTTATATTGATTTTCCCGTTGTCAATGTCAGTCGGAGCGGCGATACTTCCCGCATGACGCTTGAAAGATTTGAACAAGATGTTTTGCCGCTGAAGCCGCGCAACCTTATCATTTCGACGGGCGCAAATTGCTTGCGTGATACAACCATTTCTGCGGAAGATGTTATCGCCGATCTTGCCGGGATCAACAAGCTTTGTCTGCAAAATGAAATTCGCCCGATTTTTTTAACACTCATGCCGATTAATCCCGAAAATCTGCAAAATGCCTTTCACACGCCGACGGATCCGAATTGGCACGCGAAACTTCAGCTGATTAACGAATACATTAAGCGGCAGGAATTTTTTATCGACATTGAGCCGTATTTTTACGACATGAAAGGAACAATGGATTCGAGTTTTTCGGTTGACGGAATTCATCCCGACCTGCGCGGGAAAATGTTAATCGGCGAGCTGATAAGCAAGAATAAAAATTTGTTGAAATAAAAATTGCCCGCGACTTTTGGTCACGGGCTTTTTTATTTTAAAAATTTATCTCAAATCGTTATGTCAATTCCTGTTGAAAATTTCGTGTGTTGTCTGCGCCAAGTGTCGTTATCTTTTTGGCGGAGTTCGTTTTCAATCTGCGCGAGTTGTTTTTGCAAATCGGCGTCGGGATTTTGTGTTGAAGAAATTTTTTGCTCCAACTGCGCCTTTTTGTTCTTGAGTTTCTGAATTTCGGCGTCCGCCTTATCGGTCGAGGCTTTTGTAAGTTCTTTTTCGGGCAAACGACCTGCCAAACGAGCTTTTTCGTCTTTAGAAAAAGTTTTTTCGCCCGATTGACTGATACTCCAGCCTCTAAGTCCGCCGTCACTGCCAATAATTACGCCTTGCGCCTTCAAGCCGGGACGATTTGCCGAATTTTTCAAGGTGTTGTTGCAGTCATAAATCAAAGCTTCGTATTCCAATTTTTTTTCGGGGGCGTCAGCCATTTGGCGGAGAATGTTGGGCGCGATTGAAATATTATTCGTGCCGGTGCCGCCGAAAGGTTGGGTGCCGACGCTGAAATTAACGTCCTTAAATTCTTTCGACAAATCGTTTAGGACGCCGTTTGATTTTTCGTCTGCGCGGCTTTGAGCATAAGCCATTGCGGCTTCCGTGACGTAAGAATTTCCGATTTTTACAGCCATGCCGATCATTCCTTTCCTTAGGATGTTTCGATCCTAACAGGAATTTTTATGCTGTCAAGTCGTTTAAAATTTCTCTGCCGCCGTTGTCGAGAAGACGGGCGGCAATTTTTTTCCCCAAGCCGCAAATTTTTTCGAGCGGAGCAATTTCCGAATCACGAACAATTTTTTTGCCGTCAACGGAAGAAATTATCGCACGAATTTTTATTTTATCGCCGTCAATCTGCGCAAAAACTCCGACGGGGATTTGACAACTGCCGCCGACTTCTTTTAAAAATTCCCGTTCAACTTCAATCGCCGCGCAGGTTTCGTTGTCATTGAGTTTTTGAACGTAAGAAAAAATTTTTTCGTCGCCTGCGCGGGTTTCGACAGCCAATGCGCCTTGTCCCGCCGCCGGAATTATTTCCGTCAAAATTTCTCCGATTCGTGACGAATAACCGAGCCGCTCCAAGCCAGCCGCCGCCAAAATTATCGCGTCAAATTCTTCCGCGTCCAATTTCTTTAAGCGAGTTTCGACGTTGCCGCGCAGATTTTTTATTTGAAGATCGGGGCGCAGAGATAAAATTTGCGCCGCCCGCCGCAAGCTGGACGTGCCCACAACAGAATTTTTCGGCAAGCTCGCGAAGGACGGAAATTTATTGCTGACAAAGGCGTCGAAGGGCTGAGAGCGTTTTGTTATCGCCGCAATTTTAAATCCTTCGGGCAATTCGGTCGGCACGTCCTTTAAGCTGTGAACTGCCAAATCGATTTCTCCGTTCGCAAGTTGAAGTTCAAGTTCTTTGGTGAAAAGCCCTTTGCCGCCGATTTTCGCAAGCGGCGCGTCCAAAATTTTATCGCCCGTCGTTTTGACTTTGACGAGTTCAATTTCAAGTTCGGGGAAAAATTTTTTTAACTCCGCCGCCGCAAATTCCGCTTGCCACAGTGCAAGACGACTTGCCCGCGTTCCGATTTTAATTTTCCGCAAGTGAATTCACCTCGTCCGTAAAAAGTGCTTTGACGGCTTGCGTGTAAAAATTTTCGGAGTCTGTGCCCGCCGAAGCATTGAGTTTCATCATCGGCATCCGCAAAAGTTTTCGGACAATGCG
Source organism: uncultured Selenomonadales bacterium (assembly GCA_937877655.1). Lineage (GTDB taxonomy): Bacteria > Bacillota > Negativicutes > Selenomonadales > Selenomonadaceae > Quinella. Next base: position 3,642 of record CALFJC010000053.1, read on the forward strand.
GCGCGTCATTTGCTCCAAAATTTTCCGCTCTTCATCTGTAAGGTCGGGCATTTTGCTTAAAATTTTTCGGACTTCGCGTTGACGAATTTTTTCTGCCCGCTCCGACAAATTCGCCATCAACGGTTGAAAGTTTAAATATTTAAATCGTTCCGTGACTGCCGCCGCATCTTCCGCAATTATTTTTTTTGCAAGCTCCGCCTCGCGTTGCCGCGCCTGCAAATTTTTTTCCACTGCCGATTCCAAATCGTCAATGTTGTAAAGCGTGACGCCCTTTATTTTTCCGACTTCGGGGTCAACGTCTCGCGGAACCGCAATGTCGATAAAAAAAATTCCGCGCCCTTCTCTGCGCGTCATAAGCTGTTGAGTTTGCCACGGCTTGATGACATAATGCGGCGCACCCGTCGAAGTTATGATTATGTCGACATGCGCCGCGCTCGTCAAAGCTTCTTCCCAAGCGACAGCCTGCCCGCCGATTTTCGCCGCCATTTCTTCCGCTCGCGACAAATGATGATTCGCCACAAAAATTTTTTTCAAGCCGTGCGACAAAAAATGTTGCGCCGTAAGTTGTGCCATTTTGCCCGCGCCGAAAATCAATGCGCTTTTGCCGGCAAGCCCGCCCAATTTTTTTTCTGCCAAATCAACCGCCGCCGAACTTACCGACACCGAATTATAAGCGATTTTGGTTTCCGTCCGAACTCTTTTGCCCGACGCTATCGCCCGATTAAACAACGTGTTCAAAATTGTGCTCGTCGCCTGCGCGGCTTTTGCAATTCTGTAAGCCTCTTTGACTTGCGATAAAATTTGTCCTTCGCCCAAAATCAGAGAGTCCAAACCCGCCGTAACTTCAAATAAATGTTTTGTGCAAGCATCATCGCTGTATTCGTATAAAAATTTTTCGTCGATAACGTCGCCGATTAAATCATTCAGAAATTGATGAAGACTCGCCGCGCAACCGTCAGCCGTGACCGCGTAAATTTCACTGCGATTGCAAGTCGAAAGGATAACCGCTTCATTTAATCCGTCGTAGTCGTCAAGATTTTCCAGCCCGCGCCGTAATGCTTCCTTGCCTATAGAAAATTTTTCGCGAACTTCAATCGGTGCCGTTCTGTGATTCAGCCCCAAAATTTTTAATTGCATAATTCAATTTTTCCTCCGGTTTGTCAAGCTCTCCCGATTTTAAAAGCTCCCATATTTCGCGAGTCAAAAATTTTTCCCAAAAAATTTTTCGCGCCTTGTAATTCGGCAAAAGTCGCTTGACTTCCCGCCGCCGCGCCGTAATTCTTCCTTGCCTATAGAAAATTTTTCGCGAACTTCAATCGGTGCCGTTCTGTGATTCAGCCCCAAAATTTTTAATTGCATAATTCAATTTTTCCTCCGGTTTGTCAAGCTCTCCCGATTTTAAAAGCTCCCATATTTCGCGAGTCAAAAATTTTTCCCAAAAAATTTTTCGCGCCTTGTAATTCGGCAAAAGTCGCTTGACTTCCCGCCGCCGC
>CALFJC010000054.1 GCA_937877655.1 uncultured Selenomonadales bacterium
ATATTTTGAATCGCGCTTAAAATTTTCAGACACAAAAAAACTCCTCGCCTTGTTGACGGGGAGTTAATTTTTTTTTCAGCCCATTGTCAAAGCCATAATCGCTTGATTTGCTCCATAAAAATTTGCGCAACCTTTTCCTGAACTCGGACGCTTTGAATCCCGTTAAATATTGCCGCTTGCTTGAGAAAAAGTTTGAAGATATTTTGAATCGCGCTTAAAATTTTCAGACACAAAAAAACTCCTCGCCTTGTTGGCAAGGAGTTAATTTTTTTTCAGCCCATTGTCAAAGCCATAATCGCTTTTTGTGCGTGAAGACGATTTTCTGCTTCGTCGAAAATTACGGCGGCATTTTCCTCAAAAACTTCGTCAGTAATTTCTTCGCCTCTGTAAGCGGGCAGACAATGCATGACAATCGCATTTTTGCTTGCGCCGCGCAGAAGATTTTTATTTACTTGATAAGGCGCGAAGATTTTTTTGCGGGCTTCGTGTTCGGCTTCCTGTCCCATGCTCGCCCATGTGTCGGTGATGACAACGTCGGCATCTTTAACGGCTTCGGCTGGATTTTCCGTCCAAGAAAGTTTTGCGGCGGTTTCTTCGGCGTCGGCAAGAGCATTCTCGAAAACTTTTTGATTGGGCTTGTAATCGGCGGGCGTTGCAACAGTAAAAGTCATGCCGACTTTTGCCGCGCCGTAAAGGAGAGAATTCGCCATATTGTCTCCGTCGCCGACATAAGCCGCCTTGAGGGCACGGAAATTTTTTCCTTTATGTTCGCGAACAGTCAAAAGATCGCTGAGCACTTGACAGGGATGGGATAAATCTGTCAAGCCGTTGATAACGGGAATATCGGCGTACTTCGCGAGCTCCTCGACTTTTTCCTGCTCGAAAGTGCGAATCATAATTCCGTCCAGATAACGCGACAAAACTCTTGCGGTATCTTTAATCGGCTCGCCGCGCCCAAGTTGCAAATCTTTGCTCGACAAAAATAAGCCCGTGCCGCCCAGTTGGAAAATCCCGACCTCAAATGAAACTCTCGTCCGCGTCGAAGATTTTTCAAAGATCATTCCCAACGTTTTGCCCGCCAAAAGTTTGTGTTCGACGCCCGCCTTTTGCAGGGCTTTCAACTGCGCCGCCAAGTCCAAAATCTCCGCGACTTCGTCAACGCTTAAATCATGAATCGAAAGTAAATCTTTTCCCTTCAACAAAATTTTTCACTCTCCCAAAACATCATCCAAAATTTTTATAACCTCGTCGACTTGCTCATTTGTGATGATAAGCGGCGGGATAAATCTTAAAACCGTGCCGACAGTGCAATTTATAATCGCGCCGCGCTTCATGCATTCGTTGACGATTTCGACGCCCGATTTTTTCGGCTTGTCGAGTTGTGCGCCGAGAATCAAACCTTCGCCGCGAATTTCTTTAATCTGCGCGGGATATTTTTTTTGCAAGCCGATAAGTTTTTCCTTGAAATATTTTCCGACTTCCTCAACATGCGCCAAAAATTCTTCATCGGGAACTGTATCCAGAACGACATTTGCCGCCGCGCAGGCAAGAGGATTTCCGCCAAAAGTTGTGCCGTGATCTCCGGGCTTGAAAGCTTTTGCAACTTCTTCCGTGCAAATGAATGCTCCAATCGGAACGCCGCCCGCCAAACCTTTAGCCAATGTGACAATGTCGGGCTTGACGCCGTATTTTTCATAAGCGAAAAATTTTCCGCTGCGTCCCATCCCCGATTGAATTTCATCGAAGATTAAAAGTGCGCCGTGTTTGTCGCAGAGCTCGCGAACTTTTTTCAGATAATCGCCCTTCGGAGGATAAACGCCGCCTTCGCCCTGAATCGTCTCCAACATAACCGCGCAGGTTTTGTCAGAAATTTTTTTCTCTAAATCTTCAATGTCGTTGAAACGAACATAATCGAAACCCGCCGGCAACGGTTCAAAGCCCTTGTGATAATGCGGTTGCCCCGTCGCCGTCAAAGTTGCCAAAGTTCTTCCGTGAAAACTGTCCCATGCCGTGATAATCTGCGTCTTGTCGGCAGAAATTTTTTTTGCGAATTTGCGGGCAATTTTAATTGCGCCTTCGTTGGCTTCCGCGCCCGAATTGGCAAAAAAAGCGCGATCAAGCCCGCTGAGTTTAACCAACTTTGCAGCGGCGTCGGCTTGCGGTTGCGTGTAGTAAAGGTTGCTGACGTGAATAACTTTCGCCGCCTGCTCCGAGATCGCTTTGACGAGCGGCGGATAATTATGTCCCAAAACATTTACGGCAATTCCCGCGAGGAAGTCGATATATTTTTTGCCGTTGATGTCATAAAGATATGCGCCTTCGCCGCGCTCCAAAACAATTTTGTAGCGATTGAACACGGGCAGATAATTTTTATCGTCCCGTTCAAAAATTTTTTCTTCAGTCAAATAAATCACTCCTTTAAAAGTTCCGCAATGTTATCAAGCTCAACAAAATCTCGCCAATCGCCTTCCGATTTTGCCATTTCCATTAATTGAGAAATAACCTGCAAGGCGACGGCGCGAATTTCTTTGACGACTGGATATTTCAAATTCAAAAGAAGCGGCAACTCTCGGATTAAAAGTTTAGCGTCAGCGTAAGTCATTTTGTTGAGTGAATTTAAAATCGCTCCGAGTGATGCCTCTTCCAAAATTTTTTCCTGCAAAAAATTACTTACGGCTCGTCAAGTCAACGCAGTTTCCAAATCAAAAACTTCGCCCGAAGCATATCGCGATAAAATTTCAATCAAAGCTGTTGTCACGCGTTGAATTTTTTCATCATAACTTTCAAGCGAAAAGTTTTCTGCGCGGGCAATGCGATATTTCAAAATTCCGTCGTCGAAAACTTCATTGCGATTAAAAATCTCAAAAAATCTCATGCTGTAATCGTTGCGCTTTTGGTCGCATCTGCCGCGCCGCATTTTTTCAAGAAATTCTTCGCGAGATTTTGTGTAATAATGATTCACGACAATTTTCTCCGCCGTCACGGGAAAGTTAAAAGCGTTGGGAATGTTACCGCTGATAATTTTTCCGTTTTCATTTACGGGCTGAAACGATTCAAAATATCTGGCACAATGGGGATTGTAAATGAAAAATATTCTGCGGGGATTGGCGATTGTTTTAATATGAGCATTGCCTACCGGGAAATTGTTCCCTTTAAACTGAATTACCCAATTCTTTGGAGCATGCCGAGTAAACCTTTCCAAAACTCCGCGAGAATAATCAGCTTTTTCTTCGCCGTTCGAGCCGAAAAGTTGCCAATTAATTCCGAGAGCCGCCGCCTGTTTGTCGCGTGATAAAATTTCATCGACAACTTCAACGATACTTTGATTTTTTTTCGGGAAAATGAATTCATCCAGATCTATGAACGCCATATAGCGGCAATGAAATTTAAATCTTTTAACGGCGTCGTTGTAAACGGGCATTTGCATAATTTTTCCCGGCGCAGAAAAATAATCGACAAGCCCCGCCTCAACGTAAGGCTTGGCAACTTCGGCTTGGTTGTCGGTGCTGTCGTTGTCGTAAAGATAAAAATGATCTACGCCCGCCGGCAAATGATAATCCAGCCATTCTTTCAGATAAGGAGCTTCGTTTTTCAAAATTGCCACAACCGCCAAGTCATGCAGAAATAAATCTTTATCGACCATAATTCACTCTCCCAAAACGTCATCAAAAATTTTTATAACCTCGTCAACCTGCGCGGGATATTTTTTTGCAAGCCGATAAGTTTTCCTTGAAATATTTTCCGACTTCCTCGACGAGAGATAAAAATTTTCATCGGGAACTGTATCAAGAACGATATTTATCGCCGCGCTCCAAAAATTTTTTCTTCAGTCAAACAAATCATTCCTTAATTTTATCCGATAAACGTTTACCGAGTTTGTCCAAGTAATAACGAGCTTCAGTAAAATTTATGTCAATCCCCTTGCCGTTAAGATAAATATCAGCCAATCTGTGAGCCGCTTTCAAGTTGCCGCAATCTGCCGACCGCCGATATAAATCGACAGCTTTATCAAAGTTTCGTTCAATGCCGTCTTCGCCATAAAAATAAATCTCGGCAAGCGCGAACAAAGCCTCGTTGTGAAAGTCACAGTAATTGATAATTTGTTCATACCACGCAATGGCTTTGTCAATATTTTTTTCGACATCGTTACCCGTGCGATATTTTTCGGCAAGATCGAACAGTACATCAAAAAATTCTTCTATATCGTTTATATAGCTGTTCATATTGGCGAACCAACACGCGGCTTTGAAAACATTTTTTTTAACGCCTTCACCGTAAAGATACATGCAACCAAGCTTAAAGCGTGCTTCATCGTCACCGTAAAGAATCCAACCGGAACGTCCACAAGGCAAAGGAATATTCTGCCCTTCCGCATAGAGATCTTCGGCTGTGGCGCAATAATCTCCGCCGTCAAGAGCCAATTCGGCGAGATAATTCACGGCTTTTTCTTCGTCAGGTTTAATGTCGCCTTCACCGTAAAAGTAAATTTCGGCAAGTTCAAGTTTTGCTTCTCGACTTCCGTGTGCCGCTTCCACTTCGTACCATAAAATTGCTTTTTCTATGTTTTTCTCGACGCCTTGACCGTAACGATACATATCACCGAATTGAGCATTTAAGATTATTTCGTCATCGGCATAACCCCTGCTGAAATACTCCGCCGCTTTTGGAAAATTTTCTTGAACTTTAAATCCGTAATAATACATTTCGCCAAGCTCTGTGTTTGCCTTATTGCTACCCAAAGCCGCCGCCGAATTCAGCCAACGAAGAGCTTCCTCAACGTTTTCCTCATCGAGATAACATTTACCCAATTCGCACATTTCGTCAAGGAGTTCTTTGCGCTTTTCCTTAACGGTCACGGACAAACCTCCGTGCCGAGCCCCGCCGCCGTGAACAGCTCCAAAATAATCGAGTGCGGAAGTCGTCCGTCGATTATGTAAGCTTTATTCGCGCCTTTATCCAAAGCACGCAAGCACGCCTCGACTTTCGGAATCATGCCGCCGCCGATAACGCCGCCTTTTATAAATTCTCGCGCTTCAGCCGCTTTCAATGTCGAAATGAAACTGCTCTTGTCTTCAAAATTTTTGTAGACGCCTTCGGTATCCGTAAGGAGTAAAAGTTTTTCCGCCCGCAACGCGCCCGCAATGTCCGCCGCCACATAATCCGCATTGATATTGTAACTTTTGCCGTCTTCGCCGACGCCGATTGGCGCAATAACGGGCACATAACCTTGACTGATTAAATCGTTGACAATCTGAATATTAACCTGTTTAGACTTGCCGACATAGCCGATGTCGACTTTGGTTTTCTCGCCTTGTTCGTAGACCGTCGCCAATTTTTTTTCTGCGCGAATTAAATCAGCATCCTTGCCGCTTAAGCCGACTGCACGGAGCCCGCGCCGATTTAAAAGCGTCACGATCTCCGAATTAATTTTTCCGTCAAGAACCATCTCCGCAATTTCGACAGTTTCTTCATCAGTGACACGCAAGCCGCTTACGAAAGAACTTTCCTTGCCGAGTTTTTTTAGGAAGCCCGTAATTTCCGGACCGCCGCCATGAACAATCACGACATTTATTCCAACGAATTTCATCAACGCCACGTCCTGCATGACGCTTGACTTAAGCTCGTCGTTTATCATCGCGTTGCCGCCGTATTTTATGACAATCGTTTTGCCGTAAAATTCTTGAATGTAGGGCAGTGCCTCAACCAAAATCGCCGCTCTGTCATTCGCGCTGAAATTTTTCTGCACAGGATTTTTTTTAAGCTCGGAGTTCAATTCCTTTAAAATTTCTTCGTGCATTTCTTCGGGCAAAAATTTTTTCAAAATCTCCGCCGCCAAATCGAATTGTAAAGTTTCGTCAATCATTTTTTTCCTCCGTATTTGTTTCGTCCGACTCTTCGGGCTCGTCGGCTTCGGGCAAATCTATAACGTCGCTGAAGGGCACAACTTTTTCTTCGCCGCGCTCGTTGTCAATGTATCTGAAACCTTCGTCCGTTATGACTGCTTGGTCGGCTTGCAATGCCGTTGCCAAATCCGCGCTCCGCTGATCAATCGAAATTATTCCGAAATTGCTAAGAAGTTTTTTCAAGACAGTTTTTTTAGCCATTGCGTCAAAATTCGTCGACCAGACGGAAGTTTTTCTGCCCGAACGCAAATCGTAAGCATAACTCTGCGAATATTTTTCCGCGTGTTGCTGAAGTTCCGCAATCGTCATGTAGAGAGATTTTTTGAAGCCGTTAAGCAATTCCATATAGGCGACGTAGCCGACGATCTCTTCAGAAATTTTTTCGCCGCGAATTATTTCGCCCGTCACAAAATCAATTTCCTTTATCTGCCCTTCGCAAACCGCGCCGGAATTCAGCGTCCGATATTGTCCGCTGCGCATTGCCAACTGCACAAAACCTTTGAAACCCAGCTGAAATGTCGCATGTCCTTTGTAGGGAACAATGAACGCAAAACCCAAGCTGGGATTTATCGGCAATTTCAAAGCCGCCGCAATTCCCGCCGCGCTCAAAATCGAATTCGGCGAGCAGTCTTGCAATTTATTGTTGCTCCGAACGATTGTAAGTATCGAAGATATAAAAGAAGGCGCAGATTGGTCGAGCAACTCTTCAAACCGCCTTTTTATGCCCGCCGAGTTCAAAAGTTGTTGAAGGCTCGGAGTTTCCTGTTTCATCGAAAATTCTCCTTCCAAAAAATTTTTCTAATCATAACAAAAAAAAATCCCCGCCGCAATTTCCGACGGGGTAATTTTTATATTTTTTCTCTTAGCCTTGACTGACATAACTTCTTTTGTACGCGGGAATTTTCGCCCAATCAACTTGATTCGCGGCGATTTTATTTTGAAGAGCAAATTGCGCCGCGATACCAGCCGCCTCGCCGATACTTATACAAGTCGGCTGAATTCTCATCGACGCCTGCAGAATGAAACTCGCGCTGATACATCTTCCGACAACGATTAAGTTGGAAATTTTTTCCGTGACAAGCGAACGATAAGGAATTTCATAAAAACAGCCCGCAGGAAGTTTTTCGGAAACTTTTTCGCCGTGCGCGTCGATAAACCAAGCCGTGCGACAAACCGCGTCGGGAAATTTGCTTTGATTGTGATAATCATCTTCCACAAGATAATATTTTCCTTTAATGCGCCAAGATTCACGCGCTCCGAGCATAACCGCCTCGCGACTGATAAAAGCATTTTCAAAGCCCGGCAAATGTTTAATCAGATAGCGGGCAATGTTGCGCATCATTTTTCTGCCGAAGGTAACCGCCTTGCTGTAAGAAATCGGATCCGTTGCGGAAAATTTCACGGGAATTTCGGGACAGTTCATGCTCATCACGCCGTTTTTCCCGATAATCGTGTAAGCTTGCATATATTCCGCTTCGTCTTGAGTAATTTCGCCCGTTTCGACGCCGCGAGCCATAAATTCTTCCAATTTGTAACGTTGTTTCCTGTGCATTGCCTCCGCAATTTCAAAGTAAGGCAACTTCGATTTGCACCAATCTTCCTTCAGCTCAATCGCGACGTATTTATAAAGTTTTTCGGTATCAATGCCGCCCATTTCAAAACGAAAACTCAGCGGCTGATTATTTCCCGTTTTTTCGTAGCCGCGTTCGTAATCGACGCCCGAAACTCTGGAAAGATAAGCGTCGCCTGTTGCGTCGATAAAAATTTTCGCCTTGACTGCCGCGAGCCCCGCAATGGTTTGAACTATCGCGAAAGAAATTTTATCGCCGTTTTTAATCACGTCGACCAAAACCGTTTGATACAAAATTTCCGCGCCGCTCTCGGAACACATTTCGTCATGAATCTCCGCCAAAATTTCGGGATTGTGCCAAGTTTGTTGAGTGACTCCGTCGAAAGGCTCAATTCCTTTTTCACGCAGACGATTTTTTAATTCGGCAAGATAAGGCGTGTCGGAATTCGGCGCGTGAGTGTCCATGAAGGGATAAACGCAACCCAAAACGCCGAGCCCTCCGAGCGCAATTCCGCGTTCGATTAAAAGAGTTCGTGCGCCGTTTTTTGCCGCGTTGACTGCCGCCGCCGTGCCCGAAGGACCGCCGCCGCAAACGCAAACATCAACGGAATAAATCACGGGAATTTTTTTATCGGCATATTTAATTAACTCGCCCGAAATTTTTTCAGCCGCCTCGACAGAATTTTTTCCGCTTAAAACTGCTCCGACCGCCGTCACGCCCGCCAATTTCAACAAATCGCGCCGCGAAATCGGAATGGAGAAACTTCTTTCCATAAAAAATCACCTCGACAAAAATTTTACCAAAAAAAAATCTCCGCCGCAATTTTTTTGGCAGAGATAAAAATTTCTTTATTTCAGGTTGTGTAATCTGCATTTATCTTGACGTATTGGAAACTCAAATCGCATGTGAAAACCGTTGCCGTTTCTTTTCCGAGATTCAAATCAATGTCAACGATAATATCATGCTCCGCCAAAATTTTTCGCATGGCGTCTTCATCAAATTTGACGACAAGCCCTTTTTCATAAACCTTAATCCCGCCGAATTTTATTGTAATTTTTTCGGGAATGATTTTGACGCCCGAATAACCCACCGCGCAGATTGTTCTGCCGGGATTTGCGTCCTGTCCGAAAAAAGCAGTCTTAACGAGCGGCGAATTGGCAACGCTCATGCCGACTTTTTTGGCGTCGGCGAAAGTTTCCGCGCCCGTGACGTTGATTGTGATAAATTTTGTTGCGCCTTCGCCGTCGGCGGCAATTTTTTTCGCAAGTTCGATGCAAATTTTCTTTAAAGTCTCGTAGAACTTAAGATAATCTTCGTCGCGAGAGACGATTTTTTTATTGCCCGCCGCGCCGTTCGCCAAAACAACAACAGAATCATTTGTGCTCATGTCGCCGTCAACCGACATGCAGTTAAAACTTACTTCGGTAATGTTGCTTAAGGCTTCTTGCAAAAGTTTTTGATCAATATCTGCGTCCGTCGTGATAAAACAGAGCATTGTCGCCATATCGGGGCGAATCATGCCGGAACCTTTGGCGATTGCGCCGAAACGAACTTCCTTACCGCCGATTTCAATTTCCGTTGCCAAAGTTTTTGAATAAGTGTCGGTCGTGATAATCGCGTTGCCCGCATTAACCGAGCCTTCTTTGGAAAGTTCTTTGACGGCAGCTTTGATTCCGTTTTCCATTTTATCCATCGGCAAATTCGAGCCGATAAGCCCCGTCGAGGCAACGATAACATCATCTGCGCGGCAATTCAATTCTTTTGCGGCAACGGCAGCCATTTTTTCTGCGTCCTTAACGCCCTGTTCGCCCGTGCAGGCATTTGCGCAACCTGCATTTGCAACGACGGCATGAGCCGTGCCCGTGCCGACTACAATTTTACTCAAATGAACGGGAGCCGCCGCAACCAAATTTTTCGTAAAGACTCCCGCGACAGCGGCTTCTTTTTCGGTGTAAATAACTGCAACGTCAAGGTTGCCGTTTTTTTTGATACCTGCGCGGACGCCCGCCGCCAAAAATCCTTGCGGATAAGCGACGCCCGCTTTTTTGTGATTCTCACTGAACATTTTTTAAAAAATCCTCCTTACGGATACATTGGAACGACATCAAGCGCGACACTTTCATAAAAACCTGCCGCAATGTTGAAATTTTGAACGGCTTGTCCCGCCGCGCCTTTAACAAGGTTGTCGATAGCGGAAAGAATTATAACACGCCGCGTGCGTTCGTCAATGTGCCAGCCGAGATCGCAGTAATTGGAGCCGCGAACAAATTTTGTTTCGGGATAAGAATTTCTGCCCAAAAGTCTGATAAATTTTTCCGCGCCGTACATTTTCTGAAAGGCGGCGTCAATCATGTCGTCCGAAATATTTTCCTTGATATTGGCGTAGCAAGTCGCCAAAATTCCGCGAGACATGGGCACCAAATGCGGCGTGAAATTTATAATTGTCTCTTCGCCGCCCAAATCTTTAAGTGCCTGTTCAATTTCGGGAGTGTGGCGGTGACGAGCGACGTTGTAAGCTTTGAAGTTGTCGTAGAGTTCGGGGAAATGGTTTCCGAGCTTTAAACCTCTGCCCGCGCCCGAAACTCCGCTTGCGGCGTCGACAATGATTGAATTCGCGTCGATTAAATGATGTTTGACGAGCGGCGCAAGTGCAAGGATTGAGGCGGTTGTGAAACAGCCGGCATTGCCAATAATTTTTGCGTCGCGAATTTCATTGCGATAAATTTCCGCGAGCCCGTAAACTCTTTTGGCGTCCTTGTGCTTGTGCGGGACGTTGTACCACGCTTCGTAAATCGCAGTGTCGCTGAAACGATAATCCGCGCCGAGATCTATAATTCGGACGGGCAGATTTTCCAATTTAAGTCCAACGTCCATAGCGTGCCCGTGCGGCAGGGCGATAAAAATAAAATCGCTGTCCGCGCCGATATTTTCAATGTCGGACAAACTTTCCAATGTCAAATCGCAAATTCCGCGCAGGTGCGGATAAAGCTCCGAAATTTTTTTGCCCGTATGACTTTCGGAAGTTATGTGCGCGAGTTGGGCTTGCGGGTGACGATTGAGAATTGAGAGCAATTCGGCTCCCGCGTAGCCCGTCGCGCCTATTACACTTACTTTTACCAAAATTTTTTACCTCCAATTATTTTTAAACTCAAACGTGAATGAGAAGCCGAGATGGTTTTGCGTGCCCACGCTTTGACAAAGGGGGGGCAACCTCTCCCATTATAACCGCCTTAAGGACAAAAAAAAAGTTTGTGCAAAATTTCTTCGCACAAACCAAGTTGCCTGTCAAAAATTTTTATTCTTTATCGTCAATCGTCGCTTTAGGTAGTTGTTAAATTGCTCTTCTTGTGATCATCTGCGCTGAAGGCAGTTTCAGTAGTGGTTGCAATTCCCGCTTTAACCAAGTTCGTCGAGTAACCGAGATCTACAACCGCATAATCACTGCTACTCTTCTTGTAATCTCTTAGCACGGTGTTCATCGCGGCATCTTTCGTTCCCGTAACAAGCTCGCCACCTTCAAACCAATAGAGCGTATTGTTCGCCTTGATGAGAATATTTTTAGCTTTATCGGTTCCAATGTCGGCTTGAGTTCCGTTGTCAGAGAAACTCTTGATAGTGAACGAGCCGACTTCAGTTGTATTGCCCTTCTTGCCGTTGTTCATGGCGAACTTAAGCCCGTCCGAAACAGTTTCAATTTTCATAATTGTACCGGTGGCAATTTTGAGTTTGTCTTTGCTGAAGTCGAAGTTGGCGATAGTGGTTTCTCCGCCGTTGCCTTTTGCATAGAAGAAAGTATCTGTGCCCGCGCCGCCGACAAGAGAATCTGCTCCGCCGCCGCCTTTAAACGTTGTCTTCGATTTTTCATTATCGCTGCCTATCAGAATTTCGTCAACATTCACCCGTCCTGCAAGCGTCAAATTCTTTGTAACACGCGAGCCGTCAACATAAGTGGCATTGTTATATTTTTTGGTCTGGAAAGTGCCGCTCGCGCCGCTCGTCAAGCTGACATGAATATCGCTACCCGCCAAAGAGCCTACAGCGTTTTTGCCGAAAATATATTCTCCGCCGTTAATGCTGACAGTACTTTCAAGAGTTTTGAAACTGCTGCCGCTCGTTTTAACGTCGAGGATATTTCGGCTGTCGAAAGTGAGTTTGAAGCCCTTTTTGTTCGCAGTAATTTTTGAGATGTCTTCAAGTTGGACATTTGCGCCGCTCAACGAAATTAAATCGGAACCTACGCTGAAGTTTTCGACAGCATCTCTGCCCGCCGTGTAAACAAACATATCCTCATTGCCGTTGCCAATTAGTTTATCATTTTTCGCGCCGCCGATAAGACTTATGCCTGTCGCACTTGCCGCGCCGGCGTCAACCGTCGTATTGTTGGAGTCGCCCGCAGTAATGCTTATGGCTCCGGCTACTCTGTAGTCGAGGACGATATTTTTAACCGTCGGATTTTGAGTCGCATTATAACTCTCCGCATTGGGTAAAAGCGTTGCCGAAGTCGGATTGGTTGCTTTGTCGAAAATTATGCTGTTGTCATGGAAAACCACCTTGCGATAACCGCTCTTATTCGAGTCATGCAAGAGAACTTCTTTATCCGCCGCGCCCGTCAAAGAAATAATGTTGTTTTCGCCGCTGTAGCCGCTGACAGAAATTTGAACATTGCCGCTTGAAACCGAGAAAGCCGCAATATCGCTGTAGTTGCCGAGATTGAGTCTGTCATAACCCGCTTCGTAGCCGTTGATTGAAACTGCGCCGCCATTGTACTCGAAAACGTCTTTCTTTCTGTTTTCCGTTGCGAAAGTGTAAGTTGTAGTTCCGCTAAGTGATGACGAGCCTTCCAAAATCACGACGTTTGATTTGATTTTAGAGGCGTCAATTTCTTCAACGCCGTTCGGAAGAGTGATTCTTCCTTTTGCGCTCGCGAAAAGCGTAAGTTTTTTGTTCGCGTCTGAAAGAATTCCGTCCGCCGAGATTATTTCGCCGCTTGTCAAAGAAACTTTTTCAACATTGGTGCTTGAAGTGCCGCTTACGACAGGTTTAAAGGTAATTTGATTGCCCGTGCCTGCGGAGAAAATTAAATCGTTGCCGCTGGTCTTCACGCCCGTGATTTTCGACACGTCAACAGATAAGCTGTCGCCCGTGCTGTTGTAATTTTGGATGACATTTTTACCGGATTTGTAAACGAAAACATCTGCGCCCGCGCCGCCGACCAATGTATCATTGCCGCCGTTGCCGTTGAGCGAACTGCCCGCATCGCTTGCGACAATGTAATTTGCAGAATCCGTTCCCGTGATTGAAACAGGAGTTCCTACTACAGCGGCATTGATTGTGCCAAAAGCTGTCGTAGCGTTGAAGGTGTTGGGCGAACCACTACTATAACCTGACGCAAGAGTTATGCCGTTGGGTCTGTCGCCCGTCATGTCGGCAACGGAATAGGTTGTGTAAATGTAAGTTTTGCCGCCCGCCTCAAGCTTGACGCCTCTTGTCGGCACGGGATTATTGGTATTATTTAATGAAGCACCCATGCCGCTGAAAGTAATGCTGTCGCCGCTGTCAAAAGCAATGCAGAGATCGTTGGTGTTCACAACGCTTATGCTGTCGCCGTGCGGAACAAAATTGCTGTCGGATTTTATAACTTTGTCGACGTTTATCTGATAGTCGGTGATAACGTCCGCGCCTTTGCTGAAATAAAATACATTTGTGCCGCCGTTGCCCGTCAAGCTGTCCGCACCCGTGCCGCCGTAAATCGTATTGTCGAGGCTGTTGCCGACGATTGAAGTTGCAACGGAGACTGCGCTTGCGTCAATCAATTTAACCGACGCTTCGAGAACACCTGCACCTTCAGCGGCATCGGAATTTTCTTTTTCAACAATATCTATGTGTTTATTGTCACCCGTCGGAGCCGAAGTGGCGGCAGTCAAAGTTACGGCGTCTTTATCTCTGCTGTAAGTCATATAAGCCAAGCCGTAAGAACTTGCAGCACCGTTTTTTTCCCAGCTCGCAGTTGCCAAAGTGGGAATGCCCAAAACAGAATTTGCAGTATCGTAGCCGAACTCGGTTGAAGCCATTGTCACAGTGCTCGTCGCGCTGAGAATAAAGTCTCCGATACCGCTACCTGTTGATGCAGCGTAATTAAATTTGGTCGCTCCTTCGTAAGGATCTCTATTCCAGCCCTCTTTACCGATGTAAAAATCTGAACCGGCAACTGAACTTGAATTGTAGGCGAGTAAAGAAGTTGTGCTGTCATACATCGAATTGATAATGCCGCCCGAAATGCTGATTTGCCCCGCGCCTGTTGATGCGGCACTGGTAAAAGCTATATTGTCGATGACGCCGCCCGAAATGCTGATATGCCCGTTAGTAGCAGTGGAGCCCGTGAAGGCGATACCGTTAATGGTTGCTTCTTCATTGTTCAAATTGGCATTTATGGTAAATTCGTTGGCAGTATCTCCTTTGATAGCGTTATAGTTGCCGCTTTGAGCCAAAATATTTGTGTCGCCGTTTAAGTCAAGCGTTCCGCTATTTTGCCAAAGAACCGCGCCGTCCGTGCCCGTCGATTGTCCGTTGAGATTTTTGCCGTCGAGCGTGACGCTGTTTATCACGAGGCTTGAGCCGTTGTTATCAATCAAGCGTCCGAAAGTATTTTGCGCAATATTGGATATGTCGATAGTTCCGTAATCTGCATTGGTACTTCCGGAAGCATAAATGCCGCCGAGCCCGCTGACAATGGAAACTGCCGCGTCTGCACCGATGCTGATAGCCGTTGTAGTGTTGTTATTGGCGGTGCCGTTAAGAGTAGTGGTTTCAAAAGAAAGTTTGTAGCCGTCAAGATTGAATAAAACTTTAGTCAAACTATCAGTATTGCTGTCGCCTATGGTAAATCCTTCGGCGTCGGTAACATTTTTAAGCAAAGTAATTGTCATATTTTTATTGTCGGCAGCTTCTATTGCTTCTTGAATTGAATCATAATAAGTTGCTGTGCCATCGCCGCCGATGCTTTCTGCCACGACTAAGCTTTTGCTGGTTTGGATACTCTCGGCTGAAAAACGTTGGAGGTCGAAAACAAAAAATTTTCCTTCCATACTTTAATCTCCTTTTCAAATTAATTTGAGGTGTTCGCATGAAAAAAATTTTTGATACATGCAACTCCTTTCCTAAAAAATTTTTCTGTTCGGCTCGCACACTTAAGATAATGATTTTGTTTTGGTTTGTCAATTAATTTTCCATTAAAATTTCCAAATAAAGGAGGCGTTGTCCCCCTTTTTTCTAAAGTGGGCACGCAAAACCATCTCGGCTACTCCTTCGGTTGAGTCAATCATGAAATTTATTTTTTAACCTACTTTTCTTTTGTTCGCCCAAAAGAAAAGTAGCAAAAGAAAAGGGCGTTCGCCGCTTGAACATCCTGTTCAAACGCGGCGGCGGGCGCACGTCCATGTGCGCCCGTGAACCACTTCGATTCTGTTTTCTTTTCGCATTAAAAAAATCCCGCGTAGAGACAACGGGATTTTTTTATTTCTGATTTTCAACAGACATTAAAGATTTGCCGCTTTTCTCAAGGCGTCAACTTTATCTGTGCGTTCCCAAGAAAAATCAACGTCAGTTCTGCCGAAATGTCCGTAAGCCGAAGTTTGCTTGTAAATCGGGCGGCGCAAGTCAAGCATTTTTATAATTCCTGCAGGGCGGAGATCAAAAATTTCTTTAACGAGTTTTTCAATCTGCGCCTCGTCGATTTTTGCCGTGCCGAAACTTTCAACGCGAACGGAAACGGGATAAGCGACGCCGATAGCATAGGCAAGTTGAATTTCGCATTCATCGGCAAGCCCCGCCGCAACGATATTTTTCGCAACGTAACGAGCCGCATAAGCCGCACTGCGATCAACTTTTGTCGGATCTTTTCCGCTGAAAGCTCCGCCGCCGTGACGCGCCCAGCCGCCGTAAGTGTCGACGATTATTTTTCTGCCCGTCAAACCGCTGTCGCCTTGCGGTCCGCCGATAACAAATTTCCCCGTCGGATTCACAAAAAATTTTGTCTCGGCAGTCAAAAGTTCGGCGGGAACAACCGGCTTAACGACGTATTCAATCATGTCTTTTTTTATTTGTTCGAGCGTAACGTCGGGATTGTGTTGAGTGGAAATAACAACGGTATCGACGGCAACGGGTTTGCGCCCTTCATAGGCGATTGTGACTTGCGTTTTGCCGTCAGGACGGAGATAATTTACTTCGTGAGTAGATTTTCTGACTTCGGCAAGGCGGCGAGCCAATCTGTGCGCCAAAGAAATCGGCAACGGCATAAAATCGGGAGTGGCATTGGTTGCGTAGCCGAACATCATTCCTTGATCTCCCGCGCCGATAGCGTCTTCAATCGCCATATCGCCTTCGCGAGCCTCAATCGATTTGTTGACGCCTTGAGCAATGTCGGGCGATTGTTCATCAAGAGAAATTAAAACACCGACCGTATCCGCGTCGAAGCCGTAAGCCGAATTTGTATAGCCGATGTCGCGAATTGCGTTGCGAATAATTTTTGCAATGTCGACATAACAGGTTGTGGAAATTTCTCCGACAACGTGAACTTGCCCTGTTGTTACCAAAGTTTCGCAGGCGACGCGCCCCATAGGATCTCGCTCGATAATTTCATCTAAAATGCTGTCTGAAATTCTGTCCGCAACTTTATCGGGATGTCCCTCTGTCACGGATTCGGAAGTAAATAACATTCTGCGCATTCTTATACCTCGCTTTGAAAAATTTTTTACAAAATTATCACGTTTAATTTTCGCTGTCAAGCGCGGCGAGCATCCCCCTTTTTTTCTAAAGTGGACTACGCAAAACCATCTCGGCGCAAAACTTCTTTTGAGTTTCAAACTTCTTTTTGTAAGTTTAACCTACTTTTCTTTTGCGCGCCCAAAAGAAAAGTAGCAAAAGAAAAAGGCGTCGCCGCTTGAACATCCTGTTCAAACGCGGCGTGCGGGGCGGCGTCCATGCCGCCCCTTCTGTTAATAGATTTTCTTTTCAGTTTAACGTTTGTCCAATTTCTTTGCTAAGGTATTGCCAGCGAATTGAACCAGCTGAACTAAAATTATCAGCACGATAACCGTTGACAACATGACTTCCGGTCTGAATCTTTGATAACCGTAACGAATTGCCAAGTCTCCGAGCCCGCCGCCGCCGATTGCTCCCGCCATTGCCGATTCTCCGACCAATGCGATTATTACTGTCGTCAGTTGCGAAACTATTCCCGGCATTGCTTCGGGCAATAAAACTTTCGTGATAATCTGCGCGGGCGTCGCGCCCATCGACTCAGCCGCCTCCACCAAGCCCGACGGAACTTCTTTCAACGAAGTTTCCACTTGCCGCCCGATAAACGGTATCGACGCAATAACCAGCGGAACTATCGCCGCCGTCGTTCCTATCGCCGAGCCGACCAAAAATCTTGTCAAAGGAATTATTGCAACCATCAAAATTATGAACGGGATTGAACGAACTGCATTGACGACCGAGCCGACTGTTTGATTGATGAAAATATTTTCAAGGATTTGTCCTTTAGCCGTCGTGTGCAACAAAACTCCGAGCGGCACGCCTATTGCCGACGCGATTGCCATTGAAATTATAACCATGTAAATTGTTTCGCCGAGTGCTTTACTCAACAACGGAATTATTTCTGCGAACATAACCGATAACCTCCACCCGAACATCTTCGCCGCCGAGAAAATTCAGCGCGTTTTGAATTGATTTATCTTCGCCGCTCAAGCCGATAATAAATCGTCCGAAGGGCACGCCGTGAATTTCATCAAGGTTGCCGAAAAGCATTGTGCATTCAACACCTTTGCAAGTCCTAATCATTTTGGCAAGAACGGGATAATCGGCAGTTTCGCCCAAAAAAATTAATCGGAGCAAAAGCAGACTGCCGGGCGTTTTGTCTTGAGAAATTTCGTTGCCGCGAAAGGCGGCGGGCAATTCGTTTGACAAAAGGACGCTGATAAATTCTTTTGTGATTTTGTGTTGAGGATTGGTGAACACGTCGAGCACGGAGCCGCGTTCGGCAATGACGCCGTCCGAAATGACAGCAACTTTATCGCAAATATCTTTGATAACCTGCATTTCATGAGTTATAACAACGACGGTCAGCGCGAGCTTTTTATTGATGTCTTTAATCAGCGCAAGAATAGATTTTGTGGTTTGCGGGTCGAGCGCGGAAGTTGCTTCGTCGCAGAGTAAAACTTTTGGATTGCTTGCGAGGGCGCGGGCGATACCGACGCGCTGTTTTTGTCCGCCCGAAAGTTGCGAAGGATATTGATTGGCTTTGTCACTCAATCCGACCAATTCGAGGAGCGGACGAACTTTTTTTTGAATATCGGCGGAGCTTGTGCCCGAAAGTTTAAGCGGAAAAGCAATGTTATCGTAAACGGTTGCCGAGCTTAGCAAATTGAAATGTTGGAAAATCATTCCGATATTTTTTCTTGCCGCCCGAAGTTCATTTTCGCTGAGTTGAGTCATATCTTGTCCGTCGACAAAAACTTTGCCCGCCGTCGGACGCTCAAGCATATTGATACAACGAACGAGAGTAGATTTGCCCGCGCCGCTCAAGCCGATTATCCCGTAAATTTCTCCGCGAGCAATTTCAAGATCAATGCCTTTCAACGCGTGAACTTTGCCCGACGAACTGTCGTAAATTTTTTCTATACCCGAAAGTTTTATCAAAAGTTACACCCCCAAATAATTAGGAATTAAGAATTAGGAATTAGGAATGAAGAAAATTATAGCGGGTAGCGAGTACCGACCGCCCAAGGATGGGCGGTCGCCGGCAACGAAAACAGGATGTTTTCTTGCCGGTT
>CALFJC010000055.1 GCA_937877655.1 uncultured Selenomonadales bacterium
CCGCATTAAGCGCGAGCTTCTCAAATAAATTTTTCTTGCAAAAAAATTTTTCTCGACACACGGCAACGGGGAAGGCGAAGTTGACTTCGACGGCATTTTTGAAACATTGCGCGAGATGGATTTTGCCAACAAGCAACTTAAGCCCGACGCGCCCAAAGTCGGCGGCGACAATATCATTTGCGTTTCTTATTTCGGTTTCCCCGAAAAAATGGATAAGCAAGCCCCCAAAGCTCTCGACCGCATTAAGCGCGAGCTTCTTAAATAAATTTTTCTTGCCAAAATTTTCTTCCACACCCCGAACAACAAAAAGTCCGCAATTCCCAAAAGGAGTCGCGGGCTTTTTGCATGATTCGACAATTTGTTAAAGATTTTTATCTGCGCGGCGGGCAAATCAAGCAAAATAATTCAAGAAAATTTTTTGCAGAAAAGTATAATTCAGCTAACCTAAAAAAGTTTTGGGAGGGTTTAAAAGATGAAAATCAGCATGAACGAGGCAACCGCCTTGAATTGCCAAGCGATGTCTATCGAGCAGGACATCCTTCTTGCCGAAAAATACGGCTACGACATGATTGAGCCGCGCACAATGGATCGCATGAGAGATTATCTCGCCGCGCATTCGATTGAAGAACTTGCCGAACTTTTCAAAGCGCACAATATCGCGCCGCTTGCCTTCAACACGCTTTGCTTCTTCAACAATCGTTCGCCCGAAGGTTGGCAGGGCATTAAAGACGAACTCAAGCAAATGTGCGAGTGGGGACAGAAAATCGGTTGCAAAACCGTTATCACGGTTCCGACTGTCGATTTGAAAAAAGTTACACGCTCCGAAATTCATAAATCGGCTGTCGCTTGCCTTAAAGAAATGGGCAAAATCGCCGCCGATTACGGTATGAGAGTTTCGGTTGAATTTATCGGACATCCCGCCGCCTCGATTAACACTTTCGGCGAGGCTTACGAAATTATCCAAGCCGTAAATCTCGACAACGTCGGAATAACTCTTGACTGTTTCCATTTTCACGGCATGGATTCAAAGATTGAAGACCTTGCAAAAGCTGACGGCAAGAAAATTTTCATCGTCCATCTTAACGACACGGAAGATTTTCCGATTGGCTCTCTCCTCGACGAAGACAGACTTTGGCCGGGCACAGGTTGCATAAATCTTGACGAGATTTTCCAAACGCTTAAGAAAATCGGCTGGGCGCAGGACGTTGTTTCGGTTGAACTTTTCCGCCCCGAATATTATCGCATGAATCCCAATGACGTTTACAGACTCGGCAAGGAACACGCGGAAGCCGTTATCAAGAAGAATTTTGCATAAAAATTTAGGAGGAAAAAAATCATGTTGAATATTGGTGTTATCGGTTGCGGCGGCATGGGCAGAGATCACATTAAGAGAATCACGGAACGCATTCAAGGCGCGCAAGTCGTTGCGGTTGCCGATATGGTTGAGGCTCTCGCCAAAAAAGGTCAAGCCCTTGCAGGCGAAGGTTGCAAAATTTACAGCGACGGCAAAGAACTTATCAATGATCCCAATGTCGAGGCAGTCTTTATCGTCAGCCCCGGTTTTGCCCACAAGGAAAGCTTGCTTGAAGCGATCAAAGTCGGCAAGAGAATTTTCTGCGAGAAACCGCTCTGCACAACTGCTGCAGATTGCTTGGAAGTTATTGACGCCGAAATTAAATCGGGCAAACATTTAATCCAGCTCGGCTTTATGCGCCGCTACGACAAAGGTTATCGTCAAGTCAAAGCCGCCATTCAATCGGGCGAATACGGCGAGCCGTTGATTGTTCACTGCACGCACAGAAATCCCGTTGTCCCCGACAGCTACACTACGCCTATGGCTGTCCATGATACCGCCATTCATGAAATTGATGTTATTCATTGGCTCGTTAATGATGATTTTGTTTCCGCGCAGGTTATCTTCCCGCGCAAAACAAAATATGCCGCCGATCATCTTGCCGACCCGCAAATTATGTTGCTCCGAACCAAGAACGGCATTTGCGTTGATGATGAAGTTTTTGTTAATTGCAAATTCGGCTACGACATCAACTGCGAAGTTATCTGCGAAGACGGCGCAATTAAAATGCCGCAACCGCTTTATCCGAGCTATCGCAAAGGTGCGCAAGTCGCCACAACGATTGATACCGACTGCTTTGTTCGTTTCCATGACGCTTACGACGAAGAAGTTCAAGATTGGGTAAACGAAGCGGCGAAAGGCGTTATCGGCGGTCCGAATTCTTGGGACGGCTATCTTGCGGCAATTACGGCTGATGCACTTGTTAAATCTCAAGAGCAGAACGGCGCGGTTATTCAAATCGAAATGAAAGATCGCCCCGACTTCTACAAATGAGTTTCCCCTCTCTGAACTTTGACCCCTAATCCAACAAATGGATTTTTATATCCCGTCGAAAAAACTCGGCGGGATTTTTCTTTGCAAAAAAAATCCCTCGCCCGCGCAGGTTGAGAGATTTTTTATCGAAAAGATTTTTTGTTCAGATTATCCCCGTCAAGGCGTAAATCGCCAAGCAGATAAATGCGACCGAAGTTTTTAAAAGCGTCAAAATGAACACGTCGTAATAAGAATCTTTGTGACTGAGTCCGCAAACCGCCATCAAAGTTATCAAAGCTCCCGAATGCGGCGGCGTATCGATACACTCGGAGGCAAGCGCAACTATTCTGTGCAAAACTTCGGGATTCATGCCGATTTGATTTGCCATTGCCAACCATTGATCTCCGAGCATTCCGAGCGCGATTGTTTCTCCGCCCGAAGCCGAGCCCGTTATTCCGCACATAATCATGGTTGTAATAACCGCCGAGCCCAAAGGACCGTCGCCGATTGAAACATTCAGCAGAGCCTCTTTAATCATTTCAAAGGCGGGAACTGCCGCGACAACGCAACCGAAGGCGTAACAAGAAGCGACATTCAAAATCGCACTCATTGATCCAACTGCGCCCGTATTTATCGGATGAACAATGCCGCCCTTCGACGCCAAACATTTTCTGCCGATAATCGCCGCGGCAATGCAACTTAAAATCAACGCCGCGTTAATCGACCAAATCGCTTGAACTTTTCCGACGCTCCCCGCCAACAAACTTAAATTCAGCGGCTTGAAACTGTCCAAACTGTTTTGATCCCAATGATAAGCCCAACTCCAATCGAACGGGTTGCTGATGATTAAATTCAAAACGATAACCATAACCAGCGGTATCGTCGAAAGTTTCCAGTCGGGCAATTTTTCGGAAGATTTTTCGGGCTCGTTGAAAAGATGATCTCCGTAACCTTCGCCCGCCGCCTGCAATTTTTTTGCGCGATAATTTACCCAGCCCCAAGCCATTACGAAATACAAAACCGCGCCGATTAAGCCGAGTCCGATTCCCGCCCAAGTCGTCGTTCCGAAAAATGCCGTCGGGATTATGTTTTGAATTTGCGGCGTGCCCGGTATCGCAACCATGCTGTAGGTAAAAATTCCCATCCATAAAAGCCCCGGCAAAAGTTTTTTTGCGTAATTCGCCTCTCTGAACAAAATCGCCGCGAAAGGATACATGACGAACGCCACGACGAAAACGCTCAAGCCGCCGTAAGTCAAGACGCCGCAACCGATTAGAATTGCCAAAATTGCTTTTTCCTTGCCGAGCGTCTGAACAATTTTATCTGCAACCGACGCCGCCAAGCCGCCTTCCTCCATGATTTTCGCGAAGACCGCGCCCAATAAAAATACGGGATAATAAGTTTTGACATACTCCGCCGCTTTCGTCATGTAAATTTCGCTGAAAACGGGCATCGGATCATGTCCCGAACCGATTGACGCCACAACCGCGAATAACGGCGCGATAAAAATTATCGACCAGCCGCGATATGCAAAAAAAATCAGCAGTACCAAACTCAAAATAATCATCGTGATTCCCAAAGTTGTCCACCCCGCTTAAAAATTTTTGGGTAATTTTATATCATTGGCATTTCACAGGCAACAGTTTTACTCAAAAAATATTCAAGAAGTTACAAAACCTGCGCGGGTTGCCGAACGTAAAAAAAATTGTTAATATCGGCGCGAGGTGACTTTGATGATTAAAAAAAAGACCGCGCTTCAGAAGGCAACGGAGCTATTGGCGAATCAAGATCAGAGCTCGGAGGTTTTGCGAAAAAAATTGCTCGTCCGAAAATACGACGCGCAGGAAGTCGACGAGGCGATTGAAAAACTCAAGAAATATAATTATCTGGACGATGCGGAGACTTGCAGGCGGCAATTTGAAATTTTTTATTCGGAAGGCAAGTTGAGTATTCGGCAAATTATTTTTAAACTCATTCAGCGCGGTTTCGACAAAAATTTTATCGAACAACTTATCCCCGCCGACGTTGAGGAACATGAATTGCTTGCGGCAGAGAAATTGCTCGCGAAAAAATTTACTCCGAAAAATTTTGACAAGGCTAAGGCGTGGCAATTTTTGGCGGCTCGCGGCTTCGACGGAGAAATTATTTCTTCGGCGATTGAAAGATTTTTGCAGTAAAGATATAATCGCCGGCGAAGGGGTGAGATTTTGAATCGGAAATTTTACGATAACGAACGCGAAATTGATCTTGCCGAGCAAAAAACTCTGCACAAGCGCGAAAAAAAAGTTGTGTTCGCCCGCACGATAATTTTTCTTGCAGCTGCGGTAAGTTTCGCGCTCGGTTGGGATTTTGGAATTCATTACTGCTACATAATCGCGGCGATTTTTGCAATGATTTTTATTCGGCTGATGAATTATCACGACGATTTGAAACGGCGGAAAAATTTTTTGAAGAGCCGCCTTGCCGTCGTGAATTCCTACATTGCGCGGGCGAAGGGCACTTGGCGCAAGCGTTCAAATGACGGCAGTATTTATCTCAAAAACAATCGCCCGCAAGACGTTGACTTACATATTTTCGGCGAGGGATCAATTTTTCAATATATCTGCGCGGCGCGGACAAAACGCGGCAGAGATTTATTGGCGGAAGCGTTTTCGCCCGAACCGCCCGATTTTAACGAAGTAAGAAATCGTCAACGCGGCGTCGCGGAACTTTTGCAACGTCCGAGACTTTCGCTTGATCTTGAGGCTTATGCGCGGCTCATGCCCAACAATCACGACACAAGCGAATTAATCGTCAGCGTGGAAGAAGAATTGCCGCCGCTCGGAAAAATTTATCTCCTGCGCTTCGTCATGCCCGCGATTTTAATTTTATCGTGCTTTTTGGCGTGGCACGGCTTGATAAATGAATTCGCGCCGTTGTTCGTCATAATTTTTTCTCTGATAATTTCAATCGCCGCCCTGCCCGCCGTCAACGAATTACTTTCGCCGCTGAAAATCATTTCAAAGGAGCTCCGACTTTATCACGCGATTTTTGAACGGCTTGAATCAACAAATTTCATGTCGATAAGATTAACCGCCATCAGAGATATTTTAACGGACGAAGTTTCCGCCGCGCAAAAATTAAAAGAGTTGGCACTTTTGGTCGACGCGGCAGACGCCCGGCACAATCCGCTGTTTTTTATTTTGGGCAACGGAATTTTTTTGGCAGATTTCTTTTTGGTAATTGCTTTTATGAAATGGCGGGTTGACGCGGCAAATCATATGCGCACATGGCTTGACGCCTTCGCCGAAGTGGAAGTTTTAATGTCGCTTGCGTCAATCGGACAGACGCGCACAACTTATTGTTTCCCGACTTTTTACGAAGAAGAAAAGCCGCATCTCACGGTTGAAGGCTTGACGAGTTTACTGGTTGCCGATAATAAAGGCGTTCCGAATGACGTTGAGTTGACGGCGGGCACAACGATAATTACGGGCGCGAACATGTCGGGGAAAACGACTTGGATTAGGACGCTTGCCGCCGCCGTTATGGTTGCTTATACGGGGGCTCCGGTTTGCGCGAAAAATTTTGCGGTAAGTCGGCTGTCGGTTTTGACTTCGATTAGAGTTAATGACGATCTAAGTCAAGGCGTCTCGACTTTTTACGCGGAACTTTTGCGAATAAAATCCATGATTGAGTACACGGAAAAAAATCTGCCGATGCTCGCCTGTATTGACGAAATTTTTAAGGGAACAAATGTTAATGACAGAGTTATCGGCGCGAAGGAGGCAATTCGCCGCTTAACGAACGAAAAAAGCATTACGCTTGTCACGACACATGATTTTCAACTTTGCGACATGGTTGATGAAAATCCGCACATTTCCAACGCGCATTTCCAAGAGTATTACGAGAACGACGAGATTAAATTTGATTTCAAGTTGCGGAAGGGCAGAACTCACACGACCAACGCGAAATATCTTTTGCGCATGGCGGGTATCTTGCCGCCCGAAGAACAACCAAAATAAAAAAACCGCTCGACAAAAAGTCGGGCGATTTTTTTTGCGCCAATGATATTCAGCGAAAGATAAAAAACAAAATGACGATAATTATCATCCACCAAATGAAATTCGGTAAACTTTCCTCTGAATTTGCGGCATTCTTCCACGCTGTAATTCTTTTGTGCGCCAGAGAAATTAATTCGGCGTTGCCCGAAGCTTCGGCGTAGGGCAGAGACTTTTGAAACATTTCAAACGCCAATTTTGAACGGAGAGCCCAAGTCATTGCATTACCTACTTGAATATAAATCGCCGCAACCATTTCATTTAAATATTTCCATTCCGTCGCTTTCATATGTTCTTTAAGCATTACATTGCGTATGATAATTTCATGGCTCGGCTTGAAAACTTCTATGTAGAAAATAACATTGGCGTCTTCAAAACCTTGTTTAAAATAAAGTCCGTCATCTATCGCCTTTTGAATTTTATCGAGCGCGGCTTTTGCGTCGAGGAAAGCTTGAGTAGGTTGCCGCGCCTTTACTTCTTCCAACAGCTTTTTTTCTTCAATCAAAAATTTTATGTCCTCGCGAATTTTTTCGGCAAGCGAAGGCAGATAAGAAAAATTTTGTTCAAGCATTCGCGTAATTCTCAGCGGATAATCGATTAAATTTTTCTCGTTGAAAAGTTTTATCGCCGTGTTGCGAACCGCATAAAAAATTTTTTTGCTCTCGTCGAAGTTGTTTGTGCCGACGGCGATTGAAAATTTATCAAGCGGCTTTATCGCCTCGACGAAATTTTTAATCGCAGGCTCCGCCAAATAGAAAAATCGCGAGAAATCCGCTTTGAAGTCAAATTTAATTTTGCACGCTTCAATAATTTGTTCAGCCGTTTTTTCAAGGAAGGGATTCATTTCCAAGCGATAACATTCAAAGAAATCTTCGGCGATAATTCCAATATCTTCATCAGTCAGCAAGTCGGCAAAATCGGTTGCAAATCTTATTCGCCCGTCGCGAGTCATGTCCTTAAGAAAGTCTTGAAACTTTTCGCGAATCTCATAACGAATATTTTTCAGCTCGGATTTTATCTCGGCGGTGTCTTTGACGGCAGGAAATTTTGATTTAGTCCGCGCAGAATTAATTTGTTCCAAAATTTCTTCCGCGTCCAACTCGGAATACAACCCGTCTATGTAAACGCAATCACCATCCGACAAAAAATTTTTTTCAAGCTTGTAAAGTTGGAAATTCAAATCGGCAAGCGAAGAATAATTTTCGTAGTCAAAATCTGCGTCAGCGTCAGTTTCATTTCCCGATAAACAATCGGAGATATATTTCATTTCCTTTGCTTGCGAACAGCCGACAAACCAACGCATTTCCGCCGAGATTCTTTTTTTGGGATTGAGCAGAATCGTCCGCGCCTGTTCAAAAATTTCTTCGCGGTCGGGGTCTTCAAAAGATAATTCGTCAGCCCGCTCGTTAATCGTCGCCTTCGTGGCATAAATCGAAACTTGCAGGACGCGAAAAGGATTTTCTTCAAAAGTCAAAGCCGCTCCACCGCCTCAAGCCTTGATTATGTTCGCAGTCAAAAATTCGTCTTCGCTATGTCCGCTCAAATCCCAAAGCCCAAAAATAATTTTGCGGAGTTCCTTGAAATCTTTTTGTGCAACGGCATTTTTGCCCGCCGCCGCCAGCCGATAAAAACTCGCTTGATCGTCGAAGTCAGCGGGATTTTTAATCAGATCGTTGAAAGTGCGCAAAGCATATTCGTCATTACGATAGAAAAGTATTCTCCAATACCAACCGTAAATTTCATCCGTCACGTCCTCAAAAGCAGAATCCTCGCGCTCAATTAAAGTTTCCGCTCTGTCCAAAAGATTTTCAATCTGCGTAATTTCTTGCGGCTCGGCAAATTTTTTCACATAATTTTTGTACCGACCTTTTAAATAATCCAATTCTTCGCGGCGAATGTTTTCACGATTTCTTTCGCGAATGTCCGCCAAAATTTTTTTAGCCGCCTGTAAATCTTCCTCAATGTGCTTGAGTTCTTCGCGGTCGTTTTCGGTCTGATTCGCGTTAATCGCCGTGCTCGCAACTTCGCCCGCCCGCTGAAGTTTTTCGTAATCGTCATTATCGTCAATCGCCCTGCCGAGTTCACGAACTTGATCCAACAAATTTTTTCCGTCGGAATTGAGTTTGCCCGCCGCTTTGTCGAAATTGACTTGCCCTTCCTCACGCGAATAAAAATTTTTGTAAAAAGATTCGTTGATGACGGGAATTTCAACTTCCAAATTGATACTGCCCGCGTCGTCAATCGTGTAGTTGCAAATAATTTCCGCGCCTTCGGGTATCGCGCCGAAATCAAAATCTTCGCCGGAAATTTTCAACGCGCCGATAAAAAGATTGTCTTCGATTTTGTCTTCAATCTCGCCTTGATAAAGTTTGAAATTTATCGAATCGGAATAACCTGCGCGAACTTTTCTGCCTGCGCGGAATTTTTTTTGTCCTTTGGCGGGCAGAGTGTCGCCTTCGCGAATAAAATAATCCAGCCGCGAAACACTGCTGCCGAGCCGCTCTTTAACTTCCGTACCAATCGAATGCGCCGCGAGCAATGCGCCGACGTTTGCAAAAGTTTGCGTGATGATAATCGTATCGTTCTCCAGAAAAACCGCGTCGCCGCCTTTGTCGAAAACTTCAACAGAAAATTTATTTTCTCCGCGCTTGTGCAGGGGAACCGTCACGAGTTTTTTGTTTTTAAGCTCGACGAGCCCCGAAGTCCAGCCGCTGTCCAGCGAAGAAATTTCAAAAGTGTAGCCGGCAATTTCCTTTTCCAAAACGACGGCAACCCGCGCCTTTTTATCTGGCGTACGCGATTCATAACGAAAACTCAATCCCAATTCCGCGTCGCTCTTGAATTGTTCGCGAGTAGCTTTTCTTTCGTGCTCCTGCGAAGTCCAATCGACAGACTCCGCAAAAATCGCCGCGCCTTCGGAAACCGCCGTCATCGGATTAACTTCCATACTGCCGGGAATTCCAAGCTCCGCAACAACTTTTTCTCGAATCGGTTTGTAATTGTTCGGTCCGCCGATAAAAATTATTTTGTCAATGTCGCTCGCCGTCAAGCCCGATTTTTCAATCGTTGCCCGCGCAGTTTCTATCGCTTTTGTCAGCGGCTCGGTAATCACTTTGTCATAAGCCGCCCGCTCAATTTCAACGTCAAGATAAATTTCTTCGCCGTCTTCATCCTCAATGCCCGTTTCGCCCTCGACTTTGACGCGCTCGTCCGTTGAAAGTTCAATCTTGGCAATTTCTGCATGATAAGTTGCGATACTGTGGAGCCGCTGATATTTTTTTTGCGTAAGCCAATCTTCGGGCAACGAATAATTTTCCTTAAGCCAAGGTACAACGAATTCATTCAACAAAATTCTGTCGAAGTCGCGCCCGCCGCACATTGTCAAGCCGCCGTTCGCCAAAAAATTTACCTTGCCCGAAATTCTCTCGGCAATGGCAACGTCGAGAGTGCCGCCGCCCAAATCGAAGACCAAAAAATTTCCGTTGGCTTGATTGTCTTTCATGACGCGCATAATCGCCGCAACGGGCTCCTGCATAAGCGCAACTTTTCCGAGCCCAGCCATTTTCGCCGCGTCGAGTGTCGCCGCATTTTGCATTTGATTGAACGCCGCCGGTACCGTGATAACCGTTCCGACTTCGTCTTTGTTTTCGCGAATTTCATCGGGCAGATTTTTGAACAGCTCGCGCAAAATTTCCGCACTGCACTCTTCGGGCGTAAGTTCTTCGTCACCGAGTTTAAATTTCGTACTCGTCCCCATGAACCGCTTGAAAAGTTTCGCGCAATTTTCCGTTTGGCGGAAAGAGTTTTCGTAAGCTTTCTTGCCGTAAAAACGCTTGCCGCGCTTGTCAACGTAAATTGCCGAAGGCGTCACGTCATTTTGATCCTTCTTGCTCTTCCACACGCGAACATTTTCTCCGTCGAAAGTAGAAATTGCGCTGTTGGTCGTGCCCAAATCAATTCCCACAAAATATTTCATTTGCCTTGCCTCCCCAAAACTGCCGAGCCGCGTTTTACAATTTCTGCCGAGCCTGCGATTTTTATTGTCGGCTCAAGCATCGCCTCGACAAATAAATTTTCGTTCGCCGCGAAGTCTGCAAGATTTATCGGCGTTATCGGCAAGCCGTCTTCAAATTCCGCGCCCGTGAAATCCAAAACTTCCAAGCCGAATTCTGCCGTTGCCGTTTGAAAATGTTTGTCGAAGCGCGAGACTTGATTTAAAATTTTTTTCTTAAGTTTCTCGTCCGCGTAGTGTGACAATTTTTTTGCGAACTGATTCAATCGCCAACTTTCCGACAGCAAATCGACGACCGCATTAAATTTTTCCATGCAAAAAGTCTCCTTTATCTTTGCAGAAATTTTTTTAGCTTAACTTATCACACGCCGCAAAAAAATAGGTCTCTTTCAAAGCGACATTTTTAAACAAAAAAAAAGCTCTCCGATTTTGTCGGAGAGCTTAAATTTTTATCGAATTATCTTTTTGTCCAGCCGAATTCTTCAAAACTCTGTCGCCAAGCAATTCTTTCGTAAAAATCTTTCATGGTTGTTGCGGTGTGAAAAATCGGAACGCGCTCCAATGCGAAAAAATTACTGCCCTTGTCGACGACGCCGTATTTTATCGTGAACGCGCCTTTGTAACCCAAATCCTGCGCGATGCCCGCAATGTGCAAGTTGTATGTGCCCGTCGGATAAGCCAAAAATTCTATCGGATGTCCGAGCTGTTCTTCCAACATATTTTTCGAGTTCAAAAGTTCGTTGCGAATTTCATCGTCGGGCAATTCCTCAAGCTTGGGATGCGTCAAGGTGTGTGATTCAATCGTTATCCCGTTCGCTTCCATTTCCTTAAGCTGTTCCCAAGTCATGTAATTCGGATAAACGCTTGTGAACGCGGGGATTATAAAAATCGTCGCCCGTAAATTGTATTTCTTCAAAATCGGAAAGGCGTTGGTGTAGTTGTCAATATAGCCGTCGTCAAAAGTTATGAGTACGGGCTTGGGCGGCAGTTCAATTTCTCCGTTCAAACCTGCGTAAAGTTCTTCGGGCGTTATCGTCACGCAACCGCTTTCAGACAAAAATTTCATCTGCGTATCAAAGTCGTTGACGGGCACCGCAAGCGAATTGTGGCTGTCAGCGATTTGATGATAATTCAGCACGAGAATTTTTGAGCCGTCGGCTATCTCGGAAATTTCGTCAAGATTTTGTGCTTGAGAATGATAAAAGCCGAGCCCCAAAACAATCAACACAATCAGAAAGATTTTCTTCATTCCTAATTCCTAATTCTTAATTCCTAATTAATCAGCGGGTCGTTCGCCTGTTTTGCCGGTGAACTTGTGATAATTTCCGCCCTTGCGACGATTTACGAGCTCCGCAAAAAGTTCTTCGGGCTTAATTCCGTGCCACGCCAGCAAAACCAAGCAGTGATACCACAAATCGCCCATCTCATACAAAATCTGTTCAACGTTGTTGTTCTTCGACGCGATAATTGTTTCGACCGCCTCTTCGCCGACCTTTTTTAAAATTTTGTCGTGCCCCATGTTGAAAAGATAATTCGTGTAAGAGCCTTCGACGGGATGACGTTGCCTGTCTTTGATGACGGAATAAAGTTCGTAGAGAACCAGCGACAAATCTTCGGGCGGCTGTTCGATGACGGCGGGCAGATTTTTATTTTCGTCGAGCCTGCGCCCGCTGAAACAGGAATAAGTTCCCGTGTGGCAGGCGACGCCCGTTTGATGAACTTTTATCAGAAGCGTATCGCCGTCGCAGTCGTAGTAAAGAGCCTTGACTTGCTGAACGTTGCCGCTTGTCTCGCCCTTTTTCCAAAGCGTTTGGCGACTGCGGCTGTAAAAATGCGTGTAACCCGTTTCAATCGTTTTCTTCAAAGATTCTTCGTTCATGTAGGCGAGCATCAAAACCTGCCCGCTTTCTTCCTGCACAATCGCGGGAACGAGCCCGTGTTTATTGAATTTTATTTTGCTGATGTCAATGTCCATATAAAAGCCTCCTTTGACGCCGATATTTTAGCGAAAAAATTTTTTCAAAGCAAGGAGAAAAATCTCCCCCTTTTTTTCCAAAAAGTGGGTTCGCAAAACCGATATTTAACCTACTTTTTCTTTGCTACGCCCAAAGAAAAAGTTGCAAAAAGAAAGGGCGTTTGACCGGCAATAAAAACATCCTGTTTTTGTTGCCGGCGGGCGCACGTCCATGTGCGCCCGTTCTT
>CALFJC010000056.1 GCA_937877655.1 uncultured Selenomonadales bacterium
CTCATAACTTCTTTTCGCCGTGCCGACATGAAAAATTTTTGTCGGTTTAAATTGTATGCAGTCTTATCGAAGAGGTTCCGCCTTCACCGTATTTCATGCCCGCCGTTAAAATGACGAGATCTCCCTTTTGAACAAAACCTTTTTCAAGCGCACTTGCAGACGAATAATCAATCATTTGCAAAATGTCGAGCCAAGGAGTGCCGGGAATGGGATAAACGCCCCAACGCAAATTCAAATGGCGAGCAACTTGATTGTCGGGCGTGAAAGCGATAATCGGAGCCTTCGGCTTGTATTTCGAGACAACGCGGGTTGTATATCCAGATCTTGTCGGAGTGATAACGGCGTTTGCGCTCAATTCGTAGGCAAGCTGAACTGTGGCGTGCGCAATCGCGTCTGTGCGAGAATTTTTTCTGTGCATTCCTTTGTTAAGGAAAATTTCTTTGTATTCGAGAGATTTTTCAATGCGCAGGGCGATTTGATTCATCATAGCCGCCGCCTCGACGGGATATTTTCCGCCGGCAGTTTCGCCGCTGAGCATGATAACGTCCGCGCCGTCCAAAATCGCATTGCCGACATCAGAAACTTCTGCGCGGGTGGGACGCGGATTAATCGTCATACTTTCGAGCATTTGAGTGGCGACGACAACGGGCTTGCCGACCGCGTTGCATTTCTTGATAATATCTTTTTGGATAATCGGCACGTCTTCGGCGGGAATTTCGACGCCCAAATCTCCGCGAGCAACCATAATCCCGTCGCTTGCCGCAATTATCTCATCAATATTTCTCACGCCTTCAAGATTTTCGATTTTGGAAATAATTTCCATGTGCCCTTTGTTTTTTACGATTAAATCGCGAAGAGCCTCAACATCGGCAGCGCGTTGAATGAAACTTGCGGCGACAAAATCCATGTCGTTTTCAATTCCGAAGAGAATATCTTTTTCGTCCTGTTCGGAAATGGCGGGGAGACCGAGCGCGACGCCGGGCGCGGCAACTCTTTTGCGGGAACTCATTTTGCCTGAATTTAAAATCGTCGTGTAAATGTCTTTGTCCTTAATTTCGTCAATGCGCAATTCGACAAGCCCGTCATTGAGCAAAAGTTTTTCGCCGACTTTGACTTCCGTATAAAGCAATTTGTGCGTGACGGACGCTTGCGTTTCGTCGCCTTGAATGTCTTCGTTGCGGAGAATAAATTTGTTTCCTTCGACGAGCTGAACGGAATCATTTTTGAAGAGCCCCAAACGCATTTCGGGACCTTTTGTGTCGAGAATCAGCGAAATAATTTTTCCCGACTTCTGCGCGGCGGCTTTAACGGCGTCGATGCGTTTTTTATGCCCCGCGTGATCTCCGTGCGAGAAATTGAAGCGGGCGGCGTTCATTCCGTTTTCGATAAGCCCTTCGATAATTCCCGGCGCGTCGGTTGCGGGACCTTGCGTGCAGATGATTTTGGTTTTCTTAAGCATAAACCAAACCTCCTTAAAATTTTTCCCATTATACAAAATTTCTCCGCGCAGGCAAAATCAATTTGAAAAATTTTTTGCGGAAAAAACGGGCAGGGATCACAACCTGCGATCCGAATTAGAGTCTGTTAGTAAATTTAGCAAGTGACGGTTCTTTTTCCGCCTGACTTCGTTGTTACGCGCTAGACGTAGCGAACTACGCCGTCGCGCTTACGCCTCGTCAGTCGAAAAAATCCCTCGTCACATCATGATTTTGAGTTTACTAACAAACCCTATAAAAGCGAGAAAATTTTTCGGAGGAACGAAATGTCAATCCTTTTGGCTCTGCTCGTCATGCTGATTCAACTTTCGGATTTTTATTTGATGTACATTCCATTTCGTGAAGGCATGAAACACGCCGAACGAAAAAATTTATTGTTTGGGATGCTTGCCTGCGGAATTTTAAGCTTTATCGGAAGTGTTTTTATCTTTTCAAACTGCGGAATTACTTCTCACATTTACAAAATGCTTTTGATGTTGGGTTGGATGCCTTATTTGATAATTTTTATGCTGATTGTTCGGCGAAATATTCTTCAACACGTCTTTATTTTCGGAATGTCGCGAGTTTGGAGCATCATACTGCATAATTTTTCCGCGATAACAATCGTTTTGCTTTTCGACGGCTTACACGAGATACTTTTTTCCCACGCGATAATTTATCTGATACTTTTCGCCGCATTTCTGCCGCTTTCAAGACGTTACTTGGTGAAATTGCTCCCGCCGAAAAAACTTTTCGCCGATTACGGAGCACCCGTCGCGTTTTTGCCGATTGTAATGACTTTAAGCGTGACTCTCCTTTGGTCGCAGGAGCCGCTGATTCATTCTTGGCAGGAAAGATTATCCAGATTTTATTTGCCGTTCGTGTTTTTCTTTTTCTATCGCCACATTTTGTTGACGACAGATCAATTACAGGAAGAAAAACGCACGAAACAAAATTTGCGGCTGATGAAAGAACAACTCACGGCTTTAAGCGAATACAATCGACTTATGCAGGAAAATCGGGAAAAAGTTGCGGTAATGCGTCACGACCTGCGCCACAATTTCAAACTGATTTACTTGATGCTTCAGGAAGGAAAAGTTGCGGCGGCTAAGGAATATATCGGCAAGCAGGAAGAACTTCTCGGCAAGACGACGATTAAAAATTTTTGCAACCTGCCTTTACTCAATGCCGCGTTGTCGATTTACATTCGCCGCGCAGAAAAGCTCGGAATAAAAATCAGCCACAAGATAAATTTGCCGTTCAAAATTTCGGCGGACGAAAATGATTTTGCTTTAATGATCTCAAATCTCTTGGAAAATGCCGTCAATGCGAGCTTGCGTCAGCCGAGAGAACGGCGAGAAATTTCCGTGACGATTCAAAATGTCGGCGACCAATATGTTTTGATGATTTCAAATCGCTTTGACGCGGAAATAATTTTTGACGAAAAAAATTACCCGTATACTTCGCGGGAAGGGCACGGGCTCGGTATGGCGTCGATTAAAATTTTCGCCGAAAAATATAATGCTTACACGGATTTTTCTCATTCAAACGGAGTTTTCAAAGTTGCCATGTATTGGCGGGGTTAATCGCCATCAAATGCGACATGTATTTTAACTTCGCCGCCTTGCTTTTGCGTTGACTGATTGGAATTCTTGTCCCGTCGTTCAAAATAAAATCTTCCTCGTCCATTTGCTTGATAAATTCCATGTTGACAAGAATTCTGTGATAACATTCGACGAAACGCAAATCATTTTCCAACTCCTTAAAAAATTCGTCATAAGTCATTGCGACGGAAATTTTTTTATTCGTAAGGTGAAGGCAAAGATAATGTCGCTCGTCAATGTCCGCGTAGAGAATATTTTTGTAGGGAACGGAAATTTCTCCGTCGCCGATAACTCGCACGGACAATTTTTTTTGATTCTCCAAGAGTTTAGGGAAAATGTAAGAAAAAGTTTTGGAAAATTGCTCGGCGTTTTCGGCAAGCGGCTTGAGAAAATAACCGACGGCGAAAACTTTATACCCTTCCAAAATATAATCTTCGCTGTTCGTCAGAAAAATTATTGCGACGTTGCGATTTTGGCGGCGAATAATCTCGGCGATTTGAATTCCGTTGAGCGGCTTCATAAAAATATCCAGTATCAGCAAATCATATTCGCCGCTCTCGAATTTCCCAAAAAATTTTTCCGCCTCAGTGAAAGTATCGATACAAATTGACTTGGCTTCTTCCGAAAAATGTTCTCGGAGATATGCCTTCAAAAAATTTTCCGCCGATCTCAAATCCTCAAATTGATCGTCAACAAGAGCTATGTTCATGAAAAAATCTCCTTACACAGGCAAAAAGTCGGACGTTTTATCTGCGCCGACTTTTTTTGTTGTCGGTAAAGAATCGAATGCGTTCCAATTAAACCACAGAATTTCAAAAAAAATAAGCCGCGCCCGAAAAGTGAAGCAAAAATCCCAAAAGTGATAACGTGATTTCGATTTAAAAAGATTATAATTCGGCGGAGGTGTTGAAAATGCGGCTGATAAAAGATTGGGAGATATTGAAACACGGCAGACGAACGGATTTTGTGATCATCACGGCGATAACTTTGATATTTCTGCTGGTAATAGGAATGAATGTGCGTCTGATATTTCAAATGACCTCGAATCAAGCGGAGGAGATCGGGCAGGCGCAGTTGGAAATAATTCGCTCGGATTTTCAAGGGACGTTGCAGACGGCGGAAGCCACAACGACAAAATTGGCAATGGAGACGGAGCAATTATTGAAAGCCAAGACTCCGTTTGAGGAAGTCAAAAATTTTTTCGATACGCGCAAACGCGAGCAGAAAAATTTGACGGACGGAGTATGTTTCAATGTCTACATGGCGAACAATGATTGGACGATAATTCCGGATTTTGACATGCCGCCGGAATATCACGCGACGGAGCGGCTGTGGTACAAGGGCGCGGCAGAAAACCCGGGAAAAATTTACATAACGGAGCCTTATATCGATGCAATGACGGGCATGATGTGTTACACCATGTCGAAAATGTTGCCCGACAATAAAACGGTGGTAGCGATAGACTTCAACTTTTCGGAAATACAATTCATGATTCGGAAAATGGGAGCGACAAGCGACAGAAAAGCTTTAATCGTGACGAAAAGCGGAATGATCATCGGCTATACGAATATGGGTTTTGTCGGCGAAAAACTTTCGGAGAAATTGCCCGGCTATGAGGGCGTCTTGAATCGAATTGTGCAAGCCGGAGATCATGAAAGTTTTATAGCGAAAATCGACGGCGACGAGCATACAATTTTCAGTTCGTCAACGAATAACGGCTGGTACATGATTTTGAGCGTGGATAATTGGGCATTTCACAAAAACAGCTACATGCAAATGATTTTTACGACGCTTTTAAGTCTGCTGATGATGTTGACGATAATTATTTTTTATCTGAACGCGATGAAAAACGGCTTGCGGGCAGAAACGGCGTTGAAAGTTAAGGAAGAATTTTTATCTCGGCTAAGTCACGAGTTAAAAGCTCCGTTGAGAAATATTTTGGACTTATCGAGTACGAAAACTGTTGAAAGCGACGCCGACCCTGCCGAATGTGCGGCGCAAGTTCGCGAATCGGCGTTGAAACTCTCCGACATGCTGGAGAATCTGTTTTCGTTTTCAACGATAATATCAAATGACAAGAAAAATTTATCAGCCGAAAAAAATTTTCAAGACAAGGAACTTTCAAAAGTCAGTCACTACGCCCGAATTGGCGTTATATCGGTTTTAATCGCGGCGATGATATTGGCGTTCGGAATATGTTTTACAACCACGACGAGTTGGGGCGATACGAAAATGAATCGCGAAGTTGACAACTACGAGAATCAACTTTCAAATTGGATAGAAAATCAGCAAGCGATTTTAAGCATGTTCGTAAATCTTTTGAAAGAGCACCCCGAATTGATGGACGATTATCCCAAAGCCGTTAAATTTTTGAATGATTTGGCGAAACATTATCCCGAAATTTCGGTTTGCTATCTCGCCAATCCTTACAAGGAACATAATGTCATCATGAACAACGGTTGGGAGTCGGACGATCCGAATTGGCATGTTGACAAGCGACCGTGGTACATAGAAACAGAAAATTCGGCGGCGGGCTTCAGTATTTCCTCGCCTTACTACGACGCGCAAACGGGGCTTTACTGTATAACGATGGCGCAAGTGATTTTCAACGATAAAAATGAGTTTGTCGGTATCTTCGGCATAGATTTTTATATTGACCGCTTGATTCAAGTTTTGGGCAAGAGCTACAGTCGGGACAATTACGCTTTTCTTGTGGATCGCAACGGAATTATAATCAATCATCCCAATGTGAATTATCAGCTGTCGAAAAGTCGCATGACTGATATTGCGGGCACAGAATACGCCGGAGTTTATGAGAGCAAAGAAGTTAAGACTTTTCGCGATTACACGGGAAATTTTATGGCATGTTTGACGAAAAAAAATGTGGTATCGAATTTTACGGTTGTCGTGGCAAACAGTTGGTGGAACATTTACGGAAATATTATCCTTTTGGGCGTTATGTTCGTCTTATTGCTCGGAATTTGCGTTGTTATTGTCCATTCGCTGATAAATCGACAGCTTAAATGGCAAGAAACGGTAAATTTGCAACTGAAAGCCGCGTCGGATACGGCAGTTGCCGCCAGTCAGGCGAAATCGCAATTTTTGGCGCAGATGTCGCATGAAATAAGGACGCCGATAAATGCGGTGCTCGGCATGAACGAAATGATTTTGCGCGAGAGCAAAACGGAAGAAATTTTGGATTATGCGACGAATATTCAGAGCGCAGGGCGAACTTTATTGAATTTAATCAATTCGATATTGGATTTTTCAAAAATTGAGGACGGGAAAATGGAAATCGTGCCTGTTCGCTACGAAACAATGAATTTAATTGATGATTTGGTAAATATGACGGCGGAGCGGGCAAAAAAGAAAGGATTGGAGCTTAAAACGGAGATAGATTCGCGGCTTCCGAAAAGTTTATACGGCGATGACGTGCGATTGCGGCAAGTAATCACAAATATTTTAACGAACGCGGTTAAATATACTCATGCGGGCTCGGTAACATTATCGATAAGCGGCAAGGAAATTGACGCGGACACATTAAATTTGCGGGTAAAAGTTACCGACACGGGCATAGGAATTCGCGAAGAAGACATAGACAAATTATTTTTATCGTTTCAGCGGCTTGATGAGGAAAAAAATCGCAATATCGAGGGCACGGGGCTTGGAATATCGATAGTGCAAAAACTTTTGGCGATGATGGGCAGTCAACTGGAGGTAAAAAGCGTTTACGGCGAAGGTTCCGAGTTTTCTTTCGGGCTGATACAGAAAATAATCGACAAAAACGAGATCGGCGACTATGAAAAGCACGAAAAACGCATTGAAAACGATTCGGAAAAGAAATTTTTGACGGCAGAAGGCGCGAAAGTGCTTGCCGTCGATGATAACGACATGAATTTAAAAGTTATCAGCGGTTTACTCAAGCGGAATAAAATTTTCCCCGATCTTGCCGACAGCGGCGCGCAGGGCATTGAACTTGCACGGAAAAATTTTTACGACATAATTTTTTTGGATAACATGATGCCGGTAATGAACGGCGTCGAGACGTTGAAAAAAATGCAGGCGGAGAAAATATTGAGCGAAAAAACTTCGGTGATCATGCTGACGGCAAGCGCAATGGCGGGAATGCGCGAAATTTATTTGCAAGAGGGCTTTGACGATTATTTGAGCAAGCCGATAGACGTTCCGGAGCTTGAAAAGATGTTGGAAAAGCATTTGCCCGCCGAAATGATAAAATTTGAGAGCGAGGAGCCGAAAAAAGCCGTGATTGAGGAAATTGAAGAGGAAATTCCCGACGGATTCAATAAAAAAGAGCGGAAAAAGTTTTCGGAGACCTGCGCGGATATAAATTTGGACGTCGGCTTGAAATATTGCATGGACAGCAAAGAATTTTTCGTACAAATGCTGAAAAAGTTCACGGACGAGAAAAAAGCCGCGAAAATTCAAGAGAAATACGACGCGAACGATTGGAAAAATTATCAAATCTTGGTTCACGCGTTGAAATCAACTTCGTTATCAATCGGCGCGGAAAATTTGAGCGAGCAGGCGAAAAAATTGGAGTTGGCGGCGAAAGACGGCGCGATTGAAGAAATTTTGGCGAATCATGCGGATTTAATGGCGGAATACAAAAAAATTCGCGAGGAGATAAAAAAATGGCTTGAGGAGGTCGGCGCATGAGCAAAATATTAATCGTCGACGATGAAGAAATGATGTTAATGTTGGCTGAACACATTTTATCGACGAAATATGAGATTTTGACGGCGACAACGGGCGCGGAAGCGATAGAAATTTTTGAAAAAGAACATCCCGACATGATTTTATCGGATTTAATGATGCCGGAGATGGACGGCTACGAATTACACAGGATTTTGCAGGAAAAAAGCGCGAAACCTGTACCGATAATGTTCATGTCGGCGGATGAAAGCGAAGAATCGGAAAGTCGCGGCTTTGAAATCGGCGCGGCGGATTATATTCACAAGCCGTTGAAACCAGACGTGCTTTTGCGGCGAGTCGGAAACATAATCGGGCATTTAAACCAAATTCACGGGCTGGAAATGGCAGTTTCGACGGATTCTTTGACAAAATTGCTGAATAAATCGGCGGCGCAACGAGAAATCGGGGAAATGGTAAAAAAATCGGACGGCGCGTTGCTGATGATAGATTTGGACAATTTTAAGCTGATAAATGACATTTACGGGCACATAACGGGCGATAAAATCCTAATTTCCTTCGGAGAATTGATAAAAAAAGTAATTCGAGCGGAAGATTTGGCAGGAAGAATGGGCGGCGATGAATTCATAGCATTTTTGCAGAACGTTGAGGATGAAAAAATTTTAACGTCGAAGGCGGACTTTCTGAACACGAAAATTTTAAAATCTGCGCGGGAAATGCTGGGAGAAAATATGCAAATTCCGTTGGGAGTGAGTCTCGGCGCGGTATTTGTTCCCGACGAGGGCAGAGATTTTCAAAAACTTTACGAAAAAGCGGATAAAGCTCTTTACGAAGTCAAACAGGGCGGCAAACATGGAATTTCGATATTCGGAGCGCATAAACATGCAAAAAATAAATCGTCTGTCGAAGGAATATCGCAAATGCGGCTGATATTGGGCGAACGAAACGAAAAAACCTGTGCTTACTTCGTTGAGTTTGAGATTTTCAAGGAAATATATCGATTGCTGTCGCGCATGGCTGACAATTACAAGAAAGGGCTCGTTTTAATGCAATTTACGCTGTCGGAGGCGGAAAAAGCGGAAGAACTCAAGGAAATTTTGATTCATTCGCTGAGAAAAAGCGATTGCGTGACGCAAACGGGGAAAAATTTTTTGGTTTTATTGCCGGAAGCGGAAGATTTTGAGGCGGATGAAGTTAAGGAGAGGATATTTTCAAAGCTGAATAAAAATTTTGCGGCAGAAATAATTTTTGAGCGCGAAAAAATTTTTTGAGGAGGAATTTTCATGCGGAAGAAAAAAATTTTGGTGATTGACGATGACGAAATGAATTTGCAGATTGCGAAAATGATTTTGGAAAAGAAATTGCCCTGCGAAGTTCTCGGCGCGGATAACGGCGTTGAAGGCATAGAAATTTTGAAAAGCCGGCGCGTGAGTCTCGTTCTGCTTGATATAATGATGCCCGACTTCGACGGAATAGAAACATTGCAGGAAATTCGCGGCGACGAACAAATTAAAAATGTGCCCGTCATGATGCTGACGGCTTCGGGCGACATAGAAGACATTCAAAAGGCGGGAGCTTTGGGCGTCAAAGATTATGTCAAAAAGCCGTTTATGCCCGCCGATTTAATCGAGCGCGTAAGCAAAAAACTCGCCGAAGAACACTCCGAAGAAATTTTGCTTGTCGGCGAAGATGAAACCGAATTGCTCGCCATGAGAGATTTAATCGAGAAAAATTTTCCGCACGAAGCATTGATTGCTACTTCGACGGCGGCGGCGGAAGAAATTTTGAATCGGCAGGACATAAATTTGATAATCGCCTGCGCGGACATGAAATTTATCAACGGCTTTAAGTTCTTGGCATTTTTGGCGGACGAAAAGTTTAACAAAATTCCCTTCGCGTTGACGACTTCGGATAAAATTTTGGAACTCATTGACAAAATAAATCAGCCCGAAGCCGAAGAGCCGCCCGAAGTCAAAGAAGTTTCCGCGCAGATTGAAGAATCGTCTGTCGAAGAAAAAATTACGGAAGAAAAATCTCCCGCAGTCGAAAAGCCGCCAATCGTTGAAGAAATTGCGGAGTCGCCAATCATTCTCTCGGAGAAAAAGAAACTCGCCAACGTCGTAACAACACTTATCGGCTACGAGTTGGACGTAAAAATTTAAAAATTTCAAGCGGTCTTGCCGAAAAACAAGATCGCTTTTATAATTTGCAGAGAAAAAATTTTGGAGTGATCTCTATGAATATTTTCAAGACGTTTTTATTGATGGCGTTGCTGACGGGCTTGATGGTTGCGGTCGGCGGAGCAGTCGGCGGCTCGTCGGGCGCAATGATTATGTTGGTTATTTCAATCGGCATGAACTTTGCAAGTTATTGGTTCAGTGACTCGATTGTTTTAAAAAGTTACAATGCCCGCGAAGTTTCGGCGGCGGACGCGCCGCAACTTTATAATATCGTTGCAAAGCTCGCGAAGAATGCTTCTTTGCCGATGCCCCGCGTCTATGTGATTGACTCTGATGTTCCGAATGCTTTTGCGACGGGCAGAAATCCCGATCATGCGGCGGTTGCCGTCACAACCGGGATAATGAAAGTTCTTGACGCAAATGAAATTTCGGGCGTGCTCGGACATGAATTGGCACACGTCAAGCACAGAGATATTTTAATCGGAACAATCGCGGCGTCAATGGCGGGCGTTATCTCGATGATTGGAAGTATTGTTCAATGGGGCGCGATTTTCGGGACGCGCTCGGATGACGACAACGGCGGCTGGTTGGGATTTTTGGCAACGGTGATTCTTGCGCCGATAGCCGCTTCTTTAATTCAGTTGGCAGTTTCAAGGTCGCGGGAATATGACGCAGATAAAACAGGCGGAGAAATTTGCGGAAACCCGATTTATCTTGCCGACGCGCTGGAGAAAATCGAATACTACGCGCAACACTCCGCGCCCATGCCGCAAGCGGGAACTGCAACCGCGCACATGTTCATAATCAATCCTTTGGAGAACTCGAAAAAAGCTTTGAAGAATTTATTTTCGACGCACCCGCCGACAGACGACAGAATTGCCCATTTGCGCGAACAAGCTCGTGACATGCATTTGCTCGGCTAAAAAAATTTCCCCCTCCGATTTCGGAAGGGGATTTTTTATGGAAAAAATTTTTTATTACAAAGCTCGCGCCGCAATGTCTTTTCGATAATGCGCGTTGTCAAAATGAATCACTTCAACGCAACGATAAATTTTGTTGACAGCCCCGCGATATTTATTTGCTCGGCTAAAAAAAATTATCCCTCCAAATCGGAGGGATTTTTTTATTGAAAAATTTTTTATTACAAAGCTCGCGCCGCAATGTCTTTTCGATAATGCGCGTTGTCAAAATGAAT